>DATHSO010000015.1:0-8515 GCA_035464095.1 Candidatus Methylomirabilota bacterium | reverse complement strand
CGATGCGAAACGGGCAGCAGAGGCACTCGACCTCTTCGACCAGGTCCGCGCCATGACCTGGCGGCTGCTGCATCCGAAGCGGTGAGGCCTGACCTTGTCGGGTCCGGATTGTGGGGCCGGCGGCTCGCCGGCCTTGTCCGGACATGCCGGTAGCCCGCGTCCGGCTCGCTCCCGCTCCCGCTCCCGAACGAGCGACGATCAGCGACCAGCCACCAGCAAGCAGCGATCAGCGATCAGCAAGCAGCGATCAGCGATCAGCAACCAGGGATCAGCGGCAGCAACCGGCGATCAGCGACCAGCAACCAGCGATCAAGGGCAGCAATCAGCGATCAGCGCCTCGGTTTCTGGTGGCGACCCACGCCCGTTCGGCGCGTCCGACGCGCCGCCGCAATTCGTCCGACGAGTTGCCCGCTAGTGCGCAGGATGCACGAGCAGGACCAGGGAGCGGTCCAGGAGGGGGTAGCTGCCGCCGCTGACGAAGCGCTCGGCGAAGGGCCCGCCCCCGGGGGCGCGGGTGTCCACCAGCACCGTCCACTCCTCGGCGGGCTCTCGGGCCGGGATCGTGAACTGGATCGACTCGTGGTGGGCGTTGAGCAGGAGCAGGAAGTCGTCGTCGACGATCGGCAGCCCGCGGCGGTCGGTCTCCTTGATGGCGCGGCCGTTGAGGCGGACCCCCAGGCAGCGGGCGGAGGCCTGCCGCCAGTCCCGGTCGCTCATCTCCCGGCCGCTCGGGTCGAGCCACTCGATGTCCTTGACCTCGGCGCCCTTGAGGGAGCGGCCCTGGAAGAAGGAGCGGCGGCGGAAGACCTTGTGGCGGCGGCGCAGGGCGATCAGGCGCGAGGTCAGCTCGAGCAGGGCCCGCGCCTCGGCGTCGAGCTGCCAGTCGAGCCACGACAGCTCGTTGTCCTGGCAGTAGGCGTTGTTGTTGCCGTGTTGGGTGCGCAGCATCTCGTCGCCGGCGAGGAGCATGGGCACCCCCTGGGAGAGCAGCAGGGTCGCCAGGAAGTTGCGCCGCTGGCGGGCGCGCAGCTCGAGGACCTTCGGGTTGTCGGTGGCGCCCTCGGCGCCGCAGTTCCAGCTCAGGTTGTGGTCGTTCCCGTCGCGGTTGCCCTCGCCGTTGGCCTCGTTGTGCTTGCGGTTGTAGCTCACCAGGTCGGCGAGGGTGAAGCCGTCGTGGGCGGTGACGAAGTTGATGCTCGCGTAGGGCAGGCGGTCCGAGCTTTCGTAGAGGTCCGGGGAGCCGCTGAGCCGGGTGGCGAGCTCGCCGATGGTGCCGCCGTCGCCCTTCCAGTAGGCGCGCACGGCGTCCCGGTAGCGGCCGTTCCACTCGGTCCAGCCGACCGGGAAGTTGCCGACCTGGTAGCCGCCCTCGCCCAGGTCCCAGGGTTCGGCGATGAGCTTGAGCTGGGACAGCACCGGGTCCTGGTGGATGATGTCGAAGAAGGCGCTCAGGCGGTCGACCTCGTGGAGCTCCCGGGCCAGAGCCGAGGCGAGGTCGAACCGGAAGCCGTCGACGTGCATCTCCAGCGCCCAGTAGCGCAGGCTGTCCATGATCAGCTGGAGCACCCGGGGGTGGCGCATGTTGAGGGTGTTGCCGCAGCCCGTGTAGTCCATGTAGTAGCGCGGCTCGTCGGCCACCAGCCGGTAGTAGGCGGCGTTGTCGATGCCCCGGAAGCTCAGGGTCGGGCCCAGGTGGTTGCCCTCGGCAGTGTGGTTGTAGACCACGTCCAGGATGACCTCGATGCCCGCCGAGTGGAGGGTCTTGACCATGGTCTTGAACTCGTGGATCGAGCCGCTCGCCGAGTAGCGCGGGTCCGGGGCGAAGAAGCCGATGGAGTTGTAACCCCAGTAGTTGACCAGGCCGCGCTCGACCAGGTGCCGCTCGTCGGCGAAGTGGTGCACCGGCATCAGCTCCACCGCGGTGACCCCGAGCCGCTGCAGGTGGTCGATGGCGGGCGCCGTGGCGAGGCCGGCGTAGGTGCCCCGCAGCGCCTCGGGCACCTCCGGGTGGCGGCGGGTGAAGCCCTTGACGTGGAGCTCGTAGATCACGGTCTCGTGCCAGGGCACCCGCGGCGGTTGGTCGTCGCCCCAGGTGAAGGCGGTGTCCACCACCTGGCAGCGGGGCAGGTAGGGCGCCGAGTTGCGGCGGTCGCGGGCCAGGTCCTCCTTCATGGAACCGACCTTGTAGCCGAACAGGGCGTCGTTCCAGCGAAGGCGGCCGCGGACCGCCTTGGCGTAGGGGTCCAGGAGCAGCTTCTTGTGGTTGAAGCGGTGGCCCTCGCGCGGGTTCCAGGGCCCGTGGACGCGATAGCCGTAGAGCAGCCCGGGGCGGGCGTCGGGGAGGTAGCCGTGCCACACCAGGTCGGTCTGCTCGGGCAGGGTGAGCCGCGCCTCCTCGCGCCGGCCCGAGGGGTCGAAGAGGCACAGCTCCACCGCCGCGGCGTGCTCGCTGAACAGGGCGAAGTTGACGCCCTCGCCGTCCCAGGTGGCGCCCAGGGGGTAGGGCCGGCCGGGCCAGATCCGGGGTCGGGTCATCCCCGCCTCACAGCCGGCGCCGGCGGCGGCGCCGCGCGGCGGCAAGCGGTCACGCCTCCTCCAGCACCCAGAGCACGGCGTGGCGGACCAGGTCGATGGCGCTGTCGAGGCCGAGCTTCGCCTTGATGTTCTCGCGGTGGGAGTCGATGGTCTTGACGCTGAGCTGGAGCCGCTCGGCGATCTGCCGCGTCGTGAGGCCGTTGCCGATGAGCTCGAAGACCGCGAGCTCGCGGTTGGACAGGGAGGCGACGCCGCCGCTCATGGTCTTGGCGCCGCCGCGGCCGACGGTCTGGAGCAGCCGCTGGGCGACCGTCGGACTCACCGCGACCCGGCCAGCGAGGACGTCGCGCACCGCCTTGACGAGCTCGTCGGCCGACGCCGCCTTGCTGACGTAGCCCATGGCCCCGGTTCGCAGGGCACGCTCGGCGAACAGGTTCTCGTCGTGCATCGACCAGATCAGGGTCGCGACCGACGGGTCGCGATCTCGGATCGCCTCCACCAGGGTCAGGCCGCTGCCGTCCTTGAGGGTCAGGTCGACGATCACCAGGTCGGGGCTCGCCCCGTCGATCTCGCCGAGCGCGCCCGCCACCGACTCGGCCTCGCCGCACACCTCGAGCCCCGGCTCACGCTCGAAGAGCTCCCGCAGGCCGCGCCGCATCAGGGGATGGTCGTCGACGATCATCACCCGGTGGCAGCGGGAGCGCCCCACGGGCGCGTGGGCGGTCACGAGCCTCCGCTCGGCGCGGAGCGCCCGTTCGCCGAGCCGTCGCCACCGCGTCTGCGGTGTCCGAGGTGGTCCATCGCCCTATCCTGCTCGCGGTCCGTCACGCCCTGAACCCGGCCCGCCCCCGCGCGTCCCTAGGGTCCCCACCCAAGACGCCGGCCCGCACCGACCGGGCTCGCCGGTCCACCGATGATACAATACCGGCAATTCATCTCACGAGATCGAGGGCGTCGGACCCTCGGAGGGGATTCAGGTGGAAGACGACTCCGCGGGGCGGCCGGGGCTCAGAGCCGGCGGGACGAAGGGCCGCGAAGCGCGGCCGGTGGTGGTCGCTCTGGGCGCATCGGCGGGCGGGTTGAAGGTGCTGACCCGGTTCTTCGAGGTCATGCCCGCCGACAGCGGCATGGCGTTCATCGTTGTGCAGCACCTGGATCCCCATCACGCGAGCCTGACCGCGGAGCTGCTGGCCCGCCGCACGAAGATGCCGGTGGCCGAGGCCGAGGACGGCGCCGAGGTGGTCGCCGACAGGGTGTACGTGATCCCCCCCGACCGTCGACTCACCGTCGAGCGGGGCAAGCTCCGCGTCCGCCCGCGCGAGGGCGGCGACCGGGTCGCCGCCGGCATCGACCACCTCATGCGCTCGTTGGCCGTCGACAGCGGCGAGCGGGCGGTGGGCGTCGTGCTGTCCGGCTCCGGCAGCGACGGCGCCGTGGGGCTGCGCGAGATCAAGGCACGGGGGGGGATGACCGTGGCCCAGGACCCGGCGACGGCCGAGCACGCCGGCATGCCGTCCTCCGCCATCGCCACCGGGGTGGTGGATCAGGTCGCCGGCGTCGAGGAGATGCCGAACCTCCTGATCGCCTACGCCCGACATCCATATGTGGCGGGGATCTCCGCCGCCGCCGCGACGGCCGACGAGGAGCAAAGACCGTTCAGGGAGATCCTCGCGGTCCTCAGGGCGCGCACCGGGTACGACTTCCGCCGGTACAAGCAGAACATGCTCCAGCGCAGGATCCAGCGCCGGATGGGCCTGAGCCGTGTCGACCGGATCGAGGACTACCTCGAGTTCCTGCGCAGCCGTCCCGACGAGGTCGGCCGGCTGTTCGAGGACCTGCTCATCAGCGTCACCGGCTTCTTCCGCGAGCCGGAGGCCTATCGGGTGCTCGCCGACGTCGTGGTACCCGCCATCGTCGACGGCGTCGGGGACGAGGCGCCGATCAGATGCTGGGTGCCGGGCTGTGCGACCGGAGAGGAGGCGTACTCGCTCGCCATGATCTTCCTCGAGCACCTGAGGAAGAAACGGCTGGCGAACCCGCTCCAGATCTTCGCGTCGGACGTCGACCAGGGAGCCCTGAAACGCGCCCGGCTTGGCACCTACCCGGAGACCATCGCCGCGGATCTGCCTGCGGGTTTTCTCGAGCGGTACTTCGCCTGCGGCGACGGCCACCTCACGGTCGTGCCGCCGCTCCGCGACGCGGTGATCTTCGCCCGGCACAACCTCATCTCGGATCCCCCGTTCTCCAAACTCAACCTCGTCAGCTGCCGCAATCTCCTGATCTATCTGGAGCAGCGGATCCAGAGCAGCTTGCTCGAGCTGTTCCACTTCGCCCTGGTCGACGATGGCTACCTCTTCCTCGGCAGCTCCGAGACGGTGTCCAGCCGGCCCGAGCTGTTCGAGCCGATGTCGAAGAAGTGGCGGGTTTTCAGGCGGATCGGCGTCACCCGTTCCGGAACCCTGGACTTCCTGCGGACTTCCGCGCAGGCCGGCGCGACCGCGCTGACGGACGAGGCCGCGGGGACAGCCGAAGGGCCGCTCGACCTCGGCGGGGTCACCCGCCGGCTGCTGCTCGCCGAGCACACGCCGGCGGCGGTGCTGGTCAACCGCGCGTCCGAGGTGCTCTTCTACCACGGCGACACCGGGCGCTACCTGTCCCATCCCGTCGGCGAGCCCACGGCCGATCTCTCCGCGCTGGTGCGCGACACGCTCGGTGGGCGGGTCCGGGCGGCGGTTCGGCGGGCGATCCACGAGAAGAGACCGGTGGTCGTCTCGGGAACCAGGCTGGGCAGCGACGGCACGTCGTCGCAGGTCCGGATCACGGTCAGCCCGGTTACCCAGCCGCGCGGTGCCGAGGGCCTGCTGCTGGTGACCTTCGAGGGCGAGCCGGCGCTCGAGGCGGTCGCGGATCCGCCGGACTCGACCGCGGACGATGCTCTGGTGCGCGAGCTCGCGCTCGAGCTCAAGGCGACCCGAGAAGAGCTCCAGGCCACCATCGAGGAGCTCGAATCGTCCAATGAGGAGCTCAAGGCCTCCAACGAGGAGGTCATGTCGGTCAACGAGGAGCTCCAGTCCGCGAACGAGGAGCTCGAGACCTCCAAGGAGGAGCTGCAGTCACTCAACGAGGAGCTGGCGACCGTCAACAGCCAGCTCCGGGCGAAGGTCGAGGACTTCGAGTCGGCGAACAACGACCTCGTCAACCTGCTCAGGTCGAGCGACGTCGGAACCCTCTTCCTGGACCGGGACCTCCGGGTCAAGCTGTTCACCGAGCCCATGCTCGCCCTGTTCAGCCTCCTGCCGGGCGACGCCGGCAGGCCGATCGCCGATCTCGCGCCCAAGTTCTTCGACCCGGAGCTGCCGGACGACGCCCGCGAGGTCCTGCGTCGCCTCGTCCCGATCTCGAAGGAGGTCCGGAGCGAAGACGGCCGCTGGCACCTGCGTCGGGTGGTGCCCTATCGGACCCGCGACGACCGCATTGAAGGGGTGGTCGTGACCTTCACCGACGTGACCCAGCTCAAGCACACCCAGAGAGCCTTCAGCCGACAGGGCCTGCTGATCGATCTCCTGCACGGGGTGGCCGTGGCCGCCAACAACGCGGCAACCGTGGAGGAGGCGGTCGGCGAGATCCTGCCGAGGGTCGCCCGCTTCCTGGGTGCGGTGCACGGTCAGTTCTGGCTCGTCGACGAGAGGAATGCCGATTGGCTCGAGCGCCGAGGTCGCCGCTTCGTCGCCGATCCCAGGCGCGCCGCGTTCCTCGAGGTCGCCGAGGACCGGCTCCGGCGTGAGGCCGCTCCCCTGATTCGGGATGCCATGAAAGCCGCCCGGCCGAGGTGGTCCGACGATATCGAGAACGCCGTCGGCGAGGCCCGCGGCGCGGCGGTGGCCGGCGCCGACGTCGGGTACGCGCTGGCGGTGCCGATCCTCGCGGGCGACCGAGCCTTGGGCGTCCTCGAGCTGTTCGTCGACGACCTCAGGGTGCCGGACGACCAGCTGAGCGTCCTGGCAGCCAGCATCGGGGGCGGCCTCGGCGGCGCGATCGAGCGGGTCGGGCTCGATCGCAAGCTCTCCGACCTCGGCGAGGAGGAGCAGCGCCGGATCGGCAAGGAGCTGCACGACACCGTGGCCCAGGAGATCGCCGGCCTCCGGCTCCTCGCCGAGACCCTCCGCCGCCGCCTGGAGCCGGCGACCCCCGAGCACGACATGGTGGAGCGGATGGTGGAAACCGCCGGCGAGGCCCAGAGTCACGTGCGATCGCTGGCGCGCGGTCTCGTTCCGGTGGTGATCGCCGCCGCCGGTCTCCGGGCGGCGGTCGAGAACCTCCTCGAACGCATGGGGGCCGAGCACGGGCTGCGCTGCGAGCTGGTCAACCCCGGCGGCGTGGTCGTCGAGGACAGCCAGCTCGCCACCAACCTCTACTACATCGTCCAGGAGGCGGTGCGCAACGCCATCCTCCACGGCGAAGCCCGACACGTGACGGTCGAGCTCAGTCAGGACGGCCGCACGCTGGGCCTGCGGGTGGTCGACGACGGCGCCGGCTTCAATCCCGATGAGGTCACCGCAGGTTGCGGCTCCGGCCTGCGGATCATGAGCTACCGGGCCCGGATCGTCGGGGGCCGAGTCGACGTTGCCAGCGAGCCCGGGTCCGGCACCACCATCACCTGCACCCTCGAGCTCTGACCCCCGGGCCGTCGCCGGGACGCTCCATGCACGATGGACGCGCCCAGGGCGTGCTTATCGTGCTTATGAAACGCAAAGAGCGCCAAGAACGCGAAGACGCCACATAGAGAGGTCAGTTGATCCATCCCGTGCGACCATCCCATGCGACGTCGTGGGGAGTCTTTGTGGTTCTTCGTGCTGTCTGTGTTTCCAAGGCAGGGTCGTTGCGGCAGCGTCAGGAGCGGGCCTCCATGGGCACCGGCGGGCCGACCCGGCGCAGGGAGAGGTTGCCGAAGACGCGGCGCCCGTCGAAGTCGAGGACCCGGACCGGGTGGCGCTCGGTGAGCCCGTCCGCGATCACCTGGAAGGGGGTGCCGTAGGCTCGTCGGACGTCCTCGGGCGACACCTGGCAGGCGATGAACTTGGAGTGCCCGCGGCGCTCCAGGCTCCGGCGCAGAGCGGTGTCCGGGTCGGTGCCGTCGCGCAGGACCACCAGCATCGGCCCCTCACCGGTGAGCACCAGGTAGGTCCCCACCGACGGCGGGCCGATCTCGGTTCCGCGTCGGGATCGGGTCTGGACAACCGGTGCCACGTCGCACCTCCCGGCCGGCTCCCGTGGTGACGCCGGCGCGCCGGCGTGGGGTTGGCGAACAGAGACTGTGCCCAGCATCGCTGCGACGAGGTCGAGGCACCATCCGGAGGTTTCGCCGGGGCCGTTGGGGGATTTCCCTAGGCGGCGGGACGCGCGGCGATCAGCGGCAGCAAACAACGACAGCGGCAGCGATCAGGGGCAGCGGCAGCGGCAGCAGCAGCGGTCAGGGGCAGTGGTGAGGGGCAGCGATCAGCAATCGGCGAACAGGGACAGCGATCAGCGGCAGCAGTCAGCGATCAGCGATCGGCACCGGCACCGGATCCCGGTCGCGGTCCGGGTGCTGGTCCGGATTGTGGCGACGGCGGCTCGCCGGCGATGCTCTGGCGTGCCGGGGGCTGCGGTGGTGGCCGGGTCCTGTGTCCGGTAACCCCGGCCTTCCGGGCCTCGCGGCTCGGCGTCGCCCGTCGGCGCGGTCGCGCAGTGGGGGATTGGACGGCGGCGACCGCGCCGCCGGGCGAGCGGCGGCCTCCTCTGACGGCCGGAGCACGAGCGCTGTGGCGCCGCTGCCCGAGGGTGCCCCCCCGAACGTTTTTCCGTCGGAGGTGGATGGTGGAGCGGCGTGCAGGGAAAAACGTTCGGAGCGGCACGCCCGAGGAATCGTCTTCGCCGTGGCGATTGGGTTCGGCGTTGCGGCCGGGTGCGAGTCCGGCTCGGGCGCCGTGGCGCCCGAGCC
>DATHSO010000014.1:0-14325 GCA_035464095.1 Candidatus Methylomirabilota bacterium | reverse complement strand
GACGGCTACACCTTCTACTCGATGACCGCCGAGAGGGCGGACAAGCCGGCGGTGCGCGAGCTCTTCGACAAGCTCGCCCGCGACGAGGTCCAGCACAAGGCCTACATCCAGAGCGTCATGGGCTCCTTCGAGGACAAAGGGATCGCGGCCTTCAACGTCCACCGCCGCGATCCCGACCTGAGGGCCTTCAGCGACGCCATCTACACCGAGGGCTTCAAGGCCCAGGCCCGCGACGCGGAGTTCGAGATGGGGGTGCTGTCGGTGGGCATGACCCTGGAAAGCCGAGCCATCCAGTACTTCAGCGGGGCCGCCAAGCACGCCGCCGAGGCCGAGGTGCGCGACTTCTACCGCTTCCTGGCCGAGTGGGAGCAGGGCCACCTCGAGGCCCTGCAGCGGCTGTACGCGGGCGTCCGTGAGGATTACTGGGCCGAGGGCGGGTTCTCGCCGTTCTAGAGCGCGAGTCGCGGCTCACGACTCACGGTTTTCGGGTCACTCCACGGCCATGGGGCCGCGGGCGAGGAGCTCGACCAGGCGATCCGGCGGTAGGGGCCGGGAAAACAGGAAGCCCTGGCCGAAGGCGCAGCCGAGCCGGCGGACCATGGCGAGCTGCTCCGGGGTCTCGATGCCCTCGGCGAGGGCGTCCATTCCCAGGTTGCGGGCCAGGGTGATGATAGTCCTCACGATTTCGACGCCGCCGCCGTTGCTGCCGAGCCGCTGGGTGAAGCCCTGGTCGATCTTCAGGACGTCGACCGCGAAGCGCTGCAGGTAGGCCAGGGACGAGTAGCCGGTGCCGAAGTCGTCCAGGTGGACCTGGACCCCCAGGTTCTTGAGACGCTGCAGGACGTCGATGGCGAGCTCGGGGACGTCGATGACCGCGCTCTCGGTGATCTCGAGGTGGAGCCGGCTGGACGGCAGCCCCGTGTCGCGGAGCACCGACTCGATGGTCCCGACCAGCTCGGTCGTGGAGAAGTGGCGGCCGACGATGTTGATGCTCACCGCCGGCGGGCGGCGGGAGCGATGGTCGCCGTGCCAGTTCGTCGCCTGTCGGCAGGCGCTGCGCAGCACCCACTCGCCGATGGGCACGATGAGGCCGGTCTCCTCGGCCAGGGACAGGAACTCGCCGGGCGGCAGCAGCCCGCGCTCCGGGTGGCGCCAGCGCAGCAGCGCCTCACAGGCAACCACCTGACCGCCGGCGAGCTCGACGATGGGCTGGTAGTGGAGCTCGAACTCCTCGCGCTCGATGGCGCGCCTGAGGTCGTTCTCCATCTGCAGCTGGGTGACCACGACCCCGTGCATGGCCCGGTCGAAGACCGAGTGGCGGGCGCGGCCGCTCGCTTTGGCCTGGTACATCGCGATGTCGGCGTCGCGGAGGATCTCGTCCGGGCCCTCGTAGCGGTCGGAGCTCAGCGCGATACCCGTGCTCACGGTGGTGAAGACCTCGTCGTTACCGACCCGGAAGGGGTCGCCGAGGGCGTTGTGGATGCGCTGGGCGATGGAGATCGCCTCCGCCTCCCCCTGGATCTCGGTGACCAGGACGGTGAACTCGTCGCCGCCGAGACGGGCCACCGTGTCGCCGGGCCGGACCGCCCGCCGCAGCCGGTGGGCGATGTCGATGAGCAGTCGGTCGCCGGCGGCGTGACCGAAGCTGTCGTTGATGAGCTTGAAGCGGTCGACGTCGAGGAAGAGCACCGCGAACGGGGTCGAGCTCCGGCCCCGGGCCCGCTCCAGGGCGAGCTCCACGCGGTCATGGAAGGACGCCCGGTTGGGCAGGCCGGTGAGGGAGTCGTGGAGTGCGAACTGCAGGAGCTGCTCCTCGGCGCGCTTGCGCTGGGTGATGTCCACCAGCACCCCCTCCACCGCGAGGTCCCCGTCGAAGCGCACCGTCCGCATCTGCTGGAGCACCCACTTGACGGCGCCGCCCTTGGTCAGCAGCCGGTACTCGGCCTGGGGCGACACCCGCCCGTCGCCGATCTCGAAGCCGTTGGCGGCGGCCACCACGAAGGCCCGGTCCGAGGGGTGGATCATCCGCTCGAAGCCGCTCTGGTCGAGGGCGACGAGCTCCTCCAGGGCGTAGCCGGTGATGGTGGCCATCATCGGGTTGGCGTAGACCAGGCGGCCGTTGGCGATGACGAAGATCCCCTGCAGGGACTGCTCGGCGAGGGAGCGGAACTTCTCCTCGCTCTCGCGCAGGGCGGCCTCGGCCCGCAGCCGCTCGGTCTGGTCGACGTAGATGCCGTAGACCAGGTCGATCCGACCCCCCTGGCTGACCGGGACGCCGAAGATCTGGACCGGGACCTGGGCGCCGTCCTTGCGGCGCCGAACCGACTGGTGGGCGATGGCGGCGCCGGTGAAGGTCTGCCGCGACAGCCAGCTCGCCTCGTCGGCCCGGTCGGGCGGCGTGATGAGCTCGTTGATCGGGCGGCCGAGGACCTCCTCGGGGCTGAAGCCGAAGAGCTCCTCGAAGGCCGAGTTGACCGCCACCACCTGCTCTTCGGCATCGGCCATGAGAATCGCCAGGGGGGTGTTCTGGAACAGCTGCTCGAAGCGGCGGGTCTCGAGCCTCAGGGCGCTCTCTATTTGCTGCCGCTGGATGGCGGTGCCGATGATCCCGGCCGCCGACCGCAGGGCCTCGATCTCCACCACCAGCCAGTGGCGCTCGGTGGCGCAGTCGTCGAACTCGATGAAGCCCCACAGCTTGCCGTCGACGACGATGGGCGCGATGGCCACCGACAGGACCTTCTGGTCCTCGAGGACCCTGCGCTCGCTGCCCGCGAGCTCGCGCACCCGGACGTGGATGCAGCGGCCGGCGGTGAGCTCGCGGTAGGCGCGCTCGAGGCCGATCTTGACCATGGGGACGTTCTGCAGCTCGGGCCGATCCCGTCGCGGCTCGAAGCCCCCCGCGACCCACTCGAAACGGTGGCTCAGCAGCGGCCCGGCGTCGGTGTCGAGGATCGAGAAAAGAGTCACCCGGTGGCCGTCCACGGCCTCGCCCAGTCGTTGCAGCACCCGCTCCACGTTGGTGGTCCAGTCGCCGGGTTCCACGAGGACCTGCGCAGCGAAGCTCATGGCGCGCAGGATCTCTGTTCCCTGGGACAGCACCCTGGCGGACTCGATCCGCTCGGTGATGTCCGAGAACACACCGAGGATCCCGGCCACCCGGCCGTCGTCGTCGAAGAACGGCACCTTGGAGGTGTCGAGCCAGAATCGGCGGCCGTCGGCCTGGAGCTGGGACTCGATGATGTGGTACTCGGGAACCGCGGTCTCCATGACCCGGCGGTCGACCTCGCGGTAGAAGTCGGCCTCGCTTTCGGTCCACGCCAGCTCGTGGTCGGTCTTGCCGACGATCTCCTCGGGCGAGCCCGCCCCGGCCGCGGCGGCGAAGGCCTGGTTGCAGCCGAGGTAGACCGAGTCGCGGTCCTTCCAGAAGACGAACTGGGGCTCGTCGTCGAGGATCCGCCCCACCCGGGCGAGGGCGGCCTCGACCCCGCCCCGCTGAGTGGCCCCGGTCTCCCGGACGGCGGCTGACGGCTCGGCCTGGACCGGCGCGTCCGCCGGGTGCGCCCTTCGCGATGTCGTGACGTGCCCCTCCTGCTCCTGTGAGCTCATTCGCAGCCTTCCGGGTCGTTCACCGGACACATCAAGGATACCAGCACCCAAGTTGAAGTGGAGCGGATACAATACTTGCGGCGCCACGGCACGAGCCCGGGGCGATGAAGGGAGACACCCCTGATGGACCGAGCCCAGGCCTTCGAGGCAGCGGTCGCTCGATCGCGCAGCCTGTCCCACCAACCCAACGACGTGTTGCTCGACCTGTACGGCCTGTACAAGCAGGCCACCGAGGGGGACGTTGCCGGCGACCGCCCGGGAGGCTTCGACTTCAGGGGCGCCGCCAAGTACGACGCCTGGGCCCGGCGGCGCGGCGTGAGCCGGGACCAGGCCATGGACGCCTACGTGGAGCTGGTGGACCGGCTGGCGCGCGGTTGACGTCGAGCCCGATTCAGATCCCGGCGGCATGCGGTCGCAGCCGGGTCGGGGACGGGGTCCGGATCGGGGCCTCGGTCGGGCCCGAGACACTGTCGATCGTCGTCGCAGCGGCCGGTCCGGGAGGCCTGCCATGAACCATCACGAAACCGTGCCCGTCGACGGCCGCTCGCTCACCATCGAGGCGGTGGAGGCCGTCGCGCGCCGCGGCGCCCGCGCGGATTTCGACGCCGGAGCCCGAGACCGCGTCGCCGCCTCGCGTCGGATCATCGAGGACATCCTGGTCTCGGGGCGCGTGGTCTACGGGGTCAACACCGGCTTCGGCCGCCTCGCCGACGTCAGGGTCCCCTCCGATCAGCTCGACCGGCTCCAGCTCAACCTGCTGCGCTCGCACGCGTGCGGGGTCGGGGAGCCGTTCCCCGACGAGGTCGTCAGGGCGATGCTCCTGCTGCGCGCCAACGTTCTCGCCACCGGCCACGCCGGCTGCCGGCCCCTCGTGGTGGAGCGGGTGCTCGCGCTCCTCGCCGCCGGCGTCCACCCAGTGGTGCCGAGCCTGGGCTCGGTGGGCGCGTCCGGCGACCTGGCGCCGCTGGCCCACCTCGCGTTGCCGCTCGTGGGGGAGGGACTGGCCCGTATGGACGGCGAGGTGCTGCCGGGCGCCGAGGCCCTGCGCCGGGCCGGGATCGAGCCCCTCACCCTGGCCGCCAAGGAGGGTTTGGCCCTGATCAACGGCACCCAGGCCTCGGCGGCGGTGGGTGTGCTCGCGGTGGCCGACGCCCGCCGTCTGCTCGACGCGGCCGATGTGATCTGCGCCCTGACCCTGGACGCCCTCGCGGGCACCGACGCCGCCTTCGACGAAGCGGTGCACGCGGCCCGGCCCCACCCCGGCCAGGGGACGAGCGCCCGCCGGCTGCGGACCCTCCTCGAGGGCTCGGCGATCCGGGATTCGCACCGCGACTGCGGCCGGGTCCAGGACGCCTACTCCCTGCGCTGCTCGCCGCAGGTGCACGGCGCCGGCCGGGACGCCGTCGAGCACGCCGCCCGGGTCCTCACCATCGAGCTCAACGCCGCCACCGACAACCCGATGGTCTTCGCCGACGGTCGGGTAGTCTCGGGCGGCAACTTCCACGGCGCCCCCATCGCCGCCGTCTTCGACTACCTGGCCGCCGCCGTCACCGACCTGGCGTCGATTTCGGAGCGGCGGCTGGCGCGCATGGTCGACACCTCGCTGTCCGGGCTGCCGCGCTTCCTCGCCCAGGATGCGGGCCTCAACTCGGGCTTCATGATGGTCCAGGTGTCGGCCGCGTCGCTGGTCAGCGAGTGCAAGATCCTCGCCCATCCGGCGTCGGTGGACTCGATCCCGACCTCGGCCAACCAGGAGGACCACGTCTCGATGTCGACGACGGCGGCGCGCAAGCTGGCCCGGATCGTCGAGCTCGCCCGGCGGGTGCTCGGCATGGAGCTGCTCGCGGGGGCCCAGGCCCTGGAGTTCCACCGACCGTTGACGTCGTCGCCGGCCCTCGAGGCGGTGGTGGCGAGGCTTCGCGAGCGGGTGCCGCGCCTGGCCGAGGACCGGTTCATGGCCGACGACATGGCTGCCGCCGCCGAGCTCGTGCCCGAGCTCGAGTAGGGCCGCTGCAGCGGGCGCCGGCGCACGAAAACGGCGCCCCCCGCGGGGGGCGCCGAGTGATTCGCGCCAGTGAGCATCAACGCTAGGGAATGGTCAGGCTCCAGGCGCCGGTGGTGCCGGTCTCGAAGTCGTCGGCGAACAGGGGCGACTCGCTGGGGATGCAGGACTGCACCCAGACGTCGTCCACGTCCCAGCCCGGGTGCGAGACCGAGGAGTCGGTGCCGAGGCGGAAGCGGAACTGGACCGTCTGCCCGGCGTAGGCGCCGATGTCGACGACCGACCGCAGCCAGTCCTGTGGGTCGCCGCACCAGGCGTCATAGCCGATCAACGGGTTGGAGAAGCTCGAGCTGATCGGGCCGTCGTAGGGATCGGTCTGCATGACCGCCGTCGGCAGGTAGGTCCAGGAGGTGCCGGCGTCGGTGGAGATCTCGAGCACTCCTCCGTCGTAGCAGCCGCTGGCGCTGTCCTCCATCTCCTGGTAGTTCCAGAACTGGAGCGTGATGGCGGTGTGGCCGGGCCCCGAGGGCAGGGTCACCGGGGGCGAGATCAGCCGCTGGTCGCTGACCGACGCGACGTTGTTGGCGTGGAAGACGAAGCTGCCCGAGTGGGGTCCGGAGCCGCTGACGCCGGCGCCGAGGGCCCACGTGCTGCCCGTGCCGCCGGTGGTCCATCCCGGAGCCCCGGACTCGAAGTCGTCGAAGAAGTGGACCGCGGGAGCGGTGCCGGTCCCGCAGTCGCCCGGCGCCGCGAGGGTCGTGAAGGTCCAGACCGCCGACCACGGACCGGCGCCGCAGGCGTTGCCGGAGCCGACCCGCCACCAGTACTGGGTGTTGGTCGTCAGGTCGGTGGTGTGCGTGTACTCGGTGTCGGTGAGCCCGCTCCGGTCGATGACCAGGTTGGTGAACGCGGCGTCGGAGGCCACCTGGATGTGGTAGCTCTCGCCCTGGGCGGCCGGGCTCCAGTCGAAGGTCGGCCGGGCCGACTGGTTGAGGGCGCCGTCGGCCGGGGCGACCAGCGCCGGGGCCGTCGGGCTCGCCGTCGCCAGGGTCAGCCCGATGGTGATGTCGTGGGTGCTGGTTGCGGCGGTGCCCGTGACGAGCACGGAGTACGAGCCGGCGGTGCCCGACCCGGTGTTGCCGATGGTCAGCGTCGGGTTCGCCGGCGGCGTCACCGGGTTGGTGCTGAAGCTCGCGGTCGTCCCGGCCGGGTGGCCGGACGCGCTCAGGGTCACCTGCTCTGAGTAGCCGAGGATCGAGCCCACCTCGATCGAGTAGGGCGCGTCGGCCGGTGCGCAGATCGACCGGTCCGACGGGGCCGCGACCAGGTAGAAGTCGGGCTCGAGGGCGCAGTTGGTGCACACCAGGGCGAAGTCCTGGTCGGTGGTGTCGCCGTTGTAGGGCACTCCATCGCCGACGATCGCGGTTGCGTCGATGGTGATGATCGCCGAACCGCCCGGGCTCGCCACGAACACGTTCTCGAGGTTGTTGATGGTGTCGGCACTGCCTCCGGTGGTCGACCAGCCGCCCGAGAAGACGTTGCCTAGGTAGGTGCTGCCGCCGGTCGCCACCGTGAGGTCGAGGTTGTTGACCAGGGCGGGGTTCGCCCCCACCGCGCCGGGGGCGTCGGACCAGGCCAGGGTGACCTTGAGCGGCTGGGAGGGATCGGGCACCCCGAGGGGAATGACCAGCTGCTCGCCGGTGGCCCCGAACAGGTGATCCTGGTCGCGGTAGACCCGGATCACCGAGGGGTTGATCATGGTGTCGACGTTGACCCGGCCCCACCCTTCGTGGATGTTGGGGATGTCGGGGGTGCCCATGTCGTCGGCGCTGTTGACCAGCAGCGCCTTGGCCATGGCCGGGCTCGGGTCGGCGCCGGCGTTGAAGGTCCTCCACCACTCGGTGGCGAGGACGATGGCGCCCGAGGCGTGGGGCGCCGCCATGCTGGTGCCGGAGCAGAAGGAGTAGAGCCCGTTGGTGCCCGAGATCGCGGTGCCGCAGCTGCCGCCCTCGTCGTTGCGGGTCGAGGCGATCTGCTCGCCCGGTGCGGCGATGGTCGGTACCCAGCGCCCGTCGACCGCGGGCCCCCGGCTCGAGAACGAGGCGATGGTGTCGATGTTGCCGGCCCGGTAGTTGACGCTCGCCGCGGTGACGATCAGGTTCTTGCCCTCCTTGGGCGCGGTGAGGCCGGAGCTGCCCGAGTTGCCGGCCGAGAAGACCTCGATGAAGGGCTCCGCGACGTTCGTCGTGTCGAAGTTGCCGTCGCGGACCATGATGTCGTGGGTCCGCTCCGAGGCCTGGTAGCCGTGCTGGGTGCCCTCGCCGGTGGTCCAGGAGTTGTTGCCGCCGATGGCGTTGCCGAGAACGGCCCGCTTGCTGTGCTCCTGCCAGCCGCCGGAGGGGGGCCATGCCGAGGCCGACAGGGAGTTCATGGCGAAAATGCTGTAGCCGGGAGCGACGCCCAGGCCGTAGCGGAAGCCGCCGGGATCGGTGTAGGGGCCGCCGCCGTCGCCGACGCCGGTGCCGCCGATGATGCCGGAGACGTGAGTGCCGTGCCCGCCGCCGGCGCAGTCGCTGCCGGGCGGGTAGCCGACGCAGGCGTTGGGGAAGCTGTAGCCGCCGACGATGCTCGGGAAGAGGTCCGGGTGGTCGTAGTCGACGCCGGTGTCGATGGGGGCCCAGATCACGCCGCTGCCGTTGTAGCCGAGGCCGGCCAGGTAGCTCAGGTAACCGGTCTGCGGTACGCCGCCCGGGTGGTTGTCGGCGATGATCTGGTCCGACATCTCGTCGTCGAGGATCGGCTCGGGGCTCTGGTAGCCGAGCCAGAGCACCGTGGCGATGGTGGCCGCGGCATCCACGGCCTCGGCGTCGAGCTCGACGATGGCGTTGAAGAAGCGCCGGTCGGGCTGCGAGGGGTAGTGCTGGAGGACGACGCCGCCCAGCTTCTGGAGGTCCTCCAGGGTCTGCTCGATCCGGCCGTTGTTGTAGAACATCACGTCGACGTTCTGGACGATTCCGGTGAGGCCGTCGAGGTTCGAGTTCGGCTTGTAGGCGGGGTGGAAGAGACCATGCCAGCGCACGAAGGGCAGCTCGGCCGCCCGGTCCATCTCGGCCGGTCCGCTCCACACCAGGAAGGTGTTGTGGGGGTAGTACTGGAGCGGGGTGATCCCGAGCTCACCGAGTTCGGTGATCCACTCGTCCCGGACCGGCGCGACCACCTGCAGCAGGCGCAGGCCCGGACGGTCGGGGTCGGCCCGAAGCTCCGGTGGCAGGCCGGGCTCACCCTCGGCGAGGGGGTCGAAGCGGAAGCCCATGACCTGGACGGTGCCGGCGTCCTCGACGACGGTGTGGGTGACGCCCGCCGCCGCTAGCCGGTCGAGCTGGGTCTCGTCCAGGATCAGCCAGCGGAAGCTCCCGTAGTCGATGTCGTCGAGGGCCACGATGCCCAGGCTCTCGTACGAGGCGACCTGGGACGCGGGGATCCGGACCGCGGTCGTGGTCGCCCATCCCGCGGTCGCCACTGCGCACAGCGCGATCGCGGCCGCGAGCGCCACCAGTTTCGAATGGGGGACTCTGATCATTTCGGCCTCCGTGGTGTTGGGTTCTGGCTGCCAGACCGGTCGGCAGTGTAGCACGAGACGGAGTCTTGGTCGCACCCGTCGGTTCTCGATCCCGGCACGGTCCCGGCCCGATGAGGGGGGCGGGGATGCCGGCGATGCTGTCCGATCACGAGCAGCCGGTGGTGGCGCCGCAGGACTCGCACTTGAGGCAGGTGCCGTTGCGGACCAGGGTCAGGGAGCCGCACTCGGGGCAGGGGTCGCCCTCGTAGCCCATCCAGCGAGCCTGCTGGACGGCGGTGGCGTTGGGCGAGATCGTCGACCGGCCGGCGCCGATCGGGGCCGCCGACGCACCGGGGCCCGCGCTCATCACGGCCTGGCTGGCTGACTGGCCGACAGCAATGGGCCTGACCTTGGCCTCGTCGGCTTCGGTGGGCTTCTTCTTGTGCTGGTCCTTGCCGCCGCCGACCGTGTCGTGGCGGATGTCCTCGGCGGAGACCTGGGCCAGGTCGTCGCGGCCGAGGTAGGTGATGGCGAGCTCGCGGAACACGTAGTCGATGACCGAGGTCGCCATCTTGATGCGGTCGTGGCCGCCGACGATCCCCGACGGCTCGAAGCGGGTGAAGACGAAGGCGTCGACGAACTCCTCCAGCGGCACCCCGTACTGCAGGCCGAGGGAAACGGCGATCGCGAAGCAGTTCATAAGTGAGCGGAAGGCGGCGCCCTCGCGGTGCATGTCGAGGAAGATCTCGCCCACCGAGCCGTCCTCGTACTCGCCGGTGCGGATGTAGACCTTGTGCCCGCCCACCGCGGCCTTCTGGGTGAAGCCGGCGCGGCGCTGGGGCAGCCGCCGGCGGCGGGCCTGGTAGCGGATCACCACCCGCTCGGCAATGGCCTCGGCCACCTGCTGGACGTCGCCGCCGGCGACCGCCTCGGCGAGCTGCTCCTCGTCGTCGCGGGACAGCGAGATGGACAGGGGCTGGCTGAGCTTGGAGCCGTCGCGGTACAGTGCCACCGCCTTGAGCATCTTCTTCCAGGCCAGCGAGTTGGCCCGCTTGATGTCGTCGAGGGTGGCGTCGGCGGGCATGTTGATGGTCTTGGAGATGGCGCCGGAGATGAAGGGCTGGGCGGCGGCCATCATCAGGATGTGCCCCTCGAAGGCGATCGACCGGGTGCCCCGCCGGCCGCAGCGGTTGGCGCAGTCGAAGACCGCCAGGTGCTCCTCCTTGAGGTGCGGTGCGCCCTCGACGGTCATGGTGCCGCAGGCCCAGGTGTTGGCGGTGTCGATGTCGTCCTCGGAGAAGCCGAGGCGGTCGAGCACGTTCAGGTTCCAGTCGGCGAGCTCGGCGTCGGACAGGCCGAGCCTGCGCAGGAAGTCCTCGCCGAGGACGTGGGGCGCGAAGGCGTTGCCGATCTCGAAGGAGGTCGGCAGCGCCTTCTCGACCCGGGCGATCGCCTCGTCGTCGAAGCCGCGCAGCCGCAGGGCCTGGTGGTCGATGGTCGGGCAGCCGTCGAGGGTGCCGCGGCCGACGGCGTAGGCGACGATCCCGGCCGCCTCCTCGGGCTCGTAGCCGAGGGCGTCGAGGGCGGCCCGGACGCCCTGGTTGATGATCTTGAAGAAGCCGCCGCCGGCGAGCTTCTTGAACTTGACCAGGGCGAAGTCGGGCTCGATGCCGGTGGTGTCGCAGTCCATCACCAGCCCGATGGTGCCGGTGGGCGCGATGACCGTGGCCTGGGCGTTGCGGTAGCCGTGGCGGCTGCCCAGCTCCAGCGCCCGGTCCCAGGCCTCCTGGGCCGCCGCCAGCAGGTCGGGAGGGGTCACCGCGGCGTCGAGGCCCACCGGCTTGACGGTCAGCGCGTCGTACATCTCCGGCGGCGCGTCGTAGGCGGCGCGTCGGTGGTTGGCGATGACCCGAAGCATGCTCTCGCGGTTGGCCTCGAAGCCCGGGAAGGGCCCCAGCTCGGCGGCCATCTCGGCCGAGGTCGCATAGGCCTCGCCGGTCATGACGGCGGTGATGGCGCCGCAGATGGCCCGGCCGCGGTCGGAGTCGTAGGGGATGCCGAGGCGCATGAGCAGGGAACCGATGTTGGCGTAGCCCAGGCCGAGGGTCCGGTAGCGGTAGCTGAGCTCGGCGATGCGGCGGCTCGGGAACGAGGCCATGAGCACCGAGATCTCGAGCACGATGGTCCACAGCCGCACCGTGTGGCGGAAGAGCTCGACGTCGAAGCTGCCGTCGGGGCGCAGGAACTTGACCAGGTTGACGGACGCCAGGTTGCAAGCCGTGTCGTCCAGGAACATGTACTCGGAGCACGGGTTGGAGGCGTTGATGCGGCCCGAGACCGGGCAGGTGTGCCACTCGTTGATGGTGTCGTCGTACTGCAGGCCCGGGTCGGCGCACTCCCAGGCGGCAACGGTGATGTCGTCCCACAGCTTGGCCGCGGGCACCGTCTTCGCGAGCTCGCCGTCGGTGCGCCGGACGAGCGCCCAGTCGTGCCCCGCCTCCAAAGCGTCGAAGAAGGCGTTGGGCACGCGGACGCTGTTGTTGGCGTTCTGGCCGGACACCGTGAAGTAGGCGTCCGAGTCCCAGTCGGTGTCGTACTCCTCGACCGGATAGTCGCGGCAGCCCTGGACGGCGAGCTGGAGCACCCGCTGGATCGAGCCGTCGGGCACGCCGCGCCGGCGGGCGACCCGGATCCGGCGCTCGAGCTCCCGGTTCCGGCGGGGGTCGACGGTGGCCTCGTCGCCGTCGCCGAAGCAGGCGTCGAGGATCCCCTGCAGGTGTCGCCGCAGGGTGCGCGAGCCGGTCACGAGGGCGGCGACCTTGCGCTCCTCGACGGCCTTCCACGAGATGAAGCGCTCGATGTCGGGGTGGTCGAGGTCGAGGCACACCATCTTCGCAGCCCGGCGGGTGGTGCCGCCGGACTTGATGGCGCCGGCGGCACGGTCGCCGATCTTGAGGAAGGACATGAGCCCGGACGAACGGCCGCCTCCGGACAGCGGCTCACCCTCGCCGCGGAGCCTCGAAAAGTTGCTGCCGGTGCCGGAGCCGTACTTGAACAGCCGCGCCTCCCGCACCCAGAGGTCCATGATGCCGCCGTCGTTGACCAGGTCGTCGGCCACCGACTGGATGAAGCAGGCGTGGGGCTGGGGGTGCTCGTAGGCGTTGGCGGCCTGCTCGAGCTCACCGGTCGCGGGGTCGCAGAAATGGTGCCCCTGGGGCGGTCCGGTGATGCCGTAGGCCCAGTGGAGGCCGGTGTTGAACCACTGCGGCGAGTTGGGGGCGGTCATCTGGGCGGCGAGCATGAAGCAGAGCTCGTCGTGGAAAGCGAGGGCGTCGTCCTCGGTGTCGAAGTAACCGTGCTCACGTCCCCAGTGGGTCCAGCAGCCGGCGAGGCGCCGGAAGACCTGCCGCGCGTCGGTCTCGGACCCGGTCATGGGCTCGCCGTTGTCGTCGAGGACGGGGTTGCCGGCGTCGTCGAGCTGGGGCACGCCGGCCTTGCGGAAGTACTTCTGGACGAGCACGTCCACCGCCACCTGCGACCAGCTCTCGGGCACCGCGACGTTGTCCATTGCGAAGACGAGGCTGCCGTCGGTGTTGCGGATCTCGGTGGACCGCTCCACGAAGCTCAGCCCGGCGAATGGATCATCTCCCGCGGTGGTGAATCGACGCGCTACCTTCATCTGGCCCCCTCGACCTCCCGAGGAATTTTCGTCGCTCGGCAAAAAAATCCCCCGATACACCCTGGCAACGTCCCACTTCTCGGGGCCTTTTTAAGCTGACTTCAACCACTATATATGGGGCTTTCGGGGCTTGTCAACCACGAGATATGGGGTTTTTCGAATTTCTCTAAGTTCCTGGAAACGGGCTGCTTCCGGGACGGTCGTCGCTCGGGCGGCGCGATGCGGACGCGATTCTCAAGACCGGCGGGAGAGCGGAGAACCCGACCGGGACTCTGTTCTGTTTTCGAACTGCGGATTCGCGGCGACGGATCGCGGCGCACGGCGCCCCTCGGGGCGCCGCCGGGGTCAGTAACGGTTCCGGATCGTGGGGATGAGGTACTCGGTGAAAGCCCGCTCCAGGTCGTAGCGCGGGTCGAGGCCCCAGTCGGACCGCGCGGCGCCGTCGTCGACGTCGGCCGGCCAGCTGTCGACGATGGCCTGGCGCTTGAGGTCGGGCTCGAAGCTGATCTCGGCGTCCGGGAAGCCGGCGAGGACGAGGGAGCGGATCTCCTCGGCCGACGGGTTGAAGGCGGAAATGTTGTAGACCGCCCGGCTGAGCCTCGCGCGGTCGGCCCGCGCCAGCCGAAGGAGGGCATCCACCGCGTCGGGCATCGCCATGAACGGGATCCGGGTGTCGGGGCGGACGAAGCAGGCGTAGGCCTCGCCCTTGGCGGCGGCGTGGATCATCTCCGGCGCGTAGTCCGAGGTGCCGCCCGAGGGCACGGTGTCGGCCGAGATCAGGCCGGGGAAGCGGATCGCCCGGAAGTCGACGCGACCGGACAGGGTCTCGGCGGCGAGCTGCTTGTAGTGCCCCGCGTAGTAGCGCCCGAGGTGCTCGCAGTAGAGCTTGTTGCAGCCGTACATGGTGCTGGGCTGGTTCCACTCGTGCTCGACCAGTCGCCCGGCGCTCGCCTTGGTCGGAAGGTCCGGCAGGCCGTAGGCGGCGATGGAGCTCGGGTACAGGAAGACCACCGGACGACCGTGGGACTCGCCCTGGGACTGGGCGAAGTCGAGCAGCTTGAGGGTGCCTTCCACGTTGACCTGGTGGCCGGCCATCGGCGTGAACTCGGCCCGGGTCGAGAGCACCGCGGCGAGGTGGAAGACCATGTCGACCTCGAACTCGGCGAGGATCCGCTCCAGCAGGTGGATCTCGAGGATCGAGCCCAGGTACTCCCGGTCGACCTTGTCCCTGAGCTCGCGCGCCAGGGGCTGGAGGTCGATGGTGACGATGGAGCGGTGCTCGTCGACCGCCAGGCGCTCGATCAGGCCGTGACCGATCTCGCCGCTCGCCCCGGTGATGAGGATGACTGCCTTGCGCATGGTGGTCCCTTCCCCCGCACGGTCTCCGCGGGGGGATTCTACCCGCCCTTGCGGGGGAATTCACGAGCGGCTCCGACGCTTCCTCCCGCGTCCGCGTCCGCGTCCGCGTCCGCGTCCGAA
>DATHSO010000013.1:0-39529 GCA_035464095.1 Candidatus Methylomirabilota bacterium | reverse complement strand
ACCATCCCCGACGAGGTCACCATCGCCATCGCCCACCTCGACGACCTGCCGTCGTCGGGTCCTGCCCCCGGAGCCGATGACAACGCCAGCGGCACCGCCATGGTCACCGCCCTGGCCGAGATCATGTCGGGCTACTGCTTCGACCGCACCGTCAAGCTCATCGCCGTCACCGGCGAGGAGCAGGGCCTCTACGGCAGCGAGCACTACGCGGCCACCGCCGCGGCAGCGAACGAGAACATCGTGGCGGTCCTCAACGCCGACATGATCGGCTGGGAGGGCGACGGCGTGCCCGCCGTGGAGAACCTCGACCTCAACTACAACTCGGGCTCCCAGTGGCTCGCCCAGGCCATGGTGGACGCGGCCGCCGACTACGCCACCGGAATGGCCGTCAACGCCTTCTCGTGCTCGAGCATGGTCTTCTCCGACCACGCCCCGTTCTGGGACGAGGGGTACGCGGCCGTCTGCGGCATCACCGACAACGAGGGATTCTGCGGCCAGGGCGGCACCTACCCCCACTACCACCAGTCGTCGGACACCATCGCCAACTGCGGGCCGGGCGGGCCCGACTTCGAGGCGGCGGCCGTGCGGACCTACCTCGCGACCCTGGCTCACATCGCCCAGCCCATCGCCCGCATCCCGGACCGACCCGCCGGCGTCGTCGCCGCGCCCGACGGCCCCAACCGCGTCGCGTTGAGCTGGACGCCCCAGAGCCCGGGCATCGACTTCAGGATCTACCGGGCCGCCGGGGGCTGCGCGACTCCCGGCCCGCCGACCCTAGTGGGGCAGACCGCCAGCGCCGGTTTCGTCGACACCACCGCCTCCGGCGGCGTTCCGTACGCCTACACGGTGGTCGCCACCGCAGCGGGCAGCTGCTCCTCGGCGGCGTCCGAGTGCGTCGACGTCGCAACCACCGGTGCCTGCACCGAGCCCCCGACCTTCGCGGGCGCCGGAGAGGTCGTCAACGCCGCGACCTCGAGCTGCCGCCTGACCGTGGCTTGGCTCCCGCCGCAGCAGGTCTGGTGCGGCGGCCCCGTGGCCTACAACGTCTACCGCGCCACCGACCCCGGTTTCACGCCCGCTCCCGGCAACCGGATCGCGACCCAGCTCGCCGTCACCAGCCTGAACGACGACGACGTGGTCCATGGCGAGACCTACCACTACGTGGTGCGCGCCGTCGACCTCGCCAACGGCAACGAGGACGGCAACGTCGAGCGCGCCGCCGGCAGCCCCACCGGCCCGGTCGGGAGCTGGATCGACGACGCCGGCGACACCGGCGCCGCCTCCCTCACGGCTCAGGCCCCCTGGAGTGCGGCCGCCACCGGTGGCCACGTCGGACCGCGGGTCTACCTGACGGGCAGCTACGGCAACTACGTCTGCGCCGGCATCCGCACCCCCGCCATCCCGATCGGCGCCACGTCGACCCTCACGTTCTGGTCCAAGTACGACATCGAGGGCGGCTGGGACAAGGGCGTGGTGGAGATCTCCGCCGACAACGGCTCGACCTGGTTCACGGTGCCCGTGAACTACCCGGGAACCTCGTCATACACCGCCGACCAGTGCGACCTGCCCACCGGCGCCTACTTCACGGGCAGCGACCCGGGCCTGACCTGGACGCAGTACGCGGCGTCCCTGGCCGACTGGAGCGGCCTCGACGTCCAGCTGCGCTGGCGCCTGTCCACCGACAGCAGCGTCAACGGCGACGGCTGGTGGGTCGACGACATCGAGGTCTCGACCGCGACCGCCTGCTTCGGCGCCGACATCCTCTTCGCCGACGGCTTCGAGTCCGGAACCACCGGCGCCTGGTCGGACTGAGCGGAGGAGGTCGCAGTTCAGAGTTCAGAGTTCAGAACGCGGTATCGTTAGTCCGCCATGACCGTCCTCCCCACCCTCTCGCCCGGTTACAACTGGCGAGCCGACGAGCTCGAGTGGCCGGTGACCACCGACGTCGGACGTGGTCTGTCCGGCGTCGTCGCCACCGCCACCGGGGTCATGTGGCTCGACCCGGCGAGCGGAACGCTGAGCTACCGCGGGTGTCCGGTGGAGGCCCTCGCCGGCGAGCGCGGCTTCGAGGAGGTCGCCTACCTGCTCATCGCCGGCGTCCTTCCCGAGGAGGCGCCCGACGCCTTCGCGAGCTTCCGGGACGGCCTTCGAACGAGCCGGGGCGTGCCCGGCGAGGTGCTCGCCCTGCTCGGCGACCTCGACCCGCACACCCACCCCACCCGCCTGCTCCGCGCGGGCGTCTCCGCACTCGGCTGCCACGAGCTGCCGGTGACCGACGACCTCAGCGGCGAGCGCCACTGGCGCGAGCTGCGAATCGTCGGGCAGGTCGCCGGCCTGGTGGGAGCCATCGCGGCCCACCGCGCCGGCCGTCCTCCCGGCGGACCTCCCGACAGCTCGGCCAGCCTGTCTCGCGGCCTCCTGGCAGCCCTGACGGGTCGCGAGCCCGATCCCGAGGACGTCCGGATCCTCGACCTCCTGTGGGTGCTGTATGCCGCCCACGGCCTCGACGCCCCGACCTTCGCGTCCATGGTGGTCGCCTCCTGCCTGGCCGACCCCTACTTCAACGTCGTGGCCGGGCTGTCGGCCCTGCGTGGGCCCCGCCAGGGCGGCGCCACCGAAGCCGTGCTCGAGCAGCTCGGCCGTCTCGAGAGACCGGAGGACGCCGTCAGGCTCGTCGACGGGATCCTCGCCGGCGGCGGCGCCGTCGCCGGCTTCGGCCACCGCGCCTACCGAATGCCGGATCCCCGGGTCGTGGTCCTGCGGCGCGAGCTCGCCGCTCTCGCCCGGCGCCGGGGGCGCGACGAGCTCTTCGCCAGGGCGCGGGCGCTGGAGACCGCCGCCACCGCTGCCCTCGCCGGCCGCGGCGTCCACGTCAACATCAACTTCTACGCGGCGCCGATCTTCGCCCTTCTCGGGGCCGATCCGGCCCTGGTGCCCTGCCTCTACGCGGTCGCCCGGACCGCCGGCATCCTCGCCCTGGTGCGGGAGGCCATGGAAACCATCCGCCTGGTGCGCCCTCTGACCCGATACGTGGGGCCGGCCGAGCGCCGGGTGAGCCCCGGAGGGCCGGGGTGATCGGCCGCGGCGCCCCGCCGTCGCCGCAGACCTACGGTCGGGGCCTCGCCGGGCTGGTGGCCGGCGACACCGCCATCAGCCACATCGACGGCACCGCCGGCCGCCTGCTGATCCGCGGCTACCCGGTCGAGGACCTGGTCGCGTCGGCCTCCTTCGAGGCCACCGCCTACCTGATCCTGCGCGGCGAGCTCCCGCGCCCGACCGAGCTGGCGGCGTGGGAGGACGAGCTGCGGCGCTGGCGCCGGCCGCCGCGGGCCGCCTTCGACGCCCTGGCGAGGGTTCCCCGGTTGGCCCACCCCCTGGCCCAGTACCGTACGATGCTGGCTGTAGCCGCCTGCCAGGCGCCGGAGCCCGAGCGCACCGACGCCGACGCCCAGTGGCGCCGCCCGGCCCGCATCCTCGCCTGGTCGTCCGCGCTCGCGGCCGCCGCCATCCGCCACCTCGACGGCGCGGCACCCGTGCCTCCCTCCGACGACCTCGGCTTCGCCGCCAACTTCCTCCACCAGGCACTCGCCCGCTCGCCCTCCGACGAGGAAACCCGGGCCTTCGACGCCAGCCTGGTGGTCCAGGCCGAGCACGGGCTCCACGCCGCCGCCTTCGCGGCCCTGATCGTGGCCTCCACCGGCGCCGATCTCGGCTCGGCGGTCCTGGCGGGCCTCGGGGCCCTCTCCGGCGCCCGCCACGGTGGCGCGAATCAGCTCGCCTTCGAGATGCTGGCGAAGCTCGAGGGACCGGACGACGCTCGGTCGTGGTCCCGTCGCGCCCTCGCCGCCGGCCACCGCTTCCCGGGCTTCGGCCACCGGGTCTACCGCTGTCCGGACCCCCGGGTCCGCGCCCTGGAGCCCTTCGCGGAGCGGCTCCTCGCCGCCCACGGCCTCGACGACCGCTGGCAGACCTACCTCGCCCTCCGTGCCGCCGTCGAAGAGGCCCTGGCGCCCAAGGGGATCTTCGCCAACGTCGACTCCATCACCGGGCTGCTCTACCACCCCATGGGGCTGCCGGTGAGCGCCTTCCCCCTCCCCTTCTGCCTCGCCATCCAGACCGGCTGGATGGCCCACTGTCTCGAGTACCTCCCTGAAGGCGCCATGATCGAGCCCGGCGCGGTGTACGTCGGGCGCTGACCCGTGCCCGTGCCCGTACCCGTTCCCGTGTCCGATGTCAGCTCCGGCGATCAGGGGCAGGGGCAGCGATCAGGAACAGCAAGCAGCGTCAGTGGCAGTGACAGCGGCAGTAGACAGTCGGCCCGGTTGTCGCGGCCATCAGCTCGCCCCCGCTCCCGCTCCCGACCGGACCCGCATCCGGACCCGGAGCCGGTCGCTATCGCTGTCGCCGGTTGCTGGCGCTGATCCCTGATCGCTGATCGCTGGTCGCTGATCGCCGGTTGCTGCCGCTGATCGCTGGTCGCTGATCGCTGCACGCTGATCGCTCCTAAGTAACACCCTCGGGGACTTGGCCGGGGAGTTCTGCTGGAACCAGTGTTGTGTTACTTCCCCGGTGTCTCCCGGGGCAACAAGGGTGGGGGGCTGATTGCTGCCTCTGATCGCTGTTCCTGCTCGCTGCTCGCTGCCCCTGGTCGCCGTCGCTGACCCCTGCCGCGACCCTCACACCTTCGCGCGGCTCCCCAGGAACATCTCGCGCAGGGTCAGGAGCAGCTTGGAGAACGACGCCTGGGCGAGCATCTCCTTGAGGTCGCTGGCCCGGGCGTCCTCGTCGTAGGCCTCCAGGTAGGTGTCCGCGAGGGTGAAGAAGATCTCGAGCGGTTGCAGGCCGAAGGCCTCGGCGTGCTCGTCCATCCAGCCGACCCGGTTGACCAGCTCCCAGACCGGATGGCCGTGCTCGGGATCGCGCCGCAGCATCCCGTCGGCGATGGTGGTGACCTCGAGATGGAGAGCCTTGAGGACCACCCCGTGATCGCCGTCCAGGATCGCCCGCTCGACCGTCTCGATCCGGTCGATGGGCCCGGTGGGTGTCGAGGTCCCCGGTCCCGGCCGGACGGAGACCTGGGTGATCGGCGTCTCCACGGCTCCCACGGCCTCGTTGCCGGTCGCCTTCGGCGGTCCGGGCGTTGTCGCCACCCTGGTCACCGGGGTTCCCGGGGCTTCGTCGCCGGCGCCGCGCAGGTCGTCGGCGGAGACCTTGACCACCAGTCGCCCCGAGCGCTTGGGCGGGGGCGGCGGCGGCTCCTCCGGCTCGAAGATCGAGTCCAGGGTCTCCTCCTCCACCCCCTCGGCGGTCGGCGGACCGCCGCTCGCGAGCGGCTTTACGGGCTGGGCCCGTCCGCTCCGGTCGCCCTCGCCCCGTCGTCCGCCCTTGATGGCGTGCCGGAAATCGTCGTAGTAGCGGCGCAGTCGCTCGCCATCCTCGGGCCCTTCAGGGCTCTTCAGCGTGATCGACCGGCGCATCTCCTCGAGCTCGTGCAGGCGGTCGAGCAGGCTGGCGCCGTCCCGGGGCTCGAGGATGCTCAGCCGCTCGCGAAGGGCCTCGTTGCCGGCGATGATGTCGGCGAGGTCGCGGAAGCTGGCGTAGGTGATGAGCTCCTCGTAGTCGCCGGAGAACCGGTCCAGAGGCGTCTCGTTCTCCTTGCGGATGACGAGACGGCGAAAGACGTCGCTGGGCAGCCCCTCCCGGTACCACAGCTCGCCCGAGTAGTTGATAAGACCCCGGTGGACGATTCGGCGGAAGTTGACCAACAGGTCCGTGAGAATGCGATTCGCGTCGATGGTGCGACTCCCGTCCGGGCTATCCTCCGCGCTGCCCGCCCGCGCTGCGATCCCTGAATTGTACTGCAGCCCGGGGCCGATCGGCATCAGGGTGGGGGTTGGGTGTGGGGCGTTCGCGACAGGGCGACGGCCACCGGGAAGGCGAGCTTGAGGGAGATCTGGCCGATGACCGACCAGTGGTTGGCCGAGGAGCGCGCGGCGCCCAGCTCGATTGACAGGGCCAGGATGCCCGCCCCGCTCTCGTGGCCGACCGACACGCCGTGGTGGAGACCGTGGTCGAAATCGTCCATCCGTCGATACCTGAGAAACTTGCCGTAAAACCCGCGCTGGCTGCGACCGGCCTGCAGCCGCTGCACGCCGCCCCACCCGAGGGTGACCATGTGGGATCGCGAGGTCGGCCCGCGCTCGTAACCGTAGCCGGCGAACAGGCTCAACCGCCCGTTCCGGCTCAGGGACAGCGCACCGTGGAGCTGGTAGGAAGCCCAGTTGGACGGGCCCACGGCGACGCCGGCGGTCGGGTACAGGCCCAGGGTCCAGCCGCCGGCCGGCTCGTCGGTGAGCTCGACCCCGACCGCGGCCTCGAGGGCCCGGTGCCAGACGTCCACGTCCCGCGGCGGCTCGGCCGCGCCGGCGGAGACCGCCGCCGCCCACACCAGCCAGACGAGCAGCGCCGCCGCCGGCCGTCGGCCTCCCCGGATCCTCACCACAGCATGCTGATCCCGTCGACCATGTACCGCCACGGGCCGAGCTCGTCGCGCATGACGGCCACGTCATCGGCGCCCAGGCGCTCGACCACCCGGTCGACGGTGACCTGGCGGTCGCCGTTGGTGCAGCGCAGGTCGAAGTTCTCGAGGTCGAGGAGCCCGTCGAGGAGCTCGCGGACCTGTCGGTTGAACTCGCCGTCGAGAACCGCCACCCCGGCCTCGGTGTTGTAGTAGGTGGAGCGGATGTTGAAGTTGGAGGAGTGGACGACGACCAGCTCGGAGTCGATCCGGACGATCTTCCCGTGCAGGGCGACCGGCGGCATGATCGCGGGAACGCACTCGCTCCGCACCACCTCCGCGAACAGCTCGGGGCTTCCCTTCCACGCCCACACCTCGGCCCCCGCCGACACCAGCTGCATGAGGGCCGGGTACGTCGAGAGCTGGATGAGGCCGCCCCGGATGGCCGCCGAACGGTGGTTGACGATCAACCGGACCCGAACCCCACGCGCCGCGGCCGCGGCCAGGGCCTCCGAGAGGTCGTCGGGAAAGTTGGGAAAGGGCGTCATCAGGTCGACCTCGGACTCGGCGCCGCGCACCAGCTCCACCAGGAGGTCGATGGTCGGCGCCCGGCGCCAGAGCACCGGGTTGTCGTAGAGCACTGCCACCCGGAGGTCCCCGGCCGGCGTCTCGATGTCGGGGAAGAACCGCTCGTCCAGGAAACCCTCGAGCGGGCTCGCACCATCCGGGAAGCGACCGGTCGACCACAGGGCGCGGATTCGCCGGTGGATCGTCTCCACCGGCCAGGCGAAGTGGTGGGCCCGGGCGAGGTCGGTGGCCACGGCCCAGGCCTTGAGGAAGATCATCTGGAGGTCCCACACCGCCGGGCCCTCGAGCAGCACCCCGAAGTCCAGCCACCAGTGCAGGGGGTCGTAGTAGATGTCGGCGTAGTTGCGGCCCCCGACGATGGCTTGGCGGCCGTCGGCGACCACGATCTTGTCGTGCATCCGCAGCCCGTACATGGACGACACGCCCCACGAGGCCCGGTTGAAGGAGCGCACGTCGGCCCCGGTCTTCTCCAGCTCCTCGAAGCTGTTGTTGATGAAGCCCATCGCCATGGCATCCGCCAGGCAGTGGACGGTGAAGTCGGGGTTCGACCGGGAGCGCTCGCGAATCACCTCGGCGAGGCGCTCGCGGAAGCGGGTCCCGTAGTCGTCCTCGTACCAGCTGAAGGTGGAGATGAAGAGGTGGTTGGTGGCGGACTCGAGGAGGTCGAGGCGCGCCTCCCAGGCGCGGCGCGGGTCGGCCAGGAGCTCGACGGCGTTGCCGTCCGTCCAGCGGGTCCGGCCCAGCCGCCGGACGAGGTCCTCGACCTCCTCGCGGTCGGCGGCCCCGGCCTCGGTCCACCAGGCCGCCACGGCTGCCGCGGCCAGGATCGAGACGACGAGACGGCGGAAGCGAGACGACCAGCGGCCCATGCCGCCGACGACTCTAGCAGAGCCCGGAACCGGTCCTGAAATCTCCTGCCGCGAAGCTGCGTACAACCAAATGGGGGGATGACCGACAACCACCCACGGTCAGGATCAGGCACAATACGGACGCACGTCAGGAAGGAGCGACCCCATGGACGACAGCGGCACCCGCCCGAGCTACGAGCCGGCCGAGCTTCCCGAGGCTCCACCCGCCGCCACCCCGCAGCTGAGCAGCCTGCATCGGCTGGTCAAGGCGTTCTACTCCCCGGGCGAGGTCTTCGAGGACATTCGGGTGAAGCCGACCTGGGTCGCGGTCCTCCTCGCCATGATGGTCCTCACCGTCGGGGCCCAGGCCATCGTCCTGCCCCACATGGACCAAGAGGCGACGATCCGGGATCGCCTCGGCGAGCGCTCCGACGAGCTCACCGACGAGCAGATCGAGAACATCGTCGAACAGAGTGCCAAGTTCACGCGCTTCCTGCCGGTGATCACCGCCGTCATCGTCCCGGTCATGTGGGCGATCCTGGCGGCGATCTTCTTCCTCGCGCTCAAGATGGTGGGCTCGGAGACCGACTACGTCCGGACCCTCTCCGCAGCCCTCCACGCCTACTGGCCGCCCGCGGTGGTGGCGACGGTGCTCCTGGTGGTCCTGATCCAGGGCGCCGGCAAGGTGACCGAGCAGGAGATCCCGAACCTGGTGAAGTCCCACCTCGGCGCCTTCCTGCCCCCCGACGCGCCGGGCTGGCTGTCGGCGGCCGCCAGCACCCTCAGCGTGTTCAACGTCTGGACCGTCGTCCTGCTCGTCATCGGCTTCAGGATCGTGGGCCGGCTGTCCACGGCCAAGGCCGCGACCGCCGTGCTCGTCCCGTGGGCCGTGTGGCTGGTGGCCAAGGCCGGTCTCGGCGCCCTCCAGGGCATGTTCTCGTAACCGGGGCAGCTGGTCATGAAGAAGCCCCTCATCGCCGCCGCCGTGATCGTCGTCCTCGCCCTCGTGGTCTGGGCCAGCCTCCGGGACTCCGGTCCCCGCGGGGAGGAGGTCGAGGTCCAGGCCGCCGAGCGGCGCACCGTGTCGTCGCGGGTCAAGGCCACCGGCGAGATCACCCCCGAGCGCAAGGTTGAGATCTCGGCCAAGGTGGTGGGCGAGATCATCTCCCTGCCCGTGGTCGAGGGCCAGACCGTCCAGACCGGACAGCTCCTGGTGGAGATCGAGCGCGACCTCTACGAGAGCGCCCGGGACCAGGCCCGGGCCGCCCTGCGCCAGGCCGAGGTGTCCACCCGCCGGCTCGAGGTCCAGCTCGCCGACGCCGAGCGCAACCTCCGGCGGGTGAAGCAGCTCCACTCCGACGAGCTCGTCAGCGAGGAGGCCCTGGACGCCGCCCAGCTCGCGGTGGACACCGCCGAGGTCGAGATCGAGGCCCAGCGCCACTCCATCGAACAGTACCGCTCCGCCCTGGAGCGCGCCTCCGACGACCTGGCCCGGACCACCATCCGTTCCCCCATGGACGGGGTTCTCATCCAGCTCGACGCCGAGCAGGGCGAGACCGTGGTGCCCGGCTCGACCAACCTCCCGGGGTCGGTGATCATGACCGTGGCCGACATGTCGCGGCTCCTCGCCGAGGTCGAGGTCAGCGAAATCGACGTGGTGTCGGTGGAGCTCGGCCAAACCGCCGAGGTCGTGGTGGAGGCCCTCGGCGAGGACCAGCCCCTGGTCGGCGAGGTGGTCGAAATCGCCACCTCGGGCCGTGAGGACCCCGGCCAGGGCACCATCCGCTTCCTGGTCAAGATCGCCCTCGACGACCCGCACCCCAAGCTCCGCCCCGCCATGACCGCCAAGGTCGACATCCTCACCGCCACCGCTGAGGACGCCCTGGCGGTCCCGGTCCAGGCGGTGGTGCGCCGCACCCTGGACGAGGACGGCAACGAGGTCCGGGGCGCCGCCGCCAAGGGGCTCGACGAGAGCGACGTGGTGTACGTGATCTCCGACGGGGAGGCGTCGGTGCGACGAGTGACCACCGGTGTCACCGACGTGCTCTGGGTCGAGATCACCGAGGGTCTCGGCGAGGGCGAGGAGGTCGTCGTCGGCCCCTACCGCACCCTGAAGAGCCTCGAGGACGGCGACCCGGTCCACGTCGGCGAGCGATCCGGGGACGAACGTGATCGGGACCAGGAGACCTCGGGCGAGGTCGAGGTCACGGTGGACTGAGATGCTGATCTCCATCACCGAGCTGCGCAAAATCTATCGGATGGGCGACACCGAGGTCCGCGCCCTCGACGGCGTCGACCTGGAGGTCGCCGCCGGCGACTACCTCGCCATCATGGGTCCCTCCGGCTCCGGCAAGTCGACCCTCATGAACCTGGTCGGCTGCCTGGACACCCCGACCAGCGGCGAGTACGTCCTCAACGGCCAGCCGGTCTCGGGCCTCGACGACGCCGAGCTCGCCCACATCCGCAACCGCGAGATCGGCTTCGTCTTCCAGACCTTCAACCTGCTCAGCCGGGCCACCGCCCTGGCCAACGTCGAGCTGCCACTCGTCTACGCCCGCATGCCCTCGGCCAAGCGCCGCCGGCTCGCCACCGAGGCGCTCGAGAAGGTCGGCCTCGGCGACCGGATCAAGCACCAGCCGAACGAGCTCTCCGGCGGCCAGCGTCAGCGGGTGGCGGTGGCGCGGGCCCTGGTCAACGAGCCCTCGATCCTGCTCGCCGACGAGCCCACCGGCAACCTCGACTCCCGGACCTCCGAGGAGATCATGGCCCTGTTCGACGACCTCAACCGGTCCGGCAACACCATCGTGCTGGTCACCCACGAGGAGGACATCGCCGCTCGCGCCCACCGCGTCGTCCGCCTCCTCGACGGCCGGGTGGTGAGCGACGAGACGATCGCGCGGCGGGGGGGCGGGCCATGATCTGGGACAACCTCCGGATCGCGCTCCAGGCCATCTGGGCCAACAAGCTGCGCTCCCTGCTGACCATGCTCGGCATCATCATCGGGGTCGCCGCCGTGATCGCCGTGGTGTCCATCGTCCAGGGCCTCAACCACGTCATCGCCACCGAGTTCGAGGGCGTCGGCGTCACCTACCTCATGGTCTTCCCGAGACAGGACCCACAGGATCCCGATTTCGCCGGCCGCGAGGTCGTCCTGACCTACGAGGACGGCCTCGCGATCATGGAGGAGGCGGCGGGCCTGGAGCTCTTCAACCCGGTCTTCTACCGCCCGGAGCAGACCAGGTCGGGAGAACGGCGGCACGCGACAACCCTGCTCGGCACCGGCGCGTCGCACCAGGAGGTTTCCAACCACTGGGTCGAGCGCGGTCGCTTCTTCTCGGACCTCGACATGCGACGGGCGGCACGGGTCGCGCTGGTCGGCCAGGAGGTCATCGACGAGCTCGAGCTCGAGGAGCCGGTTCTCGGCAGCGACCTCATCGTCGGCTCGTCGTCGTTCACCATCATCGGGATCATGGAGTACAAGGGCGAGATGGTCGGCCGGAGCCAGGACGACTTCGTCCTCATTCCCATCACGACCGCACGGGAGATCTACGGCGTCGAGGCCTTGAAGCAGATCCGTCTCGACTTCAAGGCGACCTCCGCCGACACCGTCGATCTCGCCAAGGACGAGATCAAAGAGGTTCTCAGGAGACGCCACCGGATCCCCGAAGGAACCAAGGACGACTTCCGGGTCCTGCTCCAGGAGGAGCTGCTCGATCGGATCGGCACCATTCTCGGCACCGTGACCTCGGTGGTCGGCGGCGTGGTGAGCATCGCACTGTTGGTGGGCGGGATCGGCATCATGAACATCATGCTGGTCTCGGTCACCGAGCGGACCCGGGAGATCGGCATCCGAAAGGCGGTCGGCGCCCGGCGCTCCGACATCCTCATCCAGTTCCTCATCGAGGCGGTGACCATCTCTCTGGTCGGCGGTCTGATCGGCATTTTGGCCGGCTGGGGCCTCGGCGTCCTGGGAGCGAATGCGATCCCGAACTTCCCGTCGGCCCACGTGCCCCTGTGGGCGGTGGCCCTGGGCTTCGGCTTCGCAGCCCTGGTCGGGGTCTTCTTCGGCACCTACCCGGCCGCCAAGGCCGCCGCACTCGACCCCATCGACGCGCTCCGCTACGAGTAATTCTTAATTTTCAATTCTTAACTCTTAATTTTCGTCGCAGATGAGAGAAATGTCGGATCTGTGACGTTTGTGATGTAATTAAGAATTAAGAATTGAGAATTAAGAATCAGTAGGTGAACCGTCCGACGACGCGCTGGAGATCCGCGGCCATGTTGGCGAGCTCGTCGGCGCCCTCGCGGGACGAGACCGAGGCCGCGGCGGTCTGCTGGACGGCGGCCGCGATGCCGGCGATCCGCTCCGCGATCTCGCGGCTGCCGGTGGCGGCCTCGCTGACGGCGTGGGCGATCTCCGCGGTGGTGGCGGTCTGCTCCTCGACCCCGCTGGCGATCACGGTCTGGATGTCGTGGATCGACTCGATGATCGAGGTGATTTCGGCGATCGCCTCGCCGGCGGTCACCGTGTGCTCGGAGATGGCGCGGGCGGTGGCGCTGATCTGCTCGGTGGCCTGGGCAGTCTGGTTGGCCAGCTTCTTGACCTCGTCGGCGACCACCGCGAAGCCCTTGCCGGCCTCCCCCGCCCGAGCCGCCTCGATGGTGGCGTTGAGGGCCAGCAGGTTGGTCTGCTCGGCGATGGCGTAGATCACCTTGACCACGTTGCCGATGGTGGTGCCGCTCTCGGCGAGCTGGTCGAAGGTGCCCCGGGTGGTGGTCGCGATGTCCACCGCGTGGGTCGCCACCCGGGCCGCCTCGGAGGCGTTGGCCGCGATCTCCCGGGTGTTGGCGTTGAGCTCCTCGGTGGCGGTGGCTACCGAGTCGACGTTGGCGCTCACCTGCTCGGCGGCCGCGGACACCAGCCCGGCCTGGCTCGAGCTCTCGTCGTTGGCGGTGGCGATCTGCTGCGCCAGGTTCCGCATCTGGTCGGCGGCCTCGGCGAGGGCCGTGGCCTGGCCGCCGATGCTGCCGACGTCGCCCTGGATCCGCTCCACGAAGGTGTTGAAGGTCGTCCCGAGCTCTCCGATCTCGTCGTCGGTGGAGACCCTGACCCGCCGGGTCAGGTCGGCATCGCCGGCGGCCACGTCCCGGAGCCGCTCGAGAAGGGCCTGAATGGGTCTGGTCACGACCCACCGGCTCACCAGCAACGTGACGCCACCGATCGCCAGGATGGTGACCAGGATGGCCGCGACGGTGGTCAGGACGCTGGCCCTCACCGGCGCAGTGAGGACCCGTTCCGGCAGCACCAGGCCGAGAGTCCACTGGAAGTGGGGCATCTCGGAGGCGACCGGCACCGACAGCACGATCCGGTCCTCGCCCTCGAACCGGACCGTCGCCGGGCTGGTGTCGCCCGCCACGAGCCGCTCGCCCAGAGCGGCGAAGCCCGCGCTGTCCTCGACCTGCTCGTCTACGTCGGCGAGGTTCGACTCCAGGGGCAGATCGGCCCCGGCGAAGGCGATGACCTCCCCCTGCTCGTCGATCAGGAACGCGTGCCCCTGGCCCTCGTAGGTGATCCCTCGGACCAGCTCGCCGACCTTGGCGAGCAGGACGTCGACGCCGCCGACCCCGAGCAGGGTGCCGTCCTCGGCGGAGACCGTGGTCTGGATGACCACCGCCACCTCGCGGGTCACCAGGTCGACCGTCGGGGAGGCCAGGTAGAGCCGGCCGACGGCCACCGCCTCCTGCCACCAGGGCCGGGTTTGGACGCGGTAGCCCTCGACCTCGACCCGCCCGCCGGGGATCTCGGGCACCCGGTTCGAGAAGTAGTCGCCGCTGTCGTTGTCGGCGAAGAAGACGCCCTTGATGTCCGGGTTCTGCGCCTCGAGGACCGTCAAATAGTCGATGATCGCGTTGTAGTCGCGGTCGCGGAGCACCGGCGCCCGGTAGCTGTCGTAGGCCTCGAAGTAGGCCCGCAGCCGCGGGTCGGCCAGGAAGGTGGTCGCCACCCGCGCCCGCTCGGCGAAGAACTGACGGATGTCCTGGGCCCTGGCGGTGAGCTCCCGGTCGATCTCGGTCTCGACCTTCTCCCGCGCCAGGCCGGAGGAGTACGCCACCGCCACGATCCCCAGGATCACCAGCGCGAGGGCGATGGAGCCGCCGACGAAGACCGTGAGCTTCTGGTTGATGTTCCGAACTCCGAGTCGGGCAGCAGGCATGGTTCACCTCGCACGAGCGTCGGACTGGCAAGCGACTGCACAGCCGCTTCTTGCGAGTGTACCAGCGATCCTCCGGACTGAGGTATCCTGGGGCTCAGCGTCCCGGAACGAGCCGCGGCCGACGGTGGCGCGTCCGTCGGACGGGCTTCGATTCCGGCACGAGGGTTGCTGAGAGCACGGGTGGGGGGCCCGCGGTTCAGACCGCGCCGGCCCGAGCACGGCGCCCGCCGCCCGACCCCGGGGCGGGCAGGAAGGATGCACCGGAATGGGTGGTGGGATGTCGGCCATCATCGCCGAGTTCCTGGCCGAGAGCGCCGAGAACCTGGACCGGATGGACCAGGACCTGGTGGAGCTCGAGAAGCGGCCCGACGACCGCGAGGTGATCGAACGCATCTTCCGGACCATCCACACCATCAAGGGCACCTGCGGCTTCCTGGCCTTCAGCAAGCTCGAGGCCGTCACCCACTCCGGAGAGACCGTCCTCGCCCACCTCCGCGACGGCACTCTCCGGCTGACGCCCGAGGTCACCACGACCCTGCTGCGGATGGTGGACAGCGTCCGCGAGATCCTCGCCCACATCGAGTCCGACGGCACCGAGGGTGCGGCGGACTACTCCGAGATCGCCCGCGCCCTCGACGTTATCGACGCCGAGGTCGCCGCCGGAAAAAAAAAGAAACCGGCCCGACCTGAGCCCGAGCGGCCGCCGTCCGCCCCGGTGCCGCGGGCCGAGGCGGTGACCCCGGAAACCGCCAGGCGCGACCTCGACCGCGCGCCCGCCTCCGGCGAGCCCACCGCCGTCCCCGCGGTGAGCGAGTCCAGCCTCCGGGTCGACGTCACCGTGCTCGACCTGCTCATGAACCTGGTCGGCGAGCTGGTCCTGGCGCGGAACCAGATCAGCCAGAACCTGGCCGGCCACGGCGACGCTGCCCTCGCGGCCGCGGCCCAGCGCCTCGACGCCATCACCGGCGACCTCCAGGAGGCCGTGATGCGGGCGCGCATGCAGCCCATCAGCTCGATTCTGACCAAGCTGCCTCGCTTCGTCCGGGACCTGGCCCTGAGCGCCGGCAAGGAGGTCGAGATCGACCTCCACGGCGAGGAGACCGACCTCGACAAGTCGGTCCTCGAGGCGATCAAGACCTCGCTGCTCCACCTGGTGCGCAACGCCGTCGACCACGGGATCGAGGCCCCCGACGAGCGGGTGGCGAAGGGCAAGCCGAGGACCGGCATCATCCAGCTCCGGGCCGCCCACGAGGGCGGCGCGGTGATGATCGAGGTCCGTGACGACGGCGCCGGCCTCGACAACGAACGCATCCTGGAGCGGGCCGTCGAGGCGGGGATCGTCAGTCGGGACGAGGCCGGCGCCTTGAGCCCGGTCCAGGTCGAGCGCCTGGTCTTCCGGCCCGGATTCTCCACCGCCCGCACCGTCACCAACGTCTCCGGCCGGGGCGTCGGCCTCGACGTGGTGCGGGCCAACGTGGAGAGCATCGGCGGCTCGGTTGAGATGCAGTCCGAGCCCGGCCGGTCGACCACCTTCCGGATCAAGATCCCCCTCACCCTGGCCATCGTGTCGGTGATCCTGGTGCGCAGCGCCGGCCAGCGCTTCGCGATTCCCCAGTCGTCGGTGGTCGAGCTGGTGCGCCTCGGCCGCGGCCAGGACGACCTGGGCATCGAGTTCGTCCACGGGGTTCCGGTCTACCGCCTGCGCGGTCGGCTGCTGCCCCTGGTCACCCTGTCCCGCGAGCTCGGCCTCGGGGAGGCTGGGGCCCCGTCCGCCGAGAGCATCGTGGTGCTCCAGGGGGACGACCGCCAGTTCGGGCTCCTGGTGGACTCCATCGACGACTCCCAGGAGATCGTCGTCAAGCCCCTGGGCCCGCGCCTCGGCGGCCTGCCCTTCGCCGGCGCCACCATCCTCGGGGACGGGTCCATCGCGCTCATCCTCGACGTCCTGCGCCTCGGCCTCACGGCCGGCGTGGTGTCGGACGCCCGCCTCCACGCTCTCGAGCTCGAGCCGGCGCCGCCGGCCACCGCCGCCCCCGGGACCACCCGCATGCTCCTCATCCAGGGCGCCGACGACGAACGCATGGCCATCGACCTGGACCGGGTCTCCCGCCTCGAGTCGGTGCAGCGATCGCGCATCGAGCGGGTCGGCGACACCACCGTGGTCCAGTACCGGGGCGAGATCCTACCCGTCGTCGAGCTCCAGCAGGCCCTGCCCGAACGCCGAAGCCGCCGCCGGAGCGACGACTCCGCCGCGCCGGCCGACGAGGCCCCGGTGGTGATCTGCACCGTCGACGGCCGCGCCTGCGGCCTCCTCGTCCACCGGATCCTCGACATCGTCGACGCGGACCTCAGTGACGGCACTGCGGGCAGCCGTGAAGGGGTGCGGTCGTGCGCGGTCATCGGCGGCCGGGTCAACGAGATCATCGACCTGGCCGCCGTGCTGCGGCGCTGCGATCCGACCTTCTTCTCCCGCACTCCGGCCCGGGAGGGATCATGAGGGGACAGCAGCAGTTCTGCACCCTGACGGCGGGCAACCTCCTCCTCGGCATCCAGGTCGACCGGGTCCAGGAGGTGCTGCGGGACACGGCCATCACCCCCGTGCCCCTCGCCCACCCCGCGATCCGAGGTCTGATCAACCTGCGCGGCCAGATCGTCACCGCCATCGATCTCAGGCGCCGTCTCGGGCTGCCCGAGGCACCGGCCGACGCCTCGTTCATGACCGTGGTGCTCGGCGTCGGCGCCGAGGCCCTGGCCCTGGTCGTCGACGGCGTCGGCGACGTGGTCCAGGTTCCCGCCGACTCCTTCGAGGCGCCGCCCGACACCCTCCGCGGTGACGCCCGCCGGATGATCGGCGGCGCCCACAAGCTCGAGCGCCGTCTCCTGCTGGTCCTGAACCTGGAGACCGTGATCGAGCCGACCGACGGCGAGTCGGAGGCCTCGTGACCGCGTTCCCTCCGAGCGCAGCCGTTCGTCGGACTTCGGAGGATCCATGTTCGACAAGCTGAGGCTCACCCACAAGGTCTGGCTGCTGTCCGCGGTGGCTGCCCTGGGCTTCCTGCTGGTGCTCGCCATCCTGCTCACCGGCTGGACGAGGGCGCGCGCCGTCCGGGCCGACGCCCGCACCGGCGAGATCCGCCAGATCGTCTCCGACGTCGACCCCGCAGCCTGGACCGCCTTCTCGGGCCGCCTCGACGAGGCCGACCGCCTCGAGCGCAGAGCGGTCCGCAACGGCACCGTCGCGGCCGTGCTCTTCCTCGGCCTGCTCGCCGGCTTCAGCCTGGTGACGAGCCGCTACATCGACCTGATGCTCGAGCGGACCCTCCGCCTTCTGGGGCGGATCGCCGGCGGCGACCTCACCGTCCGCATGCGGGCGGGTCGCCGCGACGAGATCGGGGACGCGGGCGACGCTCTCGACCGGCTGTTCTCGGTCATGGAGGGGGTGATCTACGCCTTCTCGGGCAACACCGCCAACCTCACGGCTGCGGCCGACCAGCTGTCCGCCACCAGCCGGGGGCTGAGCGACGCCGCCGAGGCGACCTCGAGCCGGGCCGGCCTCGCCTCGAGCTCGGCCGAGCAGGTGGACGCAAGCATCCAGTCCGTGGCGGCGGCTGTGGAGCAGATGACGGCCAGCATCCACGAGATCGCCGCCAACGCCCACGAGGCTTCGCGCATCGCCGCCGAGGCGGTGACCGCCGCCGACGACACCGGCTCGACCATCGACTCCCTCGGCGCCTCGAGCGCCGAGATCGGCGAGGTCGTCAAGGTCATCAACGCCATCGCCGAGCAGACCAACCTGCTCGCCCTCAACGCCACCATCGAGGCGGCGCGGGCGGGCGAGGCCGGCAAGGGCTTCGCGGTGGTCGCCAACGAGGTCAAGGAGCTGGCGCGGGAGACCGCGGCCGCCACCGAGGACATCGAGCGCCGGGTGGCGACGATCCAGACCGACACCGGCCGGGCGGTGGCCGCGGTCGGCGGCATCGGCGGCATCGTCCGCACGATCCACGGCATCCAGACCACCATCGCCACCGCCGTCGAGGAGCAGACCGCCACCGCCGGCGAGATCGGCCGCAACATCAGCGAGGCCGCCGTCGGCAGCTCCGAGATCGCCCGCAACATCGCCGGCGTGGCGAGCGCCGCCAGGTCGACGTCCGAGGGCGCCGCCACCACCCTCGAGGCCGCGGTCCAGCTTCGCCGGACCGCCAGCGAGCTCGAGGCCGCCCTGCGCCGGTTCAAGGTCGACCCCACCAACCCGAGGTGATGCCCATGAGAGCCCTGGTCATCGACGACTCCCGCGCCATGCGCGCCATCCTCCGCGGCATCCTCACCGACCTCGGCTTCGAGGTCGCCGAGGCCGCCGAAGGGCGCGAGGCCATGGCGCTGCTCGACCGCGACCCCGTCTTCGACCTCGCTCTGGTGGACTGGAATCTGCCCGAGATGAGCGGCCTGGAGATCGTCACCTCGGTGCGCCGCGATCCCCGCTTCGCCGGGCTCAAGCTCCTCATGGTCACCACCGAGACCGAGCTGCAGCGGGTCGTGCAGGCCCTCGACGCCGGCGCCGACGAGTACATCATGAAGCCCTTCGACCGGGACATGCTGGTGGAGAAGCTGGTGATCCTCGGTATTCCCGTCGAAACCACCAGGGTCTGACGAGGTCGAGTTGGCGCCGATCCGAATCCTGATCGTCGACGACTCGGTGGTCGCCCGCCGGGTCCTCACCGACATCCTGAGCGAGGAGGACGGCTTCGAGGTCGTCGGGACCGCCCCCAACGGCCTCATCGCCATGGCCAAGATCGCCCGCCTCGAGCCCGACCTGGTCACCCTCGACATCGACATGCCCGAGCTCGACGGTATGGCGACCCTGGCCCGGATCCGCGCCGAGCACCCCGAGGTCGAGGTCGTCATGGTCAGCAACCTCACCCAGCGGGGCGCCCGGGTGACGGTGGACGCCCTCTTCCTGGGCGCGGCGGACTACGTCACCAAGGCGTCCCAGACCGCGTCGCCCGAGCTCGCCCGCCGGCATCTCCGGGACCAGCTGGTGCCCAAGATCCGGGCCCTGGGCCTGGGCCGGGAGGTCGTCGACCGCCGTACCGGCAGACCGGCGTCGCCGGTGTCGGCACCCGCCCGCCCGCGGTCGGTGGGGGTGGTCGCCGTCGGCGCCTCCACCGGCGGTCCCAACGCCCTCGCCGAGGTGCTGGGCGTCCTGCCCGCCGGGTTCTCGGCGCCGGTGGTCGTGGTCCAGCACATGCCCAAGAACTTCACGTCGTTCCTGGCGCAGCGCCTCGACGGCCGCTGTGCGTTGGCCGTGCGCGAGGCCGAGCACCGGACCAGGCTCGCCCCCGGGGGGATCTGGATCGCCCCGGGCGACGTCCACATCAAGCTCCGCCGGGACGAGCAGGGTGTCCAGATCGTCACCGACGACGGCCCGTTGGTCAACTCGTGCCGGCCGTCGGTGGACGTGCTCTTCAGGTCGGTGGCCGAGTGCTTCCAGGGCGCCAGCCTGGCCGTGGTGCTCACCGGGATGGGCCAGGATGGTCTCGAGGGCTGCCGCGCCATCGCCTCGGCCGGCGGCCGGATCGTGGTCCAGGACCAGGCGAGCAGCGTGGTCTGGGGCATGCCCGGCCACGTCGCCGCCGCGGGCCTGGCCGACGCCGTGCTGACGCCGCTCGAGATCGGCGCCGAGATCGTCCGCCGGGTGGGGTTCCGGGCATGAGCCGCGAGGCTCCCCGGCTCCAGCTGCCCGAGCAGCTCGCAGACGGCGACTTCGAGTACGTCCGCGCCCTGGTCCGCGAGCACACTGGCATCGCCCTCGACACGTCCAAGATCTACCTGGTCAATGCCCGCCTCCTGCCGGTCGCCCGCGATGCCGGCATCCCGTCGGTGGCCGCGCTCATCCGCGGCCTCCGGTCCCGCCCCTACGGCGACCTCCACGTCCGGGCGGTTGAGGCCATCGTCACCACCGAGACCTCGTTCTTCCGCGACTTCTTCCCCTTCGAGGCCCTCCAGCAGGAGGTCGTGCCGGGCATTCTCGAGGCCCGGCGGGGCGGCCTGCGGTCCCTCACGGTCTGGTCGGCCGGCTGCTCCAGCGGCCAGGAGCCCTACAGCGTCGCCATGATGCTGTCCGAGCACTTCCCCGAGCTCGCGGCCTGGACGGTCCGCGTTCTCGCCAGCGACGTCTCCCGGTCGGTGCTCGAGCGGGCCCGGACCGGCGCCTTCTCCACCGTCGAGGTCAACCGCGGCCTGCCCGCGAGCCTGCTCGTCAAGTACTTCCGGCAGGACGGCGGCTCGTGGGTGATCCGGGAAGAGATCCGCCGCATGGTGACCTTCTTCCACAACAACCTGGTCCGCGACGACCCCAACCTGCCCCAGGTGGACGTCCTCCTGCTGCGCAACGTCCTGATCTACTTCGACGTCGACACCAAGCGGGCGATCCTGGAACGGGTCCGCCGCCACCTGCGGCCGGGCGGGCTGCTCATGCTGGGCACCGCCGAGACCACCCTCAACCTGGACGACCGCTTCGAGCGGCTGCGAATCGGCCGGGCCGTCTTCTACCGGGTCGCGGGCGAGGAGAGACGATGACCATCAGCGAGCGGCAGGTCCGGGAGGCGGTCCGCGCGATCTGGACGGTCCAGCTCGGCCTCGAGATCGCCGACGCCGTCCTGACCGCCGACGAGCTCCAGGGCGACACCGTCACGGCAGCCGTCCACATCCACGGCGACTTCACCGGCAGCGTGCTGCTGCGGGGCAGCCGCGCCGTCGTCCGGCGGGCCGCCGAGGTCATGTTCGCCACCCGCGGCGGGCCCGTGACCGACGACGACCAGCGCGACGTGGCCGGCGAGCTCGCCAACGTCATCGCCGGCAACCTCAAAGCCCTGGTCCCCGGCCACAGCTCGATCTCGCTGCCGACCATCATCGAGGGCTCCGCCTACAGCGTCCACAGCCTCGACGCCTCCGCTTCTCGGGAGGTGGGGTTCACCGTCGACGGCGAGCCGATGGTCGTGACGGTGGTCGAGCACAAAAGCAATTCTTAATTCTTAATTCTCAATTCTTAATTCTCAATTCTTAATTCTCAATTCTTAATTCTCAATTCTCGATTGTGAATACTGGGTGAATGCCTGTGATGGTAATTGAGAATTGAGAATTAAAAATTGAGAATTATTCGTTGTCCTGGTCGGCTTCGGCGTTTCTGACCGGTCGGGTCGCGGTGGGGCGGGGCGGCTTGCCGTCCCAGCAGAAGGTGCCGAAGATCCGTCCGATGGGGTCGAGGAGGAAGCGCCGGTCGTCGCTCTGGGAGTAGTCCCAGCAGGTGGCGTCGAGCTTGTCGGCGATGCTGTCGTCGTCCCGCGGCGGCTCGCTCATGACGACCTCTCCCGGCTCGCGCTGCCGAGGATCTCGGCCACGAGATCGTGATCCGGGGTCCCCGGCACCGCGATCATGAGCTTGGACACGCGCTCCTCGGTAGCGACGAGGAAGATGCACGGATCGTCGGGGGTGGCAGCGCAGCTGAGCTCTCTTGCCGCGAGCTTGCGGCCCGAGATGTAGGTCAGCACCGCCGAGTGGAAGCCGGAGAGGATCGGACACGCGCCTCCGGAAACCGACACGAAGCGCCCCGGGAAGGGGCTGCTGTGGTGGGTGATGACGATGATGCCCGCGTCCCGGCGGCTCAGGTCGGTCTCGAAGCGGCCCAGGCCGAGCACTCCCAGGGACGAGGACAGGAGCTCCAGCGCCATCTGGGTCTCCATCTCTCGCAGGGTCATCCCGTGCTCGCGCTGGACGTGCTGCTCCAACCGGAAGGCGTGGCGCAGTCCCCACTTCCGGCCGAGCTCCCGCAGGAAATCGTGGTGCCTGAAGCCCAGGTGCTTCGTGAAGACGCTCTCGAAGGCGTCCAGGAAGTCCTCGTTGCCCACCAGCAGCCGGCCGGCGCCGGCATCCAGGAGCGCGCCCTGGAGGGGGTCGCGCTCGATGACCGGCGCCAGCGAGCGCGAGAGGTCGCGGACCCGGCCCAGGGTGACGATGAAACCGCCCCCCGACGCGCGCCGGGCCACGTTGAGACGCCACATCCCGCCCCGGTGGCCCGAGGTCAGCTCGAACTCGGCGCTCGCCGCCCGGCGGTCCCCGGCCGGCAGTCTCGCCAGGGACCGGATCACGACCTCGGCCACCGCCATCCCGTCCTCGGGAAGCAGGCTCAGGAACGACCGCCCGTTCACGGTCTCGGCGTCCAGGTGGTTGATGCGCAGGCCGAAGGGACCGTAGGCCTCGACCCGGAGCTCCTCGTCGAGGAGCAGGCAGCCCTCGGGGAGGCTGCCTCGGACCACCGGCTGCCGGGTCGGTCGGTCCTCGTCGGCTTCGACGGCGCCGTCCTCGGCCACGGCATCGGCCAGACCCACGAAATCGAGCAGCTCGAGGCGCCGCCGCCACGGGGCGGCGAGCTGGGTCAGCCGCTTCCTGGTGAAGCGCCAGGCGATGGCGTCTTCCATCCGACCGAAGAAGCGAAGCACCCAGCTGGCGACGCAGCCGGCCAGGTCCTGCGGCTCCCCGTCCGCCGCCACCGACGGTGCCAGGCTGACCTCGCCCGCCGGGCCGAATCTGAAGACGGCCAGCGAGCCGCACGCCTCCAACAGCTCCCCGCGGATGGCCTCCAGGCGCCGCAGCACCAGGTCGACCTCGAGGTGGTTGGCGGCGTAACAGGTCACGGTGTTGAGCAGGATCAGAGCGGTGTCGAAGGTGGCGGCGCGCGCCAGCTCCCGGTTGTCCTCGTGGTCCGCCGCGCGCCGCTCGTCGAGCCGCCGCATGGCCTCCAGAAGCAGCTCGGACGGCGACATGGAGAACTTGGAGCGCACGTCCACCGACCCGAAGCTGGCCTCGAAGGTCCCGGTCTCCCAGGTGGCGATCTCGTAGACCGCCTCCCTGCCCTCGATCTCGTCGTCGATCTCGGCGTTGACCACCAGACCGTCGCGAAGCCAGATTCTCCCCTTGCGGCCGTCGTGCTGGAAGACCACGCTGCCGCTGCGGCGCCCGACCTCGGCGGTCTGCAGCAGGTCCGCCACCGACAGCTGCCTCATGGTCCCGAACAGAGCCTGGTCGTGGCGGTGCTTGTCGATGGCGAGCTTGGTGGTGAGGGTGACCTCCTCGTCGTCGTAGGGGGGCGCCACCACCCCGAGCAGGCCCAGGCGCAGGGCCCGGCGGCGCTCGTCGGCGCCGGCGCTGGCGATGACCACCAGTGGGATCTGCTCCATGAGCGGGTTGGACTCGAGCAGCCGGATCAGGATCGAGTCGCCGCTCTCCATGTCCCGCAGGGGGGTCAGGATCGCGTCGGGGAGGTCGAACTGCCGGCTCTTGAGGACGCTCTCGGCGTCCTCGAGGGTGGTCATGCTCGAGACCTCGAACTTGGCGCCCCGCAGCGCACCACTGACCCGGTTGGCGATGACCGGGTCGGAGTGCACCACGTACACCAGGTCGCGTTTCATCCCGGGATCTCCAGCCGGCGGTGCCGCCGGCCGGGGCCCGACAGCCCTTGGGACGACGCCCGTCGCCCCGGCCTCACGGGGTCCCTTCCGAGCCCACGAAGACGCGGACGGAGAAGCCCGCGTCCCCCGAGCCCACCGACGCCCGAACCGCTTCCCCCGCAGGCGAGACCGTGCCGGCCGTACCCGACCAGACCGGCGGCTCGGGGCGCAGCAGGATCCCGAGCTGCTCGATGCGGGTGCAGGCGTTGCCGCCGATCAGGTTGATGAACTCGCAGACCGCATCGGCCTCGGACTCGGAGCCCTCCTCGACCTCGAAGCCGAACATGCCGCGGGCGACCGCCGCAGCCAGCACCGACGGCAGGTCGACGGCGATGGTGAAGTCGCCATCGCCGACGATCCGCTGCGAGAAGCGCTGACGGTCCTCGTCGGGCTCGTCCGCCGCCACGGTCACCTCCTCCAGCTTGGCCGGCCGGCCGGTGACCCGGGCGAAGTGGAAGACGGTCAGCTCGACGCACGCTCCCACCGCCTGGGCGTGGGGGACGTCGCTCAGGGCCGCTCGGATCTGCTCGTCGGCGGCGCTCTCCAGGGACCGGTACTCGCTGAGCCGGTCGGCCAGGACCTCCTCCGAGAGGTGCCCGCCCTCGACCAGGGCCGCCCCGATCCGCAGCCAGCTCGAGCGCTGGGTCCGCTGGAGGCGCTCGACCTGGCTCCGCTCGAGGAATCCCCCCTCCACCAGGATCGTCTCCAGCGGCTTGTCCGACATCCGGAATCGCGCCGCGACCGTGTCGGCCTGGGCCCGGTCGAGCAGCCCCTGGCGAACCGCCAGCTCGGGCAGGCTGAGGTTGGAGCGTCGCTGGCGGTCGAGGGCGTCGAGGAGGGCGTCGCGGTCGATCACCCCCTTGGCGAGGAGGTACTGGCCGAAGAACATGGACGACATCAGAACCTCCTCACGCCCGCACGCCGAGGCTGCGCATGAAGGCGATGAAGTCATCCCGGGTGAAGGGCTTCTGGAGGAAGCTCCGGGCGCCGGTGGCGAGGCACTCGTGAACGGCGTCCTCGGTGCCCAGGGAGGAGATCATGACGATGCAGGCATCCGGGTCGATGGCGAGGATCTGGGACAGGGTCTCGACGCCCGACTGACCGGGCATGATGAGGTCGAGGAGAACCACGTCGGGCCGGATCTCCTCGAATCGCTCCACCGCTCGGCGCCCGTCGCGCTCGGAGGCCACCACGTTGAACTCCGAGTCCTCGAGATACGCCGCGATGATGGTCAAAATGGCGGCGGAGTCGTCCACCGTCATCACGCTGACCCTAGACATCGAGCCCCCCTCCTGCACCGCCCGCGGCGCCCGAAGCACCGATCCGCCGCGCCGAGCCCGCACCCCGCAGGTCGTCCTGCCCTCGGATCATGCCCCGACCTCCCGTGTCGAACCGCGTTCGAGGGTCTGGAGCTGCTCCTCGACCCGCCGGAGCTTGGCCTGCAGCAGCCGGCGCTCCATGGCCAGGCCGGCCTCGATCATCAGCAGCTCGAGCCCCTTGACCGACCCGATGGCGTCCTGCTTCGGGACGTTGTCCCCATAGAACACCGCCGCCATCATACCGTCAACCACGATCGGGATGGCCACCGCCTCCCTCGGGCGCGGTCCGCCGAGCCGCCGGGCGAGCTCGTCGTTCCACCGGCACGGCTTGAGCGGGCCCCGATAGGTGTGCATCATCTCGGCGACCTCGAGGAAGACCGAGGGCTGGTCGCGGGGCACCGAGAACGACCGCAGCCGCGCCTCCACCACCCCCGCCTCCTCGCCGCCGAGACCGAACTGGCCGATGGTGGTGACCGCGTCGGCCCCGACGTGGAACAGGACGCCGCGGTTGACGAGGTTGGAGGCGTAGCGGAGGATCATCAGCGCGATCTCGCCGGTGTAGGAGGGGGATCGAAGCTGGATCTCGGTCATCAGTGAACACAGGTCCCCGAGCTCGTCCGACCCTTCGAAGCGGCCCGGACCGATCTCCTCCAGGTCGGCGATGGTGGCGCCGTCGATCAGGTAGTCGAGGAGCGTCCCAAGGTCGTTGCTCGACGGCGGCTTCGACAGCCGGCGCTCCGGCCGTGGCTCCGCCGCCGATCTTCCGTCGGTCGGCCGGTGGACCTCGTCGAGGCGGGTCAGCAGGTCGAGAATGAAGCCGTCGGTGTTGATGCCGTCGCCGAGGTCGAGGTCCTCGGTCGATGCCGGCGCCGGCTGTGCGGGACGCGTCTCCTGGGGCTTGAAGCTGAAGAAGCCGCTGTCGAGCTGCAGGAACTCCTCGGTCACCGTCTGCAGACGCTCCCGCAGAAGGGCGTCGAGGTCCTCCCGGGCGACCATGCCGAGCTCGACGAGAACCGTCCCCAGCCGACGCCACTCCGACCTCTCCACCTGGTGCCGGAGCGCGGTCTCGAGCTGGCCGGGCGAGATCAGGCTCCGGCGGACCAGGAGCTCGCCAAGCGCGGGACCCGGACAGCCGTTGCTGGCGTGGCAGATCTTGCCGTTTCTGAAGTAGAAGGTCCCCGTGGCGCCGCCGGAGGTCAGGGTCAGCTTGCCCGTCTTCCGGAACAGCGAAAGCAGGTGGAACAGCTCAGCCAGCTGCAGGTCCTCGAGCTTGCCGACCAACGCCATCGGACCGCCATTCGAGGCCCGTCCAGGCCCTCCGTGATCTCGCGAGGCTCGCACACCCTTCTCGGCGAGCGCGGGCACTCACGGTCATTCTAGAGCAAGTTCGATACCAGTCCCCCGCCCGCGTTCAGCACGAGTCGTCGTCGGAGGTGTTCATCGGCGGACACCCCGTCCCATCCCGGAACGCCGGATCGACGCCAAACGAGGGTGAAACGCGACCCATCAGTTTTTAGTTTTTAGTTTTGAGTTTTTAGTTCCCCCCACCCGCCCACGCGCTGTGCCGAACGCCCAGGGGGTGGGTGGCGGAAACTAAAAACTCAAAACTAAAAACTAATACCTTCCGCCTTCAGCCCGTCACTTCGCTTCGCCGGCGATGAGATCCATCGCCCGCTCGATCGGGATGTGGGCGACGCCGTCGCCCTCGCTGATCCAGCCGTAGCTGGTCAGCCGCTCCCGCTGCTCGTTGTCGAGCTTCTGCAGCTCCTGGTAGGGCTGGCTGTAGATCTTGCGGAAGCGCTCGTCCGCCTCGGCGCGGTAGAACCACGTCTGCAGGAGGACGATGAGGACGAAGAGCACGATGGCGCCGATGATGCCCACCACCGCCGAGGCCGCCACATTGGGATCGTCGTACCGCATCAGTCTCTCCTGCTGTCAACGTCCGTGGGGGTGCCAGGCACGCACCTTTGCTCGCGGCGACCAAAGGTGGAGCCAGGCACCCAGCCTGCCTCTCCGGCACGACGTCCCGGCCGACAGGTCATCAATTCAAAATTCGTTTACGCGTTCTCGAACGCCAGCGACTCGACCAGCCTCGGGTCCTTCTCGGGCACCAGCGAGGTCCGGCCGAGCCGCCAGATCAGCACCGTCGAGTACAGCCCGGCGAGGCCGAGGTAGACCAGCACGTCGAGCAGCCCGAAGCGGGCCACCCCCGGGCTGAACTCGGGGATCACCAGCCAGTACATGTCGACCCAGCACATGATCGCCACGAAGATGCCGATCACCGCCAGTGGCAGCGGCCGCCGCTTGACGTGGCGCGAGATCAGCAGCAGGAAGGGCAGCACGAAGTGGCCGAAGAGCAGAGCCAGCGACACCCAGGTCCAGTCGCCGGTCTGGCGCTTGAGGTACCACTGGGTCTCCTCGGGGATGTTGCCGTACCAGATCAGCATGTACTGGGAGAAGGCGATGTAGGCCCAGAACACCGTGAAGGCGAACATGAACTTGCCCACGTCGTGGTAGTGCTCGACGGTGACCGCCCGCTCGAGCAGGCCCCGGGACTGGAGCCCGAGCAGGATCTTCGGCATCACCGCGAAGAAGAGCAGCACCGAGGCGGCGAAGTAGTAGACCCCGTAGATGGTGCTGAACCAGTGCGGGTCCAGGGACATGAGCAGATCGAAGGCGGCGAAGTTCAGGGACAGGGCGAAGAGCACGATCCCCGGGGCGGAGAAGACCTCCATGCGCCGGCTCAGGGCGGGGTCCCCGCTGGCGTCCTGGGCCGTGGACGTCCGGTAGAAGAACCACGCGAGGACGGACCAGATCGCGAAGTAGACCACGAGCCTGGCGATGAAGAAGCCGGGGTTGAGAAAGCCCACCTTGGCGGCGATCAGGGGATCGTGGTCGGCGGCGCCGGGGTGCGCCCAGTGATACAGGTGCTCCATGCCCAGGACGATGGGGATCGCCAGCACCGCCATCAGCCAGACGTTGGTGGCCATGGCCTCGGCGATCCGGCGCACCACAACGCTCCAGCCGGCGCGCGTGACGTGCTGCAGCATGACGAAGAACAGAGCCCCCAGGGACAGGCTGAGGAACAGGGCGTAGGACACCAGGTAGGTCTCGAGAAGGTAGTGGACACCGTCGTCGGTGGCCATGGCCAGGGCCAGCGACCCAGCGATGCCGACCACGGCGACGACCGCGGCGATCCCCATCCAACGCGTCCGGCGTGCCTCCAGGTGTCGGGGCTCGGTCGTGATGTCGAGAACCAGCTGCTGCATGTCTGCCTCGCTATCGCAGTTGCGCCCGGAGGTCGGGGGGGACGTCGTCGATGGTGGCGTTCTGGCTGCGCTGCAGGGCCCGCACGTAGGCCACGACGGCCCAGCGGTCGGCCACCGGAATCTGCGAGCCGTAGGCCGGCATGTTGCGGATCCCGTTGGTGATGGTGTTGTAGAGGTGGCCGTCGGGACGCTGTCGGACCAGGTCGGTGTGGAACGAGGTCGGGGGCGTCCAGGTCCCCTCCTGGAGCTGGTCGGCGCGCTTGGAAACCATGCCGTCGCCATAGCCCGAGAGGCCGTGGCAGGGCGAGCAGAAGATGTCGTAGCGCTCCCGGCCGCGCTCGAGCAGCCGACGGTCGACCTCCACCGGCATCGCCTCCACCCAGCCCGGGTCGTCGCCTCCGGCGGTCTCGGCGGCCGGGACCGCGCCCTCGACGCGGCCGACGGTCAGGGCAGGGTCGTCGAGCACCGTGCCGCGCGCCACGGTGCCGGGCACCGGCGGCCGCATGCCGCGGCGGTCGGCGAACAGGGGAAAGCGCGACTGGGCCTTCACCTTGGGCTGGTTGTCCATGTCCTGGATGATGTGGATCCGCGGCTCGGTGGACTTGACCGCCCGGGCCCGCAGCGCCAGGGCCAGCGGGATCCAGGACAGGGTCACCAGCAGAATCACCGTTGCAGTCAACCAGCGGGGCATGCTCAGGCCTCCACCGCTTCCACGCTCGAGGCTCCGAGGGACATCAGGAGCTCACGCGTGGTCTCGGGATCGAAGTTGGCGTCGGCTGCCTCGATGCTGATCAGGAAGCGGTCGTCGGTGGCCCGCTTGAGCAGCCGGCTCCTGTGCAGCGGGTGGTACAGCTCGGGCAGCCCGTTGAAGGCGAGCATCCCGACCAGGGCGGAGATGGCGGCGAACAGGATCGTCAGCTCGAAGGCCACCGGGATGTTCGCCGGCAGGCTGAAGATCGGCTTGCCGCTGATCGAGAACGGGTAGTCGAACACGTTGGTGTACCACTGCAGGCCGATGCCGGTGGCGCAGCCGATCAGCCCGGCCGCAAAGACCACCCAGGGCAGCTTGGTGGGCCTGATGCCCATCGCGGCGTCGAGGCCGTGGACCACGAAGGGCGTGTGGGTGTCCCACCTGCTGAAGCCCGCCTTGCGGACGGCACGGACCGCGACGAGGAACTCGTCGATCTTGTCGAAGTCGGCGACCAGGGCGTGGAGGGCGGTGCCCTCATCGGCCGCGGCGGCGCGGCTCGCAGCGTCGGTGGTCATGCCTTCACCTCCCCCCGCTCGGTGAGGATGTCGCCGTGGTAGTCGCCGTGGCCCTGCACCGCCACGTCCCTGAGGTGGGCCTGCGGCATCACGCCCTTGACCTCGGCCATGCCGACGATGGGCAGGAAGCGCACGAACAGCAGAAATAGGGTCATGAACAGGCCGAAGCTGCCCACGAAGGTCAGGATGTCGACCAGGGTCGGCCGGTAGTAGCCCCAGCTCGAGGGCAGGAAGTCCCGGCTCAGCGAGGTCACCACGATGACGAAGCGCTCGAACCACATGCCGACGTTGATCAGGATCGAGGCCACCCAGAGCACCGCGATGTTGGTGCGCAGCCGCTTCGACCAGAACAGCTGCGGCACGAGCACGTTGCAGGTGACCATGATCCAGTAGGCCCAGGCGTAGGGCCCGAAGGCGCGGTTGAGGAAGGTGAAGGCCTCGTAGGCGTTGCCCGAGTACCAGGCGATGAAGAACTCGGTGGAGTACGCGAGGCCCACCATCATGCCGGTGGCGAGCATGATCTTGGCCATGTTCTCGAGGTGGCGCGCGGTGATGATCTCCTCCAGGTGGAAGAACTTCCGGGTCGGGATCACGAGGGTGACCACCATCGCGAAACCGGAGAAGATCGCGCCGGCGACGAAGTAGGGCGGGAAGATCGTGGTGTGCCAGCCGGGGATGATGGAGACCGCGAAGTCGAAGCTGACCACCGAGTGCACCGACAGCACCAGCGGGGTCGCCAGCGCCGCGAGCAGCAGGTAGGCCATCTCGAAGCGGTGCCAGTGGCGGTTCGACGAGCGCCAGCCCAGGCTGAGCACCCCGTAGATGAACCACCGCAGCTTGCTCTTCGCCCGGTCGCGGATGGTCGCCAGGTCGGGGATCATGCCCATGTACCAGAACAGGAGCGAGACCGTGGCGTAGGTGCCGACCGCGAACACGTCCCACAGCAGGGGCGAGCGGAACTGGGGCCACATGGCCATCTGGTTGGGGATCGGGAACAGCCAGTAGGCGACCCAGACCCGGCCGATGTGGATGCCGGGGAAGATCCCGGCGCAGACCACGGCGAAGATCGTCATGCCCTCGGCGAAGCGGTTGATCGAGGTCCGCCACTTCTGGCGCAGCAGGAACAGGATCGCCGAGATCAGGGTCCCGGCGTGGCCGATGCCGACCCAGAACACGAAGTTGACGATCGCCCAGCCCCAGGCCACCGGCACCTGCAGACCCCAGACCCCGACGCCGGTGGTGATCAGGTAGCCGATCATGGCGAACAGGACGCCGGTGAGGCTCACCGAGATGAAGAAGGCGATCCACCAGGCCGGCGGCGTGCGCGGCATCTCGACGATGCCGCAGACCTTCTCGGTGATGCTGTGGAAGTCGTTGTCGCCCACCACCAGCGGCGCCCGGCGGGTCGGGTCGTCGAAGGTGTTGTCGAGGGGATACGCAGCGGGAGCGGAGGTGCTCATGGGGTTCAGCTCGCCTCCTTCCCGTGGTCGTCGTCACCGCCGTGGTGGGCCCCGTGCCCGCCTTCGGGGACGGCCGGCTCGCCCACCCGGTTGGACAGCCGGGCCAGGTACTGGGTTCGAGGTCGGATGTTGAGCTCGGCGAGGGTGGCGTAGGCCCGCTTGTCCTCGCGCAGCTTCGACGCCTCGCTGGTCGGGTCGTTGAGGTCGCCGAAGGTGATCGCCCGGGCCGGGCAGGTCTGGGCGCACGCCGGCACGATCTCGCCGTCCCTGATCGGGCGGTTCCCGTTGCGGGCCTCGATGCGCACCTTCTGGATGCGCTGGATGCAGTAGGTGCACTTCTCCATGACGCCCCGGCTGCGCACCGTAACCTCGGGGTTGAACTGGAGCTTGGCGACCTCGGACAGGTTCTTGTGGTAGTTGAAGAAGTTGAAGCGCCGGACCTTGAACGGACAGTTGTTGGAGCAGTAGCGGGTCCCGACGCACCGGTTGTAGGCCATGGCGTTGATGCCGTCCTCGGTGTGCTGGGTCGCCGCCACCGGGCAGACCTGCTCGCAGGGCGCGTTCTCGCACTGCACGCAGGTCATGGGCTGGAACACCATCTCCGCCTGGTCGACCTCCATCGGCCCGACCCCGGGCTCGGTCTTGAAGTAGCGGTCGACCCGGATCCAGTGCATCTCGCGCTGGCGGACGACCCCCTCGCGGCCGACCACCGGCACGTTGTTCTCGGCCTGGCAGGCCACCACGCAGGCGTTGCAGCCGGTGCAGGCGTTGAGGTCGACGGCCATCCCCCACTGCTCGCCGGGGTATTCCCGGTCCTGCCACAGGGACTTGAGCGGCGGGTGGTGGACCATGTGGTGGAAGACCTCGGGGTCGGCCAGGAAGTGCTCGAGGCTGGCTTCGCGGATCAGGATCGGGATCCGGTCGAGACGCGCCCCGAAGCCCATCGCGTCGATGGCGAAGTGGTCCTGGGTGGTGGCCATCGCCAGCGAGCGGCCGGTGGCGGTCACCGCCACTTCGGGCACCAGCCAGGGCGAGTCGGAGGTCCTCAGCCGGTAGGCGTCGCCGCCGACCCCGTTACCAACCGAGCCGGCCGCGGTGCGGCCGTAGCCGAGGGCGGCCGTCAGGGTGTGGGCAGCCTGGCCGGGGACGATGGACACCGGCAGCTCGACGCTCGCGCCGCGCGCCGACACTGTCACCACGTCGCCCTCGGCGAAGCCGAGCTCGCGCGCCGTCGGCGGCGCCACCTGCAGGACGTTGTCCCACGTGACCTTGGTGACGGCGTCGGGCAGCTCCTGCTGCCAGGCGTTGTTGGCCCAGCGGCCGTCGTGGACCTTGCGGTCCGGGATCAGCACCAGCTCGGGCTTGACGGCCGACGGCGGCTCGGCGGCGACCAGGGCGCCGAGGCCGGCGCCGGCGCGGGCCAGGGCGGAGCCGTCGAGCTCGGGCTCGACCACCGGGAGCTCGGTGCCGGCGACCACGCCGTCGTGCAGCGCGCGCTTCCAGGCGTTGTCGAAATCGACCGCGCCGAAGGACTCGAGCGCGGTCTCCCGGACCAGCCCGTGGCCGCCGGCATCACCGTCGCCGACGACCGTGGCCAGCACCTCGAGGGCGCTGCGCCCGTCGTAGAGCGGCTGGATGAGGGGCTGCTGGAAGCTCAGGGTGCCGTCCCAGGCGCGGCCGTCGCCCCACGACTCCAGGCCGTGGGCCCGGGGCAGGTGCCAGCCGCAGCGCCGGGAGGTCTCGTCGTCGTACAGGCTCAGGTGGGCGCTGTGGGGCACGCCCACCAGCAGCTCGGCGAAGCCGAGGTCGGCGGGGGCGTCGTAGACCGGGTTGCCGCCGAGGACGAGCAGGGTCTCGACCTCGCCCGCCGTCATGGCCGCGGCGAGCTCGGCGATCGCCCGGACATGGGACGGCCGGTCGGGATCCGTGACCTCGGTGTAGCCGAGGGTCGAGCCGACGGCGCCCAGCCCGTGGTTGAGCACCGCCGCCAGGGCGTGGACCTCGGGCGCCTGGCCGGGCCCGACCAGGATGAGGCTCGTGCCGCGGTGGGCCGCGAGGTCGGCGGCGAGCTCGGTGACGAAGCCGTTGCCGTCGGCGGCTGCCGCACCGAAGGCGGCCTCCAGGTTGACCGCGGCCTCGGGCAGCGCGAGTCCGTGCACCGCCACCAGCTCGCGGGCGACCCGGGCGAGGACGGCCGGCACCGCGGACGCCGGAACCGCCGCGCGGTGGTCGGCCCGGCCGCCGGTGATGGAGAAGGCCGGCTCGGCCACCCACAGGCGGCTCATGCGCTCCCGCGACGGCTGCCGGGACTCGGCGAAGTGCCGCGCCAGGCGCGTCGAGGCGGGGTGCTCGAACAGGGGGTCGGCGTCGAAGCAGGCGACGACCCGCGCCCGGTCCAGGTGGGGGACCGCCCGCAGCGGCCGGCCGTAGGCGAAGGCGAGGCCGTCGCGCTCGGCGTCGCGGCTGATGGGTTGGTACTCTACCCAGCGCGCCGCCGGGAAGGTCTCGGTGAAGCGCCGCCGAAGCCGGGCCATGGTCGGCGACGACGACGGCTCGGCGAGGATCGCCGCGCCCCGGCCGTCCCCGGCGAAGCGCTCGGCCGTCCAGGCGGCGAAGTCGTCCCAGCTCCGGACGAACTCCTGGTCGCCGCGCCGCTCGACGAGGCGCCGGCTGCGGTCGGGGTCGTAGAGCTGCAGCAGGTCGGCCTGGGCGGTGGCCGGGAGGGCGCCGAGGCTGTCCGGGTGGAGGGGGTTGCCCTCGTTTTTGATGGGGCGGCCGTCCACCGAGGTCACCAGCAGGCCCAGGGTCGAGCCGCCGAGCTCCATCGCGGTGGCGTACTGCTCGGGCACGCCCGGGGTTCGCCCTTCGGGCCGGCGCGCGAAGGGCACGATCTCCTCCTCGGGCCAGCGGCACGAGGTCAGCCCGGCCAGTGCCAGCGACGCCCCCATGACCTTGAGGAACTGCCGGCGGGTGGCCGGCGGCAGCCGGTCCCACTCGTCGGTCGGAAACTCGCGCGCGACCGCCTCCACGAACTCGGGGGTCCGGGCGAGCTCGTCCAGGCTCCGCCAGTACTTCATCTCTCGCTCCGGCTTCATCGGTGGCATGTGTAGCAGGTTTCCTTCGGGTTGATGTCGTGCTCCTCGCGAAGCCGGGCCCCGAGCACCTCCTGGTCCTCCCCGGGGACCCAGTCGAGTCGGGTCACGAACTCGACGGGCCGCAGGTGCCTCTCCGGGTTGCGGTGGCAGTCGAGGCACCAGGCCATGCTCAGGGGCTCCGCCTGGTAGACGACCTCCATGGTGTCGACGCGGCCGTGGCAGGAAACGCAGCCGACGCCGCGCCGGACGTGGGCGGAGTGGTCGAAGTAGACGTAGTCGGGCAGGTCGTGGATCCGGATCCACGGGACCGGCAACCCGGTGGCGAAGCTCTCGCGGACCGGGATGAGCTTCTCGGACTCGCCTCGGACCTTGGCGTGGCAGTTCATGCAGGTCTGGGTCGGCGGCACCGCGGCGTGGGCCGCGATCTCGACGCCGGTGTGGCAGTACCGGCAGTCCAGGCCGAGCTGACCGACGTGGAGGGCGTGGCTGTAGGGCACCGGCTGGATGGGCGCGTAGCCCACGTCGGTGGCCTTCGGCGAGAAGGCGAGGTAGACGAACACGCTGACATAGACCAGCCCGCCCACCAAGGCCACCGCCACCGCCGGCCGCAGAATCCAGGTCCATTTTGGGAAAGTGAAGATATCGCTCGACTTACTCTCTGTCATGGGAACGAATCCTAGCTTCCAATCCGGGCCGAGTCAAGTCGCGCTTCGAGTGTAAGATACCGGCATGCTGAAGGCACCCATCGATCTTCGATCCGACACGGTAACACAGCCCACCCCATCGATGCGCCGGGCCATGGCCTCGGCCGAGGTCGGCGACGACGTCTACGGCGAGGACCCCACCGTCAACCGCCTCGAGGAGCGCGCCGCCGGGCTGCTGGCACGCGAGGCGGCGGTCTTCGTTCCGTCCGGCACCATGGGCAACCAGATCGCGGTCCACCTTCACACCAGGCCCGGCAGCGAGGTCGTGGGCGAGGCGGGCTGCCACATCTTCAACTTCGAGATGGGGGCCATGGCCCTGCTCTCCGGCGCCTTCCCACGGCCGGTCGCGGCCGAGGGCGGCATCCTGAGCCCCGAGCAGGTCGAAGCCGCCATTCAGCCCGCCGCCGGGTACCGCACACCGACCTCGCTGGTAGCCCTCGAAAACAGCCACAACCTGGCCGGCGGCCGGATCACACCGCCCGACCGCATGCGCGAGCTGGTGGCCGTCGCCAAGGCCCACCTCCTGCCGGTCCACCTCGACGGCGCCCGCATCCACAACTCCGCGGCCGCCCTCGGCGTCCCGGCCGCCGAGCTCGCCGCCGGCTGCGACACCGTCATGTTCTGCCTGTCCAAGGGCCTGGCGGCGCCCGTGGGATCGGTGCTGGTGGGCGACGCCGACGCCATGGCCGAGGCCCGCCGGCTGCGCAAGACCTTCGGCGGCGGCATGCGCCAGGTCGGGATTCTCGCCGCCGCCGGGCTGGTCGCTCTCGACGAGGTGCTGCCGCTCCTCGCCGAGGACAACCGCCGCGCCCACGACCTCGCCGTCCGCCTCGCCGACGTCCCCGGCATCGCCCTCGACCCGGACACCGTCGAGACCAACATCGTCTGCTTCGGCTTCGACGAGGACGCCCGCCTCACCGCCTCCGGCCTCGCCGAGGCCCTGAAGGCCGAGGGTGTCCTCGCCCACGCCCTCGGCCGCGACCTCGTCCGCATGGTCACCCACTACCACATCACCGACGCCGATGTCGTCGCCGCCGGCGACGCCGTCGCGCGGGTGATGAGCTGACACCATTCCTTTGGACTTTTTTTGGCCGCTGGCTTCCGCGGAAGCCAGCGGCCCAAAAAAGAAATGGCAGGACCTTCAGGGTTCGCGTCGCCTCTGCAGCTCGTCGCGGAACTGTGGGATCTCGAGCTCCTCGGTCTCGGCCAGGCGCCAGCCGGCCTGCTCCTTCCGCCACAGCAGGGTCGCCCGGCAGGGCTCGGCGCTGGTGCCGAGCACCGCCTCCCGCTCGCCGTCGACCGAGCCCGTCACCACGAACCGCACCCCGAGCCGGACCTCGCCCTCCCCCACCTCGGCGCCGGTGACGTCGAGGTCGACGTCGAGGCCGTCGAAGGCGTCCATGAGCCCCTGGACGTGTCCGCCCACGCTCTCGTAGGTGTTCCCCCAGCGGTCCGAGTAGCTGCGGGAGATCTTGGGCATGACCCCGAGGATGCGCTCGCTCTCCACCGCGGCCACCGCCTCGGCGAGCTGGCGCCGGACCGCCTGACCGGGCGACAGCCAGGCTCGGAGCCACAGGGCCGCGGCGACCCCGGCCACCACCAGCACCACCAGAACGAGCTGCCGGCGGTCCACGATGTCACCAGGTCCGCGGCGCGCGGCCGGCGCGGCGATCGACGGCGCCCTGGTAGAGCTCGGCGTAGCGGGCAGCCGAGTCGGTCCAGCTGAAGCGCTCGGCCATCGCCCGCCGCTGCATGGCGGCGAGGTGCTCGGGCCGGTTGTACCAGGCCCAGAGCGCCCAGCCGACGGTGTTGTAGATCGCCGACGGCGTCAGCAGGTCGAAGGCGAAGCCGGTCCCCTCCCCCGACGGTTCGTCGTAGCTGGCCACCGTGTCGGCGAGGCCGCCGGTCCGGCGGACGATGGGCAGGGTGCCGTAGCGCATGGCGTACATCTGGGTCAGGCCGCAGGGCTCGAAGCGGCTCGGCACGAGCAGGAAGTCGGCCCCGGCCATGAACAGGTGGGCCAGGGGGTCGTTGTACTCGAGGGCCACCGCCAGGTTGGGCAGGCGGTCGGCCAGGGAGGCGAGCTCGGTCTCGCACCACGCTTCGCCGGTGCCCAGGATGACGAACTGAAGGTCGAGCTCGTCGCAGATTCTGTAGAGGCTGCCGTAGGTGGGACCGCACAGCTCGCCGAAGCCCTTCTGCTCGACGAGCCGGGAGACCATGGCGTAGAGGGGCTTGTCGGCGCCGACCTCGAGGCCCATCACCTCCTGAAGGGCGGCTTTGCAGGCCGCCTTGCCCCCGAGGTCGTCGGCCGAGAAGTTGGCCGGCAGGTGGCCGTCGGTGCGGGGGTCCCAGAGCTCGTAGTCGATGCCGTTGAGCACGCCGAAGAGATCGGCGCTCCGGTGGCGCAGCAGGCCGTCCATGCCCTCGCCGAGCTCGGGGGTCTTGATCTCCTCGGCGTAGGTGGGCGACACGGTGGTCAGCACGTCGGCGCCGCGCAGCCCGGCCTGGAGGAGGTTGACCCGGTCGTGGTACTCGAAGCCGGCGCCGTGGAACTGCTCCCAGCCGAGCAGGGTGTGGGGCAGCTCCTCCTTGGGGAAGATCCCCTGGTGGGCCAGGTTGTGGACGGTGAGCACGCTGCCGGTGGCCTCGAAGGGGCCGTGGCGCTCGAGGGTGTTGAGGTAGACCGGAACCAGGGCGGCGGGCCAGTCGTGGGCGTGGACCACCTCCGGCGTCCACTGCAGCATCTTGGCGAGCTGGAGAGCGCCCCTCGACAACAGGGTGAAGCGGCGCAGGTTGTCGCCGAACTCGGGCTCGGCCTTGGTGCCGTAGATCCCGTCGCGGCCGAACAGCTCCTGGTGGTCGAGGAAGTAGACCGGCACGTCGGAGCCCGGCATCCGGGTCTCGGCCACCGCGCACCACTCCTCCTCCGGGCCCATCGGCACGCCCAGGGCGCCGCCGATGCGGTGCAGGAGACCCGGGTCGACCGAGGAGTAGCGCGGCAGCACGATGCGGACGTCGTGGCCCTGGCGGGCGAGCTCCGCCGACAGGGCGCTCACCATGTCGCCGAGGCCGCCCGCCTTGGCGAAGGGCACGGCCTCGCTCGAGACCATCAGGATCTTCATGCGGTGTCTCCCCCGGTGTGATTGCCAAGCTGCGGCATCGATGGCGTCGATGATACCTCACCCCCTCCCCCGCGTCCGCGTCCGCGTCCGCGTCCGTGCCCGATGCCGGCGATCAGCCACCAGCGACCAGCGGCAGCGGCAGTGAACAGGGGCGGCGATCAGGGGCAGCGATCACGGACAGCGTCCGGACCCGGAATTGGCGCTGCCGACCGCCACTGCCACTGACATCGGGCACGGGTACGGGCACGGGTACGGGTGCGGACGGGGCACGGACCGGGCACGGACGCGGACGCGGACGCGGACGCGGGAAGATCCACCGCCATCCCCCCTGCTTGCACCGTTGCTCACACCTTCCTCGACAGGAGGCCCCCGGCCGTGCTACCACACGGGGCGCGTGCCGCCGTGCGGCGGAGGAGGACCAATGAGCCACGACCTGAAGAAGCTCGGACGCACCACCCAGACCATCCACGCCGGCCAGCACGTGGATGAGGCCACGGGGGCGGTGGCGCCGCCCATCGTCCAGAGCTCGACCTTCGCCTTCGCCGACTGCGCCCAGGGCGCCGGCCGCTTCGCCGGGGACGCCGACGGCTACATCTACACCCGCATGGGCAACCCGACCATCGCCCGCCTCGAGGACGCGGTGGCGACGCTCGAGGGCGGCGCCCAGGGTCTCGCCACCGGCTCGGGCATGGCCGCCCTGTGCACCGTGGTCTTCGCCCTGCTCAACCAGGGCGAGCACCTGGTCGGCACCTCGTCGGTCTACGGTCCGTCGCGGGTCGTCATGGAGCGCGACTTCAGCCGCTTCGGCGTGGAATCGACCTTCGTCGACACCTCCGACCTCGACGCCCTGCGCGCCGCCATCCGGCCCAACACGAGGATGGTCTTCATCGAGACCCCGGCCAACCCGACCATCGTCCTCACCGACATCGCCGCCGCCGCCGAGATCGCCCACGCGGCCGGCGCGGTCCTGCTCGTGGACAACACCTTCGCCTCGCCCGTGCTCCAGCGGCCGCTCGAGCTCGGCGCCGACATCGTCATGCACTCCATGACCAAGTTCATCAACGGCCACACCGACGTCGTGGCCGGCATGATCGTCCCGGCCGACGAGACCATGCGGCGGCGGATCAAGCCGGTCCACGCCTACCTCGGCGCCTGCATGGACCCGCACCAGGCCTGGCTCGCCCTGCGCGGCTTCAAGACCCTGGCCCTGCGGGTCAGGGCGTCCCAGGACAACGCGGGCATCATCGCCGAGTACCTCGAGGCCCACCCCAAGGTCGAGTGGGTCCGCTACCCGGGCCTGAAGAGCCACCCCCAGCACGAGCTCGCCTCGCGCCAGATGGACGGCCCCGGCGCCCTCATCTCGTTCGAGGTCAAGGGCGGCATCGAGGCCGGGGTCAAGCTCCTCAACGCCGTCGAGCTCATGACCCTGGCGGTGTCCCTGGGCGGCATCGAGACCCTCATCCAGCACCCGTCGTCCATGACCCACGCCGCCATGAAGCGCGACGACCGCCTCGCCGCCGGCATCACCGACGGCCTGGTCCGGGTCTCCATCGGCTGCGAGGACGCCGACGACCTCATCGCCGACTTCGACCGGGCCTTCGCGGCGGTGTGATCAGTCGA
>DATHSO010000012.1:0-14511 GCA_035464095.1 Candidatus Methylomirabilota bacterium | reverse complement strand
AGTCGGCCCGCGAGATCCTCCAGGACCTGGCGTCATTCCAGGGCGGCACCTCGCAGTTCACGGTGGCGGGCACCATGCACGCCTTCCGCCCGAGCACCACGGCGGCCACGAAGCGCTGGCGCCTCGGTCTCGTGGCCGCGGGCGCGGCGGTGGTCGTTGCCCTGATCGCGGCCGCGGTGCTCCTGGTCGGCGGGCGGGATCGGACCGCGGAGGCGCCCGAGCCGGCCATGGCGACAGATCCATCGCAGGTGACGTCGCTCGCCATCGTGCCCTTCAGGAACCTGTCCGGGGACCCGTCGCTGGCGTGGTTGGGCAGCGGCCTCGCCGAGATGCTGCGCACCGACGTCGGCCAGTCGGCCGAGCTGCGGTCGGTGTCGAGCGACCGGGTCCACCAGGTGATGCGCGATCTCCGGCTGCCCGCCGACGCCGTCCTCGAGGAGGTGACGCTGCGGCGAGTCGCCGAGCTCGCCAACGCCGAGACCGTGGTCTGGGGCCAGTTCGTGCGCGCCGGCGACACCATCCGCATCGACGCCACCCTCCGCGACTTCGCCGAGCACGCCTCGGCGTCGGTGGCGGTGGAGGCCGCCTCCCAGGACGAGCTTCTCGACGCGGTGCACGCGCTGGCCGAGGGCATCCGCGACAACCTGGCGCTGTCCCGGTCGGGTCGCCGCGAGCTCGAACGCCAGGCCTTCGTGCCGTCGTCCGGGTCGGTCGCGGCGCTGCGCCACTACAACGAGGGGCTCGCCTTCCTGCGCCAGGGCAACAACCTGGCGGCGGTGACCAGCTTCGAGACCGCGGTCGAGGCCGACGACGGTTTCGCCATGGCGCACTCGCGGCTCGCCGAGGGCTACACGCGGCTCGGGCGGGACCAGAGGGCCGTCGACGCCGCCCGGCGGGCGGTCGGGCTCGCCGACGGGCTGCCCGAGGCCGAGCGCTGGCAGATCATCGCCCGCCAGGCCACCGTCGAAGGCGACTTCGCTGTCGCGGTGGACGCCTACCGGAACCTGCTGCGGCTGCACCCCAACGATCCCGACCTGCACGCCGAGCTGGCGGCGCTGTACGAGCAGCAGGGCGACTTCGAGCTTTCGCGCCAGCACCTGGGCACCGCGCTCGCCGGCGACCCGCGCAACGTCACCGCCCAGCTGGCCCTCGGCCGGGTGCTCATCAAAGGGGGCAGCATCCAGGACGCGCTGGCGCCCCTCAACCAGGCACTGAGTCTGGCGATCCAGGCCGACAACGCGGAGGCCAAGGCGAACACCCTGCAGGCCCTGGGCATCGCCTACAAGTTCCTCGGTCGCACCGACGAGGCCCTGGCCAACGTCCGCGACTCGCTGGCGATCAAGCGCGAGATCGGCGACCGTCGGGGGACCGCTGCATCCCTGTCCGAGATCGCCTTTCTCCAGGCTCAGGCCGGAGACGTGGAGGCGGCACGGGAGGCCTACCTGGAGGCGATCGGGATTCGGCGGGAGATCGGGGACGACCAGGGACTCAGCCTGCTGCTGCTGCGCCTCGGTGGGCTCGAGCAGGGATTGGGCAACGACGACGAGGCGCTGCGGCTCAGCCGCGACGCCCTCAGGATCCAGATGGAGATCGGCGACGAGGTCCTCCAGGCGTCGACCCTGACCAGCATCGGCACCCTCTACGACCGGCGCGGGGAGTACTCCGAGTCCGTCATCTACTACCAGCGGGCGCTCGAGATCCGCGAGCGCCTCGGCAACCCCTCCGACGTCGCCGACGCTCTCCACAACCTGGGTGAGACCCAGATCGCCCTCGGCCGGTACGACCGTGCTCAGAGTTACCTGCTCGGGGCGCTGGAGATGCGCCGCGAGGCAGCGGACGAGGTCGGCGCCGCCTACGAGACCTTCAGCCTGGGGCGGGTGTACGCGGCCACCGGGCGCTATGGCGCCGCCCGCGATGCCGTCGACGAGGCCCTCGAGACCTTCGGGCGCCTCGGCGAAAACGGTTCATGGTTCGCAGAGACCCTGGCGTTCTCGGCCGAGGTCGGGGCCTGGCTCGGCCGCTTCGACGAGGCGGCTGCGACCTTCGACGAGACCGAGAGGGCGGCGGTCGACCTTGACGATCAGGTGGTCCTGACGGCGGTTGCGCTGGGTCGGGGGCGGCTCGCGGAGCTTCGCGGCGACGGTGCCGGGGCCCTGGCGCTCTACCGGGCAGCGGTCGACGCCGCGTCGGCGACGGGCGACCCGCGCCTCGTCGCCAAGGCGCGGGCGGGCTCGGCCCGCGCCCTGGTCCAGGCGGGCCGGCACAGCGAAGGGTTGACCGAGCTGCTCGAGGTCGTCGACGACGCCAGGTCCCGGGGTCACCGCGACATCGAGGCCGAGTCCCTGCTGTGGCTGGCACGCGCCCAGATCGGGCCGCGGGGCGCGGGGTCGGCCGAGACCGCCGCCCGGGACGCCCTGCGCGCCGCCGAGGACGTCGGCTCGCGCGCGCTCGTCGCCTCGAGCCACCGGCTGCTGGCCGAGGTGCTCGAGGCCGGGGGTCGGGCCGACGAGGCGGCGAGGCACGCGGCGGCGGCGACTGCGGCCTTGGACGAGATTCGCGCCGAGGCCGGTGACGAGCCGCTCCTGGAGCGCGCGGACCTCGCGCCCATCGTCACCGGCTGAGCCACCACGGACGAGAAGAGGGCGGGCCCGATGGGCCCGCCCGCATGGTTTCGTCGGAGAGCGTCCGATCAGTCGATCACGAAGTAGGTCCAGTCGACCCGGAAGTTGTCGGTGAGGGCCACCGCGACCGCCTGGTAGACGCCGGGCTCGTAGCCAGAGGTGTCCAGGTTGTAGTGGTACGGCGTGCTCGGGCTCGAGGGATCGCCGAAGATGTTGCCGGGGGTGCTCGACGCGGTGGCGGTCGGGACCAGCGGCGTGAAGTCCTCGACCCCGAAAGCGTCGTAGATCTTGGCCACCGACAGCAGCACCTGGGCGCCGGTCACGTAGCCGTAGGGGGCGCCGCTGCAGACGTCGACGTACGCCGGGTCGCCGGGTTCGCAGCTGCCCCCGGGCGGCAGGGCGGCGACACGGAACTTGAGGGGGACCGCACTGCCGCCATTGAATGTGGGCAGGCCGAAGAATGGGTCGTTCGGGTCGAGCCTGTCCTGGTTGGAGAGGGGGCTCTCCCAGCCGCAGAAGCAGCCGGGGGTGCTGTCGAAGCTGCCGTCCGCCAGGTCGACGTCGGCGATGAAGTACTCCGAGAAGTCGGAGGTCGTGGCGCTGCGGATGCCGCTGATCCGCCCGTCCTCGGGGAAGACGCCGTTGAAGGGGAAGAAGGACTCGAGCTCGATGAGCTCGCAGTAGGCCGGCTCCCCGCAGCCGCCGCCGGGCGGGCAGGGCTGGGCCGGCGGATTGCAGTAGTCGGTGCCCTCGGGGAACACGCAGCGCACGATCCGCGGGTTGCCGACCAGGGCCGTGTAGGCGGAGATGGCGTGCTGGATCGTCTTCTCCACCGGCTGGCAGGCGCCGGTGACGGTGTAGAGCTGGGCGACGCCGCCGTCCCCGGCGTAGGTCACGGGAACGCCGGTCACGCTCGTGTCCGGGTCGTTGTTGTCGTCGATGATGTAGCCGCCGTTGATGACGTTGACGAGGCAGGCGGGGTCGATCTCGTTGGCGACGATGGGGTTGGGGGTGCAGATGCCGGTGGGGGAGAAGCTGAGCTCGTAGGCGTGGTCCTTGAAGTTGAAGAGGTAGTCGGGCTCGAAGCCGATCCCGGGAACGGCGGTGGTCCGGCTGCTCTTGGGGATCGCGACTCCGGACAGGCCGGGGGTGTAGTCGGGCTTGGCGAAGGTGAAGAGGGCCACCGGGTCACCGCAGCTCGCTGCATCGACGGCCCACAGGGTGGCCTCCCTCTTGGCGGCGGAGGCGACGTAGAGCACGTCGTCGGCGCTGAGCTCGAGGAACTCAGGGGTCTGGTTGCCGAAGCCGAGGTCGGGGCAGGCGTAGCCGCCGTAGCTGATCACGTTCCTGCCCGATGCGATGAAGACCGTGCCGTTGCCGAGGCGGGCAATCCCGACGGGATCCGACAGCCCCGAGAACTCGACGGTGGCTCCGGGCGAGAAGGGCGCGTCGAAGCGGAAGATGGAGTCGAAGGGCAGGCTGCCGACGGCCCCGTTGCGCTGGTCCACGAACAGCAGGTCACCCTTGGCCGCCTGGGTCACACCCTGACCCTCGAAGCGGAAGAACGCACCGGATGCGGCAACCAGCGGCTCGAGCGAGGGCGGCGGCGTGTCCGGCGACAGCGGCACCAGGTCCTCGTAGATCCAGACCGCGGTCGGGCTCGAGCGGTCGGTCAGGAAGAGGTCGCCCTTGTCGCTGAACCAGCCGCACTGCGGGGCGTTGACGCCGGGGGTCGGGATGATGTCCACGCCTGCGAGGGAGTAGGGAGCGCCCCCGGAGAGCACGGGAGCCGGGTCGAGCCGGAAGAGCCGGCCCTCGTCAGGCGCGCAGACGTAGAGCAGGTCGTCGGGGCCGACGACCATGTCGCCGACGTCGAAACGGCGCTCCGCGAAGACCAGGGTCGGGACCTGGGCCGGTCCCGCCGCCGGGTCGATGGCGTAGATGGCGCCCTCGGCGGGGTTGGAGACGTACACCACGTCGACCCCCTGGGCACTCCCAGTCGCGGCGCACAGGAGGACCAGCGCGAGCCAGCCGAGTCGTCGAAGATCGAAACTCATTCTCATTGTCCTTTCGTCGATCGGGCCGTTTCGGTTGTCGCATCCGCTGCCGGATGATCAGCTTGTTCAATCCAAGGTCCATTTGACATTAGCACATTTGCGCACTACCGCAAGTCTTTCTTCGGTCGAGCACCGATGCGGCTGAACCGTGAAGGCGGCGGTGGCATTTTCAGTGGCAGCGAAAAGGGTCAGCGGCGGCGATCGGGGACAGCGACAGCGGCGATGAGCAGCGGCAGCGATCAGGAACAGCGGCAGCGACAGCGGTCAGCGGCCGGACCCGAACCCGGACCCCCGGACGGTGCCAGGTACGGCGACTTGACAAACTCGTCATCAATGCAGCGGTGGCGTGGTGCTTGGCGAGTTTGTCAAGTCGCCGTACCTGGCACGCTGTGTGGTGAGTTCGTCAAGTCGCCTTACTTGGCACGCTCGGGGATCGTTGGATCTACGGAACCGGGGTACGGGCGGGCCGGGAAGGACCGGGCGTACCACTTCCGTGTCGCCTTCGGCTCCGCCAAGGAGGTCGAAACCCATCTCGGGATCCTGCTCGCTGCCGGGGTCGTCGACCGCAGCCGAGCTGCTCGTGTCCTGCAGCTCTTCGACGACGTCCGCGCCATGACCTGGTGGCTGCTGAATCCGTCGTCCTGAACGTACGCATCCGGGACGCTCGTTGGAGGGCCGGCGGCTCGCCGGCCAACGGGTGAAAGCACCCGGAGCCGGACCCGGACCCGGACCCGGAGCCGAACCCGAACCCGGAGCCAGTCGCTGTCCCTGACCGCTCCTAAGTAACACCCCCGCGGACTTGGTCGGGGATGTCTGCTGGAACCAGTGTTGTGTTACTTCCCCGGTGTCTCCCGGGGCAACAAGGGTGGGGGGCTGATTGCTGACGCTGGTCGCTGGTCGCTGGTCACTGGTCGCTGCCGGTGCCGCTGGCATCGGGCACGGGCACGGGCACGGAAACGGGTACGGATGCCGCCGGCAAACCGGCGAGGGCGTGTGTCCGCTACACTCTGTCCATGCCCCGCCGGCTCCGGGACGACCTGCTCTACGCTGCCCTCCGGGGCCTCCTCGGGGTCGGGAGTCGGCTGCCCCTCGGCCTCACCCGGGCCGTCGGCCCCGTGCTGACGGCGCCGCTGCTGCGGATGCTGCGCCGGGAACGCTCCCGGATGGATGCCCACCTCGAGATCGCCTTCCCGGAGCTCGACGCCGACGAGCGGCGACGCCTCCTGCGGGGCTGTGTCCGCCACTTCGGGCTCCAGACCGCCGAGGTGGCGTGGCTGTGGCGCGCCTCCGAGAGCGCGGTCGAGGGGTTGTGCGAGATGGAGGGCGCGGAGCACCTCGAAGCCGCACTGCAGGCGGGGCGGGGTGTGGTTTTCGCCACCGCTCACTGCGGCAACTGGGAGCTCGTCAACCTCCGGCTCACCGCGGCCGGCCTCCCCCTCACCATCGCGGTGCGCGAGCTCGACGACCCCCGGGTGGACCGCCTGGTCACGGCTCTTCGCAGCCGCTTCGGGACCGAGGTCGTGCCGCGGGGCCAGTCCGCCGGCCGGCAGCTGGTGAGCGCACTCGCCCGGAATCGGGCGGTCGGCCTGCTCATCGACCAGGACATACCGAGCATCCCCGGGGTTTTCGTGTCCTTCTTCGGGCGCCGGGCCTGGACGCCGAGCGGTGCCGCGATGCTCGCCCTGCGCATGGGCGCTCCCGTCGTGCCCGGCTTCGACCACCGGCGGCCCGACGGCAGCCACGTCCTCAAGATCGGTCCGCCATTGCCGCAGCCGGCGGGCGGCTCCCTGGACGACCGGGTCCGGGAGCTCACCGCGGCCGCCACGGCGGCCGTCGAGTGGCAGATCCGCGCCTGGCCCGAGCAGTGGGTGTGGATGCACCGGCGGTGGCGCACCCGGCCGGAGAATGGTCAGTGATCCGTGGCGGTGGCAGTGACCAGCGGCAGCGGCAGCAAGCAGCGGCGGCGATCAGCGCCAGAAACCAGCGTCAGCGAACGGCGATCAGGGTCGGCGGCAGTGACCGGCGGCCGCCGCGTGCACTCCTCACTCCCCACTGCTCACGCGTCACAGGTCACCGACAAGGACCCACGACCTCTGCCCACCACCGTCACGGCCCCCAAGCGGCGGTGGTGCCGGACTCGAAGCCGTCGACGAAGATCACGAGCTGTCCATCGACGAAGGCCACCCGGACAACGAGAGACCGATGTCAAGTCCCTCCGCTTCCAGCCGTGTCAGGGGTGGAACCGGTCTCGCGGTCGGCTCACTCGCCTCGAGCCCTGCGACAGCTAGTGCGCCGGTTCACTGTGTTCGGCTGTCGCTCGACTGAAGGGGCGGGCCGATCCTGATCACCGGGCTCTGCTCGGTGGATCCGGACGGAGTCACCTGGTAGTGGTACTCGGCGCCGACCGAGACTTTGGGATTGACCACGTCCGACTCGAGATTGGCGTGGGTGCCGCCAGCCGGGTGTACGTCGAAATCACTGAGATTGAGAAAAGGCGTGTCGGACGAAAAGGTGACCCTGGCCTTCTGACCGGCGAGGTTGACGAACTCGACAACATCGCCCGCCGCCACGGTGAGGTCCTCCGGATCGACTCGAACCCCGGTCGAGCTCTGGTCGTCCGAGTGCGTGGCGATGGGCCCGGTCACGATCTTGATCTTGTGGATCGTGGGGACCGGCGGCTGCAGCTGTGGCGGAGCTGGCGAGAGCGTCGAGGTCAGAAGCAGAGCGAGACCGGCGCCGACGACAAAGGCGCCGAGGGCCGTGGCGAACGTTCCGCCTGTGGACATGGCCATCATTCCTCCCCGAGCCCGGGCGCGGGCTCCGATCGCGACGCCGCCACGGCGGTGTACCGGGGGTCGGCGCGCAGGTCCTGCAGCGAAGGCCGGCGCTCGACCCACGCCGGGTCGAGCCCGCCTTCGAGGGCGGCGGTGATCCACTCCATCGCCCGGCCGCGCTCGCCGAGCTCCTCGAAGCTCTCGGCGATGGAGCCCATGAGCACGGGGTCGTCCACCGGCTGGCGTGCGGCGCGCTCGGCGAGCTCGACGCCGCGCGGGACGTCGCCGAGCTTGCCGAGGGTGCCGGCGACGCTGGCGAGGACGACCGGGTTGTCGGGGTTCTTCGCGAGCGCCTCGGTCCCCAGCTCGACCACCCGGCGGTAGGCCGGCTCGGCCTGCTCGGGCTTGCCGCCGTAGTCCAGGGACGCGGCCAGGTAGGCCCAGGTCTGGAGGTCGTCCTCGTCGAGCTCGAGGGCCTTCCGGAAGTACTGGGCTGCGGTGCCGAAGCGCCCCTCCTCGAACTCGAGGGTGCCGAGGTTCGACAGAGCGAACAGGTTGGGCTCGATCTCCAGCGACTGCTGGAAGGCCGCCCGCGCCTGGTCGCGCCGCCCCAGGAAGTAGAGGATTCCGCCGAGCCCGTTGGCGCCGATGGGGTTCGACGGGGCCGCTGCCATCGCGGTCCGGAAGCGCCCGGCTGCCGCGTACAGCTCGCCGCGGGCGATCTCGAGCTGGCCGAGACGGTACATGGTGAGCCAGGAGTCGGGCTCGAGGAAGAGGGCCCGCTCGTAGGCCGCCAACGCCCCGTCCGAATCCCCCGCCAGCGCTCGACACCGGCCGACTCGGCGGTGCAGTTCGGCGCTGTCGGGTGCGAGCCCGGCTGCGCGTTCGAGGGCCTCGATCTCGGCGGCGGTGTCGCCGGCCGCCTTGGCGACGCCCGCCATCGCCTCGTATCCCAGGGTGTCGCCGGGGAGCAGCTCCGCCGCCCGTGCCGCCCAGCGGCGGGCCTCGTCCAGGGCAGCCTCGTCGCCGGTGGCGAGGAACTGCAGGCGCGACGCGTCGGCCCGGGCCGCGGCGGCCGGCGCGAAGAACGGGTCGCGCTCGGTGCTGTCGGCGAGCAGGCTGGCGGCGCGGGCACGGTCGTGGGGGTCGTCGACGGAGCGCAGCAGGCCGAGCCCGTGCAGGTAGGGCTCGTAGGCGGCGACCACGTTCGTGCTCCGGGCGTCGAGGCGCGTCCGGGTGGCGTCGTCCACTGCGAGCCCGAGAGCGTCCGCCAGGGCGTCCAGGGGCTCGTGCTGGAGGGCGGCAATGTCGAGGAGGTCACGGTCGAGGGTCACCGTTCGGAGTGTCCGACCGGTTTCCGGCTCGACCAGGTCGAGGGTCAGCCGGATCCGGTCGCTCCCGAGCTCGACGCGGCCCCGGACGCCGACGGTGACGTTGAAGAACCGGCCGCGCTCCTCCAGCGTCGACCGACCCCAGGACTCGGCGGTGTCCTGGGGCAAGAGCTGGAGCCCGCCGCCGGCCTGCTCCTCGAGGAGGGCCAGGGCCCGCTCCACGGATTCGGCGACGCCGATGGCGAAGGGTCCGCGGCTCGGCGAGCCAGCGTCGAACGGCATCACCGTGAGGTGCAGGGTGTCGGGCATCGCCGGGGGAAGGAAGAGCGGGTGAACGGCGAAGGCGCCCACCACGAGAGCGGCCAGCACCGCCGCGGCGCCGAGAAGCCACCGCGGAGAGGCCTTCCGCCGGCGGGGGAGGGTCAGCGTCGGCGACGACTGCGATGTCCCCTCGAGGATCGAGCGCAGGATCAGGGCGACGTCGTGGGCCGACGAGAATCGTTCGTCGGGCCGCTTCTCGAGGCACCGGCGCACGACGCCCTCGACCGCCGGGGGAAGGCGCTCGTCGAGCCCGCTCAGGGGCTCGGGGTCGCTGCCCTGGATCGACGCCGCCAGCTGCACCAGGTTGTTGCCCCGGAAGGGACGTCTGCGGGCCAGCAGCTCGTAGAGCACGACCCCGAACGAGAAGATGTCGGTGCGGTGGTCCACCGGCTCGCCGCGAACCTGCTCGGGGGACATGTAGGCCGGGGTCCCCACCAGGGCACCGCTCTGGGTGGCGGTGACCGCGGTGTCAACGCTGCCGACGTCGAGCTCCGGGCGGCTCCCCGAGGCGAGCTTGGCGACCCCGAAGTCGAGGATCTTGACGTGGCCGTCGGCGGTGATGAAGACGTTGCCGGGCTTGATATCGCGGTGGACGATGCCGCGCTCGTGGGCCGCCGCCAGACCCTCGGCAACCGCCACCGCGATCTCGAGGGAGCGGCGCGCCGTGAGGTCGCCGGCGGCCATCCGCTCCTCGAGGCTCGAGCCCTCGAGGAGCTCGGAGACCAGGTACGGACAGTCCAGGTGAAGGCCGACGTCGTGCACGGCCAGAATGTTGGGGTGGTCGAGGGCGCCCACCGCCCGCACCTCCTGCTCGAAGCGGCTGAGGCGGCCGGGCTCGTCCCGGAAGCGCGCCGGCAGGATCTTGATGGCGACGTCACGGCCGAGGCCCGGATCGCGCGCCCGATAGACCTCTCCCATGCCGCCGGTCCCGATCCTGGCAACGACCTCGTAGCGCGAGATGGCGCTTCCCGGTATCACCCCGGCTCTCGGCGGCTGTTCTCGGTGATTGTCGGCCAATGCAGGACCTTCTGTCTCGAGTATCGGATCTTCAGGCCGTGAGCGCAAGCCGACATCGCGCCGCTGCTGCCGGGAGATTGCACCCTGTCTCGACGGGCTGCTACAGTGACGCGGGATCACGAGAGGTGCGAATGCTGGCTCTGCTCCTGGCGGTCATGGCGCTGGCCGCGCCGGCGGCCGGTGGCGACTCCATCGACGCCCTCAGCACGATCGAGCTGCCCGACCAGCACGGTGGCACGGACAGCCTCGCGGCCCACCGCGGGCGTGTCGTGCTGGTGCTGGTGGTCACCGCGAAGCGGCTGCGCACCATCCGCCCCTGGGAGGAGGATCTTCGGCAGCGCTTCGACGAGCTCGAGGTCGTGCGCGTCACCGACGTGCCCCCCGACTCGAAGGCGAGCCTCGACCAGGTGGCGGAGAAGCTGCGGGAGCGGGTGCCGGATGGTGTTTCGGTGCTCCTCGACCTGGAGCGCCGCTGGGCGACCGCCCTCGGGCTCGACACCGGCACCCCCAACCTGCTCGTGATCGGCCCCGACGGCGCGCTGCTCGACGCCTTCGCGGGACGCCACGACCCCGAGCTCGCGGGCCGGGTGGCGGCGGCTCTCGCCCGGTTTCTGGAGGTTCCGTGAGCGAGCCGCTGGTCCTGGTCGGCGGAGGGCTCGCCAACGCTCTCATCGCCCACCGGATCCTGCGCGACGATCCGGACCACCCGCTGCTGGTCGTCGAGCGGGGCGCCACTCTGGGCGGCCGCCACACCTGGTCGTTCCACGACACCGACCTGAGCCCGGCTCAGCTCGACTGGATCGAGCCTCTGGTGGCCCACGCCTGGTCCTGCCACGAGCTGCGCTTCCCGACCCGCCGCCGGCAGCTGGCGACCGGCTACCGCTCGGTGACCTCGGACCGGCTGCACGAGGTGGTGGGCCTCGAGCTCGGCGGCCGCCGGCTGCGGCTCGGCGCCGAGGTCGAGGATGTGGCGCCGGACCGGGTGCGGCTCGCGGGCGGCGAGGTGATCCGGGCGCGGGCGGTGATCGACGGCCGCGGCGATCCGGGAAGCAGCCACCTCGAGGTGGCCTTCCAGAAGTTCGTCGGGCTCTTCGTCCGCCTCGAGACGCCCCATGACCTCGCGGGCCCGGTCCTCATGGACGCCACCGTCGAGCAGTTCGACGGCTACCGCTTCGTCTACACCCTGCCCCTGGGCGAGCGCGAGCTGCTCGTCGAGGACACCTTCTACAGCGACTCGCCGTCCCTCGACGTGGAACGGCTGCGGGCCGGGATCCGCCTCTACGCCGCCCGCCAGGGCTGGTCCGTCGCCGAGGTCGTCGGCGAGGAGGCCGGGGTGCTGCCCATCGTCCTCGACGGCGACATCGAAGCGGTCTGGGCGGAAGGCCCGGCCGGGGTCGCCCGCAGCGGCATGCGGGCGGTCCTGTTCCACCCCACCACCGGCTACTCGCTGCCGGAGGCGGTGCGGCTCGCCGACGCCGTCGCCGCCCGGCGGGAGCTCGACGGCGCCGGGCTGTACCGGCTGACCCACGACCGCTCGGTCGAGCTCTGGCGTCGCGGCGCCTTCTTCCGCCTGCTCAACCGGATGCTGTACCGGGCCGCCGAGCCGAGCCGGAGGGTCGTGGTCTTCGAGCGCTTCTACGGCCTGTCCGAGGGGCTGATCCGACGCTTCTACTCCGGACGTTTGAAATGGACCGACAAGGCCCGGCTGTTGACCGGCCGTCCGCCGGTCCCGATCCGTCGCGCCCTGCGCTGCCTGGCGCCGATCCGGCGGCCCGTGGTGGAGCGGAACGTCGAGGGGAGCGAGGGGGGAACGTGAGGAGCAAGCGAGCAGCAGTCATCGGCGGCGGCTTCGGAGGCCTGACCCTGGCGGTGCGCCTCCAGGCGGCCGGCATCGACACCACCGTCATCGAGAAGCGGGACAAGCTCGGGGGCCGGGCCTACGTCTACGAGGACAAGGGCTACTCCTTCGACGGCGGGCCGACCATCATCACCGCGCCGCCGAGCCTCGAGGAGGTCTTCGCCGCCGCCGGCCGCGACATGGCCGATTACGTCACCCTGCTGCCGGTGATGCCGTTCTACCGGCTGTACTGGGAGGACGGGTTCTCCTTCGACTACTCCAACGACATGGAGGCGATCACCGCGCAGATCGCGGCCAAGAGCCCGGGCGACGTGGCCGGCTACCGTCGCTTCCTGGACTACGCCGAGGACGTCTTCCACGAGGGCTACACGAAGCTCGCGGCGGCGCCCTTCCTCGACTTTGCGAGCATGATCCGGGTGTCGCCCCAGCTCATCCGGCTGCAGAGCTACCGCAGCGTCTACTCCATCATCTCCAAGTTCATCAAGGACGATCACCTGCGCCAGGTCTTCAGCTTCCACCCGCTCCTGGTCGGCGGCAACCCCTTCACCTCGTCGTCCATCTACACCCTCATCCACTACCTGGAGCGCAACTGGGGGGTGTTCTTCGTCAAGGGCGGCACCGGTGCTCTGGTGCGTGCGCTCGCCGAGGTGTTCGTGGAGCTCGGCGGCGAGATCCGCGTCGACTCGCCGGTGGAGCGGATCCACACCTCGAACGGCCGGGTCACCGGGGTCAGCTGCGCCGACGGCTGGCACGGCGACTTCGACGCCGTGGCCTCCAACGCCGACGTCGTCCACACCTACGATGTGCTGCTCGGGGACAACCCCGATGCCCGGCGCACGGCCGCGCGGCTCAAGCGCAAGCGCTTCTCGATGTCGCTCTTCGTGGTCTACTTCGGCGTCAAGCGCCGCCACACCCACATCGCCCACCACGACATCCTGTTCGGACCCCGCTACAAGAGCCACCTCGACGACATCTTCCGAGGCACAACCCTGGCCGACGACTTCTCCCTCTACCTCCACGCGCCGACCCTCACCGACCCGTCGGTGGCGCCCGAGGGCTCGGAGGCCTTCTACGTCCTGTCGCCGGTCCCGCACCTCGGCAACGCTCCCATCGACTGGTCGGAGGCGGGCCCTCGCTACCGCGATCGGATCCTCGACTACCTCGAGCGGCGCTACCTGCCGAACCTGCGGGCCGACATCGAGACCGTCAGCTTCATCGACCCCGACCACTTCAAGAACGTCCTCAACTCCCACCACGGCTCGGCCTTCTCGCTGGAGCCGATCCTCACCCAGAGCGCCTGGTTCCGGGTCCACAACCGCGACCCGCGGATCGGAGGGCTCTACTTCGCCGGGGCCGGCACCCATCCCGGGGCCGGGGTCCCGGGCGTGGTGAACTCGGCCAAGACGACCGCAGGGCTGATGATCCCCGACCTGCTGGGCCCGGGGGCTTGAGGGCCGGGCCGTGCGCCGGCTCGCCGACCACGGGCAGGAGGTGATCGAGAAGGGCTCGAAGAGCTTCGCCGCCGCGGCCCGCCTGTTCGACCCGGCGACCCGTGACGGCGCCTACATGCTCTACGCCTGGTGCCGCCACTGCGATGACGTCACCGACAACCAGGAGCTCGGCTTCAACGCGACTCGGCTCGCGCGCGACGAGGCCCGGGCCCGCGTCGATCGCCTCCGGGAGATGACCCTGAGCGCCGTCGGCGGAGAGCCCACCGACGACCCCGTTTTTGCCGGTCTGCAGCGCGTCGTGGCCTCTTCGCAAATCCCCCATCGGTACCCTCTCGAGCACCTCGACGGATTCGTCATGGACGCCGAGGGCCGCACCTACGCCACCCTCGACGACACCCTCGAGTACTGCTACCACGTGGCCGGGGTCGTGGGCGTCATGATGGGCTACCTCATGGGGGTGCAGGACGAGCCGACCCTCGACCGGGCCACCGACCTCGGCCTCGCCTTTCAGCTCACCAACATCTGCCGCGACGTCATGGACGACGCCGCCATCGGTCGGATCTACCTGCCCGGTGACTGGCTCGACGAGGCCGGCGTTCCGGCCGTCGAGATCGCCCGTCCCGAGCACCGCCCCGCCGTCTTCCAGGTCGCCCGGCGGCTGCTGGCCGAGGCGGATCGCTACTACGTCTCGGCCTGGCTCGGGATCTCGCAGCTGCCCCCTCGCTCGGCCTGGGCGGTCGCCGCGGCCAACGCCGTCTACCGCGACATCGGGCGGCTCATCCTCGCCCGCGGCCCGAGCGCCTGGGATCGCAGGATCTCGACGAGCAAGGCGCGCAAGATCGCCCTCGTGCTCGGCGCCGGGCCCCGGTCCTGGACCGCGCGGCACTGGGGCAGGGACCCCGGCGGGGCCCCTCGCGCCGGGCTGTGGACCCGGCCGCGGGGGGAGCCGTGAGTGGTGAGGAGCAAGTAGCAAGTAGTGAGTAGTGAGTGGTCCACGCGCTGCTTGCTGCTTGCTGCTCGCTGCCGCTGGTCGCTGCTCGCTGCCGCTGCTCGCTGCCGCTGCTCGCTGCCGCTGCCGCTG
>DATHSO010000011.1:0-5790 GCA_035464095.1 Candidatus Methylomirabilota bacterium | reverse complement strand
GGCCGTCACGCCCAGCAGCCACCGCGTGCCGTGGTCGTGCCAGCCCCACTCGGGCTGCCACAGCCGCTGCCAGCCGGGCTCCGGCGCGCCGCAGCCGGCGGCGGCGACGGTGGCCAGCGCCCAGCCCGCGACCAGGAGGAGCCGTCTTGAAGCCATCACCGCGCCGTCATCCTAGCAGCCGGGTCGACGCCCCGCCATCGCGGCCGGCAACCGCTCGACTCAGACCAGGTCGGCGTCGGCCATGGTCAGGTAGACCCGGCCGTCGAGGGCGGTGACGTCGAGCTCGGGGTCGAAGGCCCGGGCGACCATCACCAGCTGGCCGGGTACCTCGCCGGGTGCGAAGCCCCGCCGCTCGAGCAGGGCCTGGCCGGCGGGGTCGCCGTTGAGCCAGAGCTCCTCGAGCTCGGCGCCGCACTGGGCGGCGAGCCTCGTTGACAGGTGGTTGACCAGCTCCAGGGCGCCGGGGTGGCGGTGGTCCCAGAGCAGGTCGACCCAGCGGCAGCGGCCCTGGTCGGTGCGGAAGGCGACGAAGGCCGCCGGCGTTCGCCCCAGGCGGGGCAGGACCAGGAACCGGTGGTAGTGCACCGTCGGGTGGCCGGCGAGGCGGTGCAGGGCGCGCTCGGCGTCGCGCACCGCCGCCACCGGGTAGTCGCGGCGCGCGCGCCGCCACAGGTCGTCGAGCCTGGGCTCCCAGTCGGCGGCGAGCTCGGCCCGGTAGAGGTGGCGGCGGCGGCTGGTCCGAGCCTCCTGCGGCTGCCGCGACAGGTAGCGGATCGGCTGCGGCTCGACCGCGTCGTAGCCGAGCTGGAGCACCCCGAGGCGCAGCGGCCGCGGGCTCGGGAAGCCGTAGAGCAGGGTCGCGCGGCCGGAGCGGCCGAAGGTCGTGAAGAAGGCCTCCACCGTCTGCACCCAGACCCCCTTGCGGGTGAAGCCCCGGCGCGCCGCCCTGGTCGAGTAGACGTCGACGATCTGGGCGGCCGGCCAGTCCCGGCCGTCGACGGTGAAGCGCAGGGGCATGCCGGCGTAGTGGGCGAGCAGGTCGCCCTCGACCTCGGCCAGCATGACGAGCCGGCCGCCGTCCACCGGGGGGAACTTCCAGGCCCACTCGTCGAGGCTGCGCTCGAGACCGAAGGCGGCGTTGAAGCCGTCGTTGACAGCCCACTCGTCGCCGGGGCGAAAGGGCCGGATCACCAGCTCGGGACCGCTCATGCCTTCTCCCACGTCCAGCTCCCCAGCCGCCGCCAGCGGCCGGGCCCGCCCGCCGCCGCCACGGCGTACCAGCGGCCGCGCCCGGCCAGCTCGAGGGCCGCCCCGGGAAGGGACGACCCTCCCAGGCAGCCCACGGCCGGCTCCATGGAGCTTACGATGGAAAGCAGCCAGACGTCGGCGCCGGGGGCGGCGGCGGCCTCGGGTCCCTCGACCACGGCGACGCCGGGCTCGGAGGCGTCGGCGGCGGGGGCGAGGCGGCGCAGCAGGGCGCGCGCCCAGCGCGGGTAGTTGCGCTCGAAGAAGCGCTCCCGGGATCGTCCCTCGACCTCGGCCAGGTCGGCGCGCCGGCGGGTGGCGTGGCCCCAGCGGTGGACCACCCGGGAGCGCGGCGCCACCACCAGCCGCGCCCCTCGCCGCCGGGCCCGCCAGAGCCAGTCGGTCTCCTCGTAGAACAGGAAGTAGCCCTCGTCGAGGGGGCCGAGGCGCGCCGCGGCGTCGGCCCTCAGGGCGAGCAGGGGACCGCGCAGGGACGGCACCGGGCACGGCTCGGAGGCGGTCCACAGCCGCCAGCTGGCGTCGAGCAACCGACCGAGGTCCCGCCGCGACGGCCAGCGCCGGCGGGCGGTCCGCGCCAGCTCGGCGGCGGGCGCCGGGTCGTCGGGGATCGGCAGCAGCACCTCGCCCGCCTCGTCCCACAGCAGCTGCGGCCCGGCCACCTCGGCGCCGCCGGTGGCGGCCACCAGGGGACCGACGCTGCCGTCGAGGAAGCGGATGTCGGGGTTGGCGAGCAGCAGCACCTCGCCGGCCGCGGCCTCCATCCCGGCGTTGAGGCCCGCGGCGTAGCCCCGGTTCGGCCGGACCAGCAGGCGGTCGTGGTCGCCGCCGGCCACCGCCGCCGCCTCGGCCTCGTCCTCGGACTGCTCGACCAGGACCACCTCGGCGTCGAGCCCCGCCGCCGCCGCCTCGCGCCGGAACGAGGCCACGCAGCCCGGCAGCACCGCCGACGAGTGGTGGCAGACCACGACCAGGGAGAGCTTCACGGGGCCGTCCTCCAGGCGCCGGAGGCGGCCCACCGGACCGCCTCGTCGAGGACCGGCGCCACCCGGGCCTCGGCGAAGGGCCGGGCCGCGGCGATCCCCCGGCGGCGCGCACGCCACCAGCGCCGGGGGCTGCCGAGGAGGTCCAGCGCGGCGTCGGCCCAGACCCCGGGGTCGGCGCCCTCCACCAGCCGCGCCGCGTCCCCGGCGAAGCTCTGGTGGGACGGGATCCGGGACGCAATGACCGGCACTCCGCTCGCCATCGCCTCGAGGACGGTGAGGCCGAAGCCCTCCGACGGCCACGACGGGGCCAGCGCCAGGTCGCAGCTGCGGAGCAGGGTGGCGACCTCGTCGGGCGGCAGGTGGTGGTGGAACTCGTCGGGCTCGACCAGCGCCCGCTCGTCGTCGCCCAGCGGCCACTGGGACAGGCGCACGACGCGGACTCGGAAGCCGCGTTGCCGGAGCCGGAGCACGGTCTCGAGGGCGGTGGCCACGCCCTTCATGGTGAACTCGAAGGGGTGGGCCACCAGGACCCGCGGCTCGCGCCCGGGCCCGATCCGCAGCCGCGGCCTCCAGAAGGGCTCGAGGGCCGGCGGCACCACCCGCACCGGCCGGCCGAAGCGCTCCCGGTTGAGCTCGGCGAGGCGCGGCGACACCGCCATCACCGGCAGCCGGTGGCGGTAGGCGGCGTCGATCCCCGGGTGGTCGGCCCGGTTGTGGTCGAGGTCGCCCTCGAAGCCCTGGCAGAAGTGGGCCGCCCCGCCCGACGGCTGCGCCATCGCCGCCGCCACCGTGGTCCAGTAGGTAGCGACGTGGAGGTCGGCCTCGGGCAGGGGCGCCGCCCGGAGGTCGGCCACCGCCACGAAGTCGGCGGCGACGGGGTACCACTCCGGCCGCGGGCCGGGGCTCACCACCCGCACCCGGTGGCCGGCTCGCCGCAGCAGCTCGGCGTGGTGGAGCACGACCTTGACGCCGCCGAACAGCGCCGTGTCCTCGAGCAGGTAGTTGATGCGCAGGGGCGACCCGCCGGTCACCGCCACTCCCAGCTGTGCTCCACCTCGATCAGCGACGGCGTCCAGGACGGCGACACGACCTTGACCGCCTCGGTCAGGATCACCTGGTCGTGGATGTGGAGGCCGCTCTCGTCGAGGAGGAAGGCGTAGACGTGGAAGGTGCCGGTGGCGATGGGCAGGGACGGCACCCGGAAGCGCACCACGTAGCGGGTGTCGCCCCGCACCGGCTCGGCGCCGTCGCGGAAGGTCGAGGCCGCGACCACGCAGCGCCCGTCCAGGGTGTCGAGGGTGACGGCCACGTGGTAGGGCTCGTCGGCGCGGGTGCTGGCGAGCTCCACGTCCACCACCAGCTCGTCGCCGCCGCCGAGCTCGAGGGGGCCCGGGGCGCCTTCGCCACCCGGCCAGACCGCCGTGATGCGGCCGACCTGGCCGGGCCTGGGCGCGTCCGCCAACGGCCCCTCGCACGCCGCCTCCAGGCGGCGGCTGTCCCGGGCCTGGAGGTAGGCCTCGTAGGCCTCCACCACCTCGAGGGCCGGGCCCTGGCGCTCGATGCGGCCGCCGGCGATCCACAGCGCCCGCTCGCAGAACATGCTCACGTAGTACATGGCGTGGGAGCAGAACAGGATGGTGGTGCCGGACTCCTTGATGCGGCGGATGGTGTCGATGCACTTCTTCTGGAAGTAGCCGTCGCCCACCGCCAGGGCCTCGTCCACCACCAGCACGTCCGGGTCGACGTGGGTGGCGACCGCGAAGGCGAGCCGCATGGCCATGCCGGTGGAGTAGCTCTTCACCGGGTGGTGGATGAACTCGCCGAGCTCGGCGAAGGCCACGATGTCGTCGAGCCGGGCCTCCATGACCTCGCGGTCGAGGCCCATGAGCGCGCCGTAGAGGACGGCGTTGTCCCGGCCGGAGAACTCCGGGTGGAACGCCGCGCCGAGCTCGAGGATGGCCGCCACCACGCCTCCGACGCGGACCTCTCCCGCGGTCGGGGTCGTGGTCCCCGCGACCACCTTCATGAGGGTCGACTTGCCCGCGCCGTTGTCGCCGATGATCCCCATGGCGGTTCCCGCCGGGACCTCGAAGCTGACGTCGTGGAGCGCCTGGACGTCCAGGTACCGGCTGCGGACGCCGACAACCCGCTTGATGCGTTCAGCGGGCGACGCGTAGACCCGGTACCACTTGTGGACCCCCCGGACAGACACGGCACACGAGCTCGGCCTCAAAACCATGACGGATCGCAAGATACCACAGCATCCCCGGCCGGTCGCCGACCTCCCGAGTGCTGCGTCCGGCCCGCCGGGAGGGCTGTAAACAGCGTGTAACGATAGCCGTGCCGGGGATCCGGTCGCTCTATAATGCGCGGCATGCAGCCGAGGACGACCGACCGTCGCCCCGGCCCAAGGAGCGAACGAATGACACGACGCCCCATTGCCCCGCTGCTCGCCGCGATCGTCATCGGCATCGCCGTACCGGCCGCCGCCGAGACGCCGGAGGCGGAGACCATCGTCGAACGCGCCGTCGCCGCAGCCGACCGCGGCGACTCCCTGTCACACCACAACCTGATCCGGGCCGCCGTCCGCGAAGAGGAAACGCCCTCGGGAGGCGCCACCGAGATCAAGGAGTTCACCGTCCTGGTCCACGGCGGTCGCCTGCAGAACGCGAGGCTCGAGCTCAGCAAGGACGTCTCCTTGGTGCTCCACGGAGGCGAGGGTTGGGCGACCGTCCGCGGCGAGCTCGACAACCGCCCCACGGCACCGCGCATGGCTGCCGGCACGGTGAGGCAGAAGATCTTCCCGCTACTCTTCCCGTTCTCCCTCCAACTCGACGGCGTTCGCTTGGACGGGGTTTCCCCGGCGACCTTCGACAACCGGGAGGCGTGGGCGGTTGAGGTCAGCTTCGCCCCGGAGTTCTTCGCGGCGCCGTCGATGTTGACGACCTGGACGATCTTCTTCGATCGCGAGCTCCACCGGGTTCTCGGCGCCGAGTTTTACCCGCCCGAGGAGGTGCGCAGCCCCGAATCGGAGGGCGTGCGATACCGGATCCTGAGCTGGAAGACCGTCGACGACATCGACCTTCCCGGCCATATCCTCCTCGAGGGGCTCGACTTCAATGGTATCGAGAACGGCCACTTCCGGGTCACCAAGATCGAGTACAGCGACGGCGGTCCCTTCGACCCCTCGATGTTCGTGCACCCGGAGACCCTCGAGAAGCTCGACGCCGGGGACGTGGAGTAGCGGGCCGCGAGCACAGCGAGCACGGCGCGGAAGCGAAGAGCGGGGCGGCCGGATGGCCGCCCCGCGTTGTCTCGGCATGGTTCGCGGTGAGCGCTACTCGACCACCACCGCGGGGATCAGGATCGGGTCCTGGGTGCGGTTGTCGATCAGAGAGGCGTAGGCCGCCACCGGACCGCCCGACAGGACCTTGACCTCCACCGAGCCGTCCATCTCGACGTTGGCCAGGTAGGCGACCTGGAACACGTTCTCCTGGATGAACACACCCGGCTGGAGGACGACGCCGGGGATCCGTCCGAC
>DATHSO010000010.1:0-8455 GCA_035464095.1 Candidatus Methylomirabilota bacterium | reverse complement strand
TAATTCATAATTCATAATTCATAATTAAAAATTGAGAATTCATCGTGTTGGTTGCAGCACCAGCCGCGCCTCGGCGTCGGCGTCGACCGCCGCGTCGCTGAACGCCAGTGCGAACGCGCCCCCACGCCGCCAGGTCGAGATCTGGTCGGCGTAGTGGGACGACCACGGACGCCCGGACTGGCCGAGGGGCAGGCAGACCAGGGTCCGGTCCCAGTTGCCCACGTCCACGACCATGCGTAGCGCCGGCATGGCGGCGACCTCGAAAGGATGCCGCCGGTTCCAGTACGTCGCGTACACCGTCGTGTTATCCCCGGGTGTCGGCAGCGGGCCCCGACTCCACGATTTCGCGACCAGCCGACCGGCCACCGGGATGTCGGCGAGGGGATGTCGGAAGGTCGTCGCGTGGGCCTGGCCCCAGGGTTCGCTCACCGGTCGCCGGTCGATGCCGTCCAGCACCTGCCGGACGATCTCCTCCCGGCTCTCCGTGGGCTGGGTGGTGACGTCGTCCCACCACGACTCGTCGAGCCCGCCCGCGACCAGGCGCAGGAGCTGCTCGGTCCGCAGCCCGCCCGAGGCATTCCCGGCCGACGACAGCTCGTCGGCGCCCGCCGCGATCCCGAGGTCCAGGAGCAGGCGGGAGAACAGGTGAGGCGCGACTTCGTCCGGGCTCATGCGGCCGTCCCAGCCGAGCAGGGTCTCGGCCGTCGGACCACCGTGGTCCGAGAGCTCCTCTCGGAGAAGCCGGAGCATGGCGATGGCGCGGTCGGACACCACGTCGCGCTGCAGGTTCAACGTCGACGCCACGTCCCAATCATCCCGAGCCAGGAGAGCGCGTCGGATCCGCCGCGCGCGCCACGGCGAGGCGAAGTCCCCCGGCAGGCGGCGGTCCATGGACGCGTCGCCTTCGGCGTAGAAATCCTGGTTGGCGGCCACGAGCACCCCGTCGGCAGGGTCGACGGAACCGGGGTTCAGCGCCATCGGCAGGAAGCCCCGCCAGGCCCAGCGCGAGTCCGCGCCCGGCGAGGGCAGTCGGCCGAAGCCGCGGCCCCGGTCCGGAACCAGCCCCACCACCTGGTGGACGATGTGGCCGCCGGTGTCCGCAGCGACCAGGCTCATGGACGGCCCGACGACGCCCTCCCAGGCCGAGGCCGCGTCCGACGCCGACACCGAGCGGTCGAGGTCGAGCACGGCTCGCACGATACCCTCGCCGGAAAAGCCGGTCCACGCCAGGGCCAGGTGCTGCGACGTGGTGTCGCGGACCAGGGGGCCGTGCTCCGACATGCGGATCTTCAGCACCACCGGGTCGTCGCGCCAGCGGACCCGGATCTCCTCGGTGACGGTGCGCAGGGGCACCCAGCTGCCGTCCACCAGCTCGCTGGTGCCGTCCTCGTCCAGGGTCAGGGAGAACAGGTCCTGGTCGTCGAGCATCGCCATGGTGAAGCTCCAGGCGACGTGCTCGTTGTGGCCGATGAGAACCCCGGGCATTCCCGGAACCGAGGCGCCCGCGGCGTGGATGCCGGGGCCGCTGAGGTGGATCAGGGCGAAGGGCAGGGGCAGCTGGACGCCGAGGTGCGGGTCGGCGGCGAGCAGCGCCCGGCCGGTGGCGGTCTTGGAGCGCGCCAGCGCCCAGCTGTTGGAGCCGACCCCCGACAGGGGCGGCCGGATCGCTTCCTCCGGGTCGCGCGGAGCGACCCTGATCTCGGTGGGCGGCAGCCACGCCCGCGCTTCCTCGGGCGACCAGCCCCACAGGTCGGCGGCGCGGTCGCGACCGAGACGGGTCAGCTCCGCGGCGCGGCGGAACTCCTCGCCCATGGCCCAGCTCGTCTCCAGCTGGAGCAGCAGCGCCACCTCCAGCGAGCTCTCGGGGCGCCACGGCTCGGGCTCGACCCCGAGCATCCAGATCTCGGGCGCGATCCACCGCCCCCAACGGTCGAGCGCGGCGTTGACGCCGGCTGCGTAGGCCTCCAGGACCGCCCGCGGCTCGCCGCCCAGGAGCGCGGCCTGCCGGCGCGCCGACGCGGCCAGCCGCCAGGTCCGCATCCGGCGGTCGCTGGCCAGGGCGGGGCCGCCGAAGACCTCGGCCAACCGCCCGGCGGCGAGGCGGCGGGCGAGCTCCATCTGGAAGAAGCGGTCGCGGGCGTGGACCCAGCCCTGGGCGAACCACAGGGCCTCCTCGTCGTCGGTGCGGATGTGGGGGATGCCGTGGGTGTCGAGGCGGATCACGATCTCCGCCGGACAACCCTCGACCCGCTCGACCCGGAGGCCCCGCTCCGGCAGCCGGCTGCGAGCGACCCGGACCCTGACCAGCCCGATCACCAGGACGGCGACGAGGCCGAGCGCGACCACCGCGGCCAGGGGCACGAACCACCCACGACGAACCAAGCGATCCTCCGTTCGGGTCATTCTACACGCCGGTCCACGGTCGATCCCGCTATACTGTGCGGCGGGGACGATCCATGCACCACCGAAGCACCGGACGGCGAGCGCACGGCGAGGGCCGCGTCGGCTGATGGGGCGACGGCTCACCCCGGTCACCCGCCTCACCCGGCTGTGGTCGGTCCTCGAGGGCGCCAAGACCATGCTCATCGTGGTCCAGAACAACCCGGACCCGGACGCCCTCGCCGCCGCCGCCGCCCTGCGCGAGATCGCCAACGAGATCCACGGCATCGCCTGCTCGGTGGCCCACGCGGGGGTCGTCGGCAGGGCGGAGAATCAGGCGCTGCTCAAGTACCTGGGGCTCAACACGCGATCTCTCGACGACCTCGACCTGAGCCGCTTCGACCGTCTCGGGATGGTGGACGCCCAGCCGGGGGCCGGCAACGTCAAGTTCGACCCGTCGATCCGCCTCGACGTGGTCATCGACCACCACCCGATCCGCCGCGAAACCCGTTCGGCCCGCTTCACCGACGTCCGCCGGCGCTACGGCGCCACCTCGTCGATGCTCTACGAGTACCTGGACGCGGCCCAGATCGAGATCCCCACCAAGCTCGCCACCGCCCTGGTCTACGGCATCCGGTCCGACACCCAGGAGCTCGGGCGGGAATCCACCCGTGCCGATATCGACGCCTACCTCGCCCTCTACCCCCTCGCCAACACCCGGGCCCTCGGCCGCATGGTGTCGGCGCCGCTGCCCCACAGCTACTTCTCCAAGCTCCGGGTGGCCCTCGACCGGGCGGTGCTCTACGGCGACCGGATCGTGTCGGTCCTGGGCGAGCTCGACTCGCCCGAGATGGTCGCCGAGGCGGCGGACCTCCTGCTGCGGGCCGAGGACGTGCGCTGGACCATGTGCCTGGGGACCATCGCCGGCTGGATCCACCTCAGCCTGCGCACCAGCGACCGCGACGGCAACGCCGGCAAGGTCGCCCGCAACCTGGGGGGTCGGCGCGGCTTCGGCGGCGGCCACATGGCCCTCGCCGCCGCCCAGATCCCGATCCCCGACGGCGCCCCCAAGCGCACGACCACCGCCATGATCAAGGACCTGACCCGCCGCTTCCTCAAGGCCACCGGCGGCACCGCCCCCGGCTCGCCGCTCTGTTCAACAGATTGAGGACATTCCTTGTCTTCGTTCTAAATTTTCGACTCTCGGTTTTTCCCACTCAGTGAGGCGCATCGACAAGATGCGACGACGCGGGTGGGAAAAACCGAGAGTCGAAAATTTAGGATGGAGAAGTGACATCCACGAATTGGCCGCGCGTCATACGTTCTTCTCATACACCCGGTAGACCTTGTACAGCTCCCCGCCCATCAGGCGAACCGCGCGCTTGGTGAGCTCGTTGTCCTCGAGGATCCACGAGTACTCGCACCACTCATAGCCCGCCCGGAGCGCGACCTCGATGCCGTGGGCGAAGAGCAGGGACTCGACGCCGCGGTTGCGGAAGCCCGCGCGGACCCCGAGCAGGACCAGCCGGAGCCCGGGCAGGGACTCCGCCTTGGTGAAGAGCAGGTGCCGGAGGAGCTTGAACGGGTGCCGCCAGACCGAGCCGCCGAGGTCGGCCAGCACCGGGTTCCAGTCGGGCACGGTGAGGATGAAGCCCACCGGCTCGTCGTCGACGAAGGCGATGCGGACCAGCTCGGGGTGGACCAGGGCCTTGAGCTCGCGGGCGAGGGCGTCGAACTCGGCGTCGCTCATGGGGACGAAGCCCCAGTTCTTCTCCCAGGCCGCGTTGTACAGGCCCTTGATGAGCGCCACCTCGCTGTCGAAGCGCTTCAGGTCGGCACTGCGGGTCGTCAGGCCGGGGTTCCGCTTGACCGCGCGCTCGCCGAGCTTACGCAGCCGCTCCAGGCTGGCGTCGTGGACCTCGGAGAGGTAGGCGTAGAGGTCCTTGACCTTGGCGTAACCCGCCGCCTCGAGGAGCTCCGCGTACCACGGGGGGTTGTAGGTCATCATGAGCACCGGCGGCCGGTCGAAGCCCTCGACGAGGAGGCCGCACTCGTAGTTGGTGGAGGGGTTCATCGGGCCCCGAACCGCCTCGAGGCCGCGCTGCCGGGCCCAGTCCTCGACCGTCGCGAGCAGGGCGGCTGCGACCTCCGGACGCCGTTCGCACTCGAAGAAACCGAAGAACGCGATGGGCTCGTCGTGGACCCGGTTGTGGGCGTGGTTCAGAATGGCCGCCACCCGTCCCACCACCCGGCGCCCGTCGCGCGCCAGGAAGAGCTCGATCTCGGCCTCGCGGCCGCCGCCGTAGAAGGGGTGGCGCCGCGCATCGAGGAGCTTGCGGACCTCGGCCTTCAGCGGCGGCACCCAGTTGGGGTCGTCGCGGTAGAGGGTGAAGGGCAGGTCGACGAAGGCCGCCAGGTCGGCGCGCCCGGCAACCGGCTCCACTCTCACCCGACGATCCCCAGCTCCCGACCGACCCGAGCCACCGCCTCGAGGGCGCGGTCGAGCTGGTCGCGGGTGTGGGTGGCCATGTACGAGGTCCGGATCATGGCCCGCCCCGGCGGCACCGCCGGCGACACCACCGGGTTGACGAAGACCCCCTCCTCCTGGAGCCGGATGGTCATCCGGAAGGCGGCCACGTCCTCGCCCACCACCAGGGGGATCACCGGCGACGCCGAGTCGCCGGTGTCGAAGCCCAGGTTGTCGAACTCGCGGTGCATGTAGTCGGTGTTTTCCCACAGCCGCTGGCGGCGCTCGGGCTCGCGCTCGACGATCTCGAGCGCCTTGATCACCGACGCCACCGACGCCGGCGGCGGAGCGGCCGAGAAAATCAGCGATCTCGCCTTGTGCTTGATGAAGTCCACCACCTGCCGGTCGCCGACGACGAAGCCGCCCACCGCCGCCAGCGACTTGGAGAAGGTCCCCATGACGAGATCGATCTCGCCCTCGAGGCCGAAGTGCTCGGCGGTGCCCCGGCCGCACTCGCCCATGACCCCGACCCCGTGGGCGTCGTCGACCATGAGCCGGGCGCCGTGGCGCTTCGCGAGCTCGACGATGCCGGGCAGGTCGGCCAGGTCGCCCTCCATGGAGAAGACGCCGTCGACGACGATCAGGGCGGACGCCTCACCGCCCAGCGACCGCAGGCGCTCGTCGAGGGCGACCATGTCGTTGTGGCGGTACTTGAGCACCTTCCCGTACGACAGTCGCGCCCCGTCGAGGATGCAGGCGTGGTCCAGGCTGTCCAGGATGACCGCGTCGCGGCGGCCGATCAGGCTCGAGATCACCCCGAGGTTGACCTGGAAGCCGGTGGAGAAGCACAGCGCCGACTCGCGCCCCATGAACGCGGCGAGCCGCTCCTCGAGCTCGACGTGGATGTCCAGGGTGCCGTTGAGGAAGCGGGAGCCGGCAGTGCCGGTCCCGTACCGCTCGAGGGCCGCGGCGGCGGCGGCCTTGATCTCGGGGTGGTTGGTGAGCCCGAGGTAGTTGTTGGAGCCGAGCATGATGACCTGCTGGCCGTTCATCGAGACCAGTGGATCCTGGCCGGAGCCGATCATCCGGAAGTACGGGTACAGCCCCATCGCGCGAACCGCGTCGGCGTCCTCGAAGTCGAAGCACTTCTGGAAAACGTCCACCTTCACTCCGCCGGTGCGGCCGTCCGCACCGCACTGCACAACCTCGCGGCCGTCAGCTTAACCCACCCACCCTCGGTTCCGGTACCACCGCCAGGTGGCGGCGGCTGCCGCCGGGAAGGGATTCCCCGGCCCGACCCCCAGGGCCGCCAGGGAGCTGGCCGTCCGCGCCGACCAGTGGCGAGCGACGAGCTCGCGCGCCTTGTCCCGGGTCAGGGGAAACCGCCGCCAGCCGAGCCGCTGCAACCCGCTGCCCACCGCGCCCGCGGCGACGATCACCGGCGGCGGCACGGCGACGACCCGCACCCGGCAGCCGCCGGCGGCCGCCAGCTCGGTGAGCAGGTCGGCGAGCCGGGTCGGTGCCGGAGCTCCCAGGTGGTAGATCTCGCGGGCAGCGCCCGCGGCCGCCGCCGCCAGCACCGCCCGCACCACGTCGGCGACGTAGACGATCGTGAGCCATCGCTCGCCGGCAGGGACCGCGGCGACGCCCCGGGCCGCCATCCGGAAGAACTCGAGGACGTCGGTGTCCCGGGGCCCGAAGACGGCGGGCGGCCTCAGCACGCACCACCAGCGCGTGTCGCCGAGGGCCGCCACCGCCTCCTCGGCGGCCAGCTTGGAGCGGCCGTAGTCGGAGATCGGCCGGGGCGGGTCCGTCGGGGCCACCCCCTCGGGGCTCGACGACGGCCCGGCCGCCGCCAGGGACGACACGTGGACCAGGCGCGCCGCGGGGGCCGCCTCGCGCACGGCCTCGACCAGGTTGGCGGTGCCCACCCGGTTGCCGGTGTCGAAGTCGGACGCCCGGCCCGCCCGCACCACGCCGGCGAGGTGGAACACGGTGCCGGCGTCGCGCACCAGGGAGCGTAGGGCCGCCCCGTCGCCCAGGTCGCCCTCGACCCACTCGACGGCGGCGCCACCGATCCAGCGGGGGTGGGCCCGGTCGCGCACCAGCACCCGCGGCCGGAGCCCGGCGCCGCACAGGGTGTCCACGACGTGCGAACCCACGAAACCGGTGCCCCCGGTGACGGCGACGGGCAGCGTGAGGGCGCCGAGCCAGCGCGCCGCGTCGAGGGGGTGAACCAGGGGGTTTTCGGGCGAGTACTCGGGCACGGACGCGGGCACGGACGCGGTCCTACTCAAGCCCCACGTACTCCGCCCACGAGGTGCGGGTTTCCCACACCCGGACCCGCTCCAGCTGAAGGCCCTTGGGAATCTCGTAGGTCGCTCCGGACGGTGTCTGGACCGTGCCGTCGGCGGCGATGCGGGCCGCGATCTGCTCGTAGAGCCAGCGCACCAGCACCTCGGTGGTGGGGTCCTGGCCGTCGAACAGCAGGACCCGCTCGCCGATCGCCTTGAGTCCGTCGAGCTGGGGGTCCTCAGAGTTGAGGGCCATGGCGTGGTCGAGACGTTCGACCAGGTCGACCACCAGCATCTTGAGCGCCTTGTAGTCGCACACCATGTCGTTGCCGTCGAGCTCGCTGCCCCGGGCCACGACCTCGATCCTGAGGCTGTGGCCGTGGGGGAAGCGGCACTTCTCCGGGTGCTTGCTCAATCGGTGCCCGTACTCGACCTCGAAGGTCTTGGCGATTCTGAAAAAACCCATTGATTCCAGTCCAAGTCCAAAATGGGGGCGTCACACCCCGCGGCCACCCCCGAACAGGTCGAGGTGCAGGCGCGGAGTGTAGCGAAAGCCGTGGTTCGAGCACAAGGCGGCTACCAGTGATGCCCGCTGGGCGACCTCGGCTGCGCTGCGCCCCTCGGGCATGAGAAGCACTCTCGCCGGCTCGATCCTTCCCAGCGCGGCGATCAGCTCGAGCACCTCCGGCATGTCGTCGGCCTCGGCGACCACGAACTTGAGCTGGTGCTCGGGGAAGCGCCGGACCAGGCGGCGCAGCGAGCCGAGCTCCGAGCGCAGCCGCCGGTGGCGGTCCCGCCAGGCTCCCTGGGGGTCGGAGTTGGCGGTCTTGGGCGACAGGGACAGCAGGTCGCACTCGAAGGCCGGCTCCACCGTGCCCGCGCTCTCCACCGTCACGTGCAGCCCCGCGGCGCGGAGTCCGGTGGTGAGGTCGCCGATCTCCCGTTGGAGCAGGGGCTCGCCGCCGGTCACCACCACGTGCCGCAGCCCGGACGCCACCGCCTCGGCCACCAGCTCGCCGACGGCGCGGCGCTCCCCCTCCGGCAGCCACGAGGTGTAGGGCGTGTCGCACCAGCGGCAGCGCAGGTTGCAGCCCGAGGTGCGGATGAAGTGGGACGGAACCCCCACCAGCATTCCCTCGCCCTGCAGGGACGCGAAGGTCTCGGCGATGTACACCGGCTCATGGTACGACACCAACTCCCGCGTCCGCGTCCGCGTCCGCGTCCGTGCCCGATGTCAGCGGCAGCGGCAGTGGCAGCGTCAGCGTCAGCGTCAGCGACAGGGGCAGCGACAGCGTCGGCGGACAGCGCCTCAGGG
>DATHSO010000009.1:0-34860 GCA_035464095.1 Candidatus Methylomirabilota bacterium | reverse complement strand
GGGAGGTGCCGCGCGGCACCCTGGCTCCGGCCGCCGCCGGCAAGATCCACTCCGACATGGAGCACGGTTTCATCCGAGCCAAGGTGGTGTCCGCCGACAAGCTCATCGCCGCCGGCGACCTCCATGAGATCCGGGCCGCCGGGCACATGCGAACCGTCGGCAAGGACTCCGCGATCGCCGACGGCGACGTCGTCGAGTTCCTGTTCAGCGGGTGAGTCGCCTTTCGGTCACGCGCCTTCCGGGGTCTCCCGAAACTCTGGAGCTACGAGCCGAAGATCCTGGCGAAGAGTCTCTTCAGCCAGGAGCAGAGGCCTTTCTTCTCTCCCTCGGTGACCAGCAGAGTGATCTCGTCGGCGGGGTCCTTCATGACGGCCAGGTTCTGAGCATCTGTTGGCCACGGCTGACCGCTGTCAAGCGTCGCCACCAGCCGGATGGACTCACCGACCGTGGCGTTCTTGGGAACGTTGATGTCGAACTCGCCAGAGTAGCCGCCCCCGGCTGCAAGCCCGGGCACCATGACGGTGGTTCTCACGATGCCGTCCTTCTCGTAGTAGACCGGGGTCCAGTCATCCGGCGATGCTTCGTTGTTCCGGAACAGGCGCAAGGCGAGAGCTCCAACCTCTTGCGTTGAACCGGGGTTTTCGACATCGACCTTGATTCGCGTCGCCTGACCCTTCGGTGCGTTGAACGCAGACGCTCCTCCCGTGGCAGACGGCGCCCCCGTCGCGGCTGGCGCGGAAAGTGTGACGGTGCTGGAGGATCGTGTGGTTGCGTTCCAGGCCCCGTGGACAGGGGTCGGACTGAGGTTTGGAGGCACCAGAATTCCGATATCGCGGGGATAGTTCGGGTTGTTGGCCAGAAATGTGACATCGTTGGCCTTGACGTATTCAAGAGCGTCCTGGAAGGTCAGGAATCCAAGGGCACTTGAGTGGCTTGCCCAGCTACCGTAGGCCTCGACATAGCCCCAGATGGTTTCGCTCCCGGCGTCTGCCGGGTTCGGGTCAGCGATCAGTGTCGTAATGCCGTTTTCCACCTGCTCGAGGGGCTGGTCGATGTCGCGATAGGACTTGTTGTCCTGCGTCGCCGAGGTGAGAATCCACCGCTTTCCCGCACCATTCGCCCAGAGGGTCGTGCCGACGGTGCCGCTCTGACAGGCTTCGATCACGACCGAAACCAGGAGCTCGGAGGAGCCCGCACCGGCCTTCGACCACACACCCTCGAGCGACTCTAGGTGTTTGCGAAGGCTACATCCGCAAACTTCGGTTTGGTTGTACACGTCGAGGTTGCACAACAACTTGTTTACTGTCCCGTGGGAGGCCCAGAAGAGCAGGAAGTGGGGAGATTGGCCGCCGATCTTTCCGACGCAGCTCTCCATCGAGGTCTTGACCGCGCCGAAGGCGTCTGCGATCGCCTGCTCCGTCGGAATGGCCCGCGACCGGACTCCGGGCAGGTCGATCGGGCTGAGGACTCGGATTCTGTCGTCGGGAACCCCGAAGCCTCGGAGCACCGCGTACATGCCGCTGACGTCCTCGTCGAAGGTGTCGGCCGGATCGTAGGCTCCACCCACGAGGATCGCCCACACCGGGATGGAGCTCGAGTCGCAGGAGTCTGTTTTCCCGCCGCCCGGTACGGGTGTCTGCGTTGGGGCTGGAGTCGCCCCGGCAACTCCGGTGCTCACACGCTTCAAGCTCCACCGGCTGTTGACATGGTCGACAGCCGTCGTCTCGTGTGGAAACGACCACGGAGTATCCATTTCGTCGTCATAACCACCCAGGTGGAGAACGGTCGTCGGATCGACGGTCTTCGAAACGGTGTCAAAGACCGACATCGGGCCCGGCATCGACGGCTCCTGAATTGTCGGCCACCACTGGGTGGGTGCGAACACCTTGACCGGCGATCTCCTGTCCGAGGGCTTCGAGTCGAGCACCAGAATGCGGGTCGAATGAGCGTAATGGGCCCAGTGGTCCAGGTCGAGGAAGAAGAGCACGCACCTCCCGCGGCAGGTGTAGGACTGAGGGTCTGAGCTCGCACCGACGTTCAGGCTCGAAATCGTCGTGCCCGACGAAACCGGCATCCAGTGCAGGCGCCACGTTCTGCCCCGGTTGATCGTCTCGTCCAGAACAGCATCGACGAAAGGTCGCACGATCGTCTTCAGGGCGTCCTCCGTCGGACACCGATTGGCCTGGACGATGAGGAGGAAAGCCAGCAGGAGGGGCCACAGCAACACCTTGCCGAGTCGGCGAGACGACAGCACCATTACGTGCCTCCTTCGCTGCTCCGGGCTCGCCCACCTCGCTGAGCGGTAGGCCTAGGAACCGCGCTCGTGGTGTTCGATCAGGGCTGGACGATCATGTCGGGGCCGCCGTGATCCAGGGCTGGCTCGGTTTCCTCGATCGTGAGCTGCACCAGCTTGTCCCGCGCGATGACCTTGTGGACCGCCCTTTCCTTCGCCTTCAGCGTGAACGGGTTCGGCGCATCCAGTGCGCTGAAATGAACGATGGTGAGGTCTTTATCCGTGAAGTTGGCGAAGCCGACGGTCTCGCCGTTCTTCACCGTGAGGCACTCGGGGAGATACGCGACGTCGTCGTTTTCCATTGGTGGTTTGCAGGTGCCCTTCGCTGCCTTGTCGTGGATCACGATCCAGTGGTCCGCCTTGCAGCCCGTCAGCCCGAGGGTCGCGATGGCCACGATCGTGACGGTCACAGTGAACCTCGCGACGGTCCTGCCTTTCGTTCCCATGGCGTCACCTCCTCGCTCGTTCGGTCGTTGACGATCCGAGCTCAGACCCCGTGAGGAGCTGCCTTTTCATCCAGCTCTCGCACCAGCTTCTGGTAGCGGTCGTCCGCCACCAGTTCCCTCAGGGACGGGTGGTTCTCGATCTGTCCGCGCCGTCTCCCGTCGCTCAGCGCCCCCGCGATCCACTCCAGAGCGCGATCGCGGTCGCCGAGGTCCTCGAGGCTCTCCCCGATGGACGCCATGACACCCGGATCGGTCGAGCCGACGACGATCGCCCGCTCGATGAGCTCGAGCCCCCGGTCGCGCCGGTCGAGCATCGCGTAGTAGCCGGCTAGCTTCGCCAGGAGATCCGGGTCATCGGGGGTCCGAGCCAACAGGTTCTCGGCGAGCTCGGCCGCCCGCCGGAAGGGCTCAGTGGCTCGGTCCGGGTCGACACCGGCCGCGAGCGACCAACCGAGGTACCCCCAGATCCGATAATCACCGTCGTCGAGATCCAGAGCACGCTGAAACGCCGCCACCGCCTCGGCGTAGCGGCCGCTTTCGAAGTACAGCGTGCCGAGATTCGACAACGCCACGTAGTTGCCGGCGGAGCTGACCTCGATGGCCCGCTGGAACATCGTCATCGCCTGATCGGGTCTGTCCAGGTAGTGGAAGACCGCACCGAGGTTGGAGAACAGGTTCGAACGCTCAGGGGCGCACCGCGCGGCGATTCGCCACGCGTTGGCCGTAGCCTCGTAGCGACCCCGAACCCACCCCAGGTACCCGACGTAGTAGTGGCCCTCCCAGTAGTCGGGACGAAGGTCGATCGCGCGCTGGTAGGCGGCCTCGGCCGCTTCGAACTCGTCCACCGCCTGCAGGTCCCGGCCGAATCGGAGCTGGAGCTCGGCGTCATCCGGTCGGAGCGCGACCGCACGCTTCATGAGATCGACGGCGGCACCGGCGTCGCCCAGCGCGCGCCTGAAATCAGCCGCCGCCCCGAGCAGATCGGCCGACCCTTCGCGAGGGGACAGCTCAGCAACCGACTCGCATGTAGGGGTCGCGGCGACGCCGTCACTGACGTGGACCAGAGCGGCACAGGTCCGAAGCAATGCGGCCCTCGCCTCACCGAAGGTGGGGTCCGCAGCCAACGAGCGTTCCAGATCATGGAACGCGTCGAGGAGCTGTTCGCCATTTGACGTCCGCACCAGGATCCCCCGAGCGGAAAGGTACGAGAGGAGCGCTGGAACGACCCTGGTCGACGAGTCGTCGAGCTCGTCGAGTGTGTCCGGCTCGAGCACGACGCCGAGCATGGTGGCGACCTCGATCACCGGCGCGGTCTGGAAGACCACGACGTCGTCGACCTGATCCTCGACGACGGCAGTCCGCAGCGGCCGGTCAACGCCCGGAGCCACCAGCTCCAGCTCGAGCCTCAAGCGGTCGCCGCTCGAACGCAATCGGCCGGCCACCGCAAGGGTCACGCCGTGCATCCTCGACACCGGGTCCAGAGTCCACTTCTCGCCCACGGTCCGGTGGCGCCTCGGCACCACCCAGACGCTCCCCCGAGTCTGACGCTCCACGAGTCTCAGCCGATCCGACACGACCTCGGTCAGGCCGTCAGCCATCGCCGTCAGCTCGGGTCCGCCACCTTCGGCTTCGAAGTCGAGCACCGCCAGGTGCTTGAGCTCCGGCAGCTCGGGCGTGACCGGGAGCCGGCTCGAGACCAGGCGCCAGCCGAGGAGGGCGGCGATGGCGACGGCGGCCCCCAGCGCGGCCGGCCAGAGCCTGCGGCCGAGGCGCCGGACCCGAGCGCCCGGCTGCGGGCGGGACGGCGCCCGATCCTCGCTCAGGGTGTCGAGGGCGTAGGCGACGTCCCGAGCCGACTCGAAGCGCTCACCCGGCTCCTTTTCGAGGCAGCGGCTGATCAGCGTCGCCAGCGAGGCCGGCGCGTCCGGCCTGATCTCCGAGATCGGGTTCGGGTCCTTGCCGACAATGGCCGCCAGGATCTCGTTGGGCGTGCCACCGTCGAACGCCCGAACGCCGGTCACCATCTCGTACATGACGCAGCCGAGGGAGAAGATGTCGCTTCGGGCGTCGACGGCGCCGCCGGCCACCTGCTCGGGCGACATGTACGAGGTGGTGCCGAGCACCTGGCCGGACCTGGTCAGGGCGTCGGTCGACCGATCCGTGTCCACCTCGGTGGTCTGCTCGGCGCGCAGGCTCGCGATCCCGAAGTCGAGGATCTTCACCTGGCCGGTCGTGGTCACGAAGATGTTCCCCGGCTTGATGTCCCGGTGGACGATGCCCTTGCTGTGGGCCGCGGCGAGCCCTTCCGCCACCGCGCGGGAGATCGCCACGACCTTGGACAACGGCAGCTGGGCCCCCGCCAGCCGGCCCCGGAGGTCGCCGCCCTCGAGCAGCTCGGTGACCGTGTACGAGACCCCGTTCTCTGTCCCGAAGTCGTGGATGTTCAGGATGTTCGGGTGCGATAGCCGGGCGACTGCGCGGGCCTCCCGCCGAAACCGCTGGAGCCGCTCCTCGTTCTCGGCTGTCTCGGGGGGCAGGACCTTGATCGCCACGTCGCGACCGAGCTCGGTGTCTCGGGCCCTGAACACCTCACCCATCCCGCCCCGCCCGAGGAAGGCGAGCACCTCGTAGCGCCCGAGCATCCGCCCGACGAGCTCAGCCACGCTGTCGATCCCCCTGTTTGGGGAGAAGCCTACATCATCTTGCGACACCGGTAAACAATTTTGTATCCAATGGGAAACCGAACGACGAGATCGAGATGAAGCAGGCTCGGTCGGGGGGCTGCACCCCCCGGAGCCCCACCCGGACGCCCGGACGCAGAGTGTCCGCAGGCCGAAAGCTCAGCCTTGGAACCCCGCCACCTCTGCGACCACCTGGCGGTAGTGGGCGTACATGGCGAATGGCGTGGTGTCGCGGGGACGATCGTCGAGGCACGGCAGGTAGCGGCCCTCGGCGAGCAACGGCGGCACCGTCTCCTCCACCGCCCGCCGGACCTCGTCATGACCGCGACTGAGCGCCGTGCTGTCGATGCCGCCGATGAGGGCGATCTCCGGACCGTAGCGGCGGCGCAGGTTCCGGTACTCCATGCCGGGGGTCATGATGTTGCTGATCCACAGCGCGTTGACGCCGGCGTCGAGGAGCATGGGCAGCAACGGTCCCAGGTCGCCGCCGGTGGTGCAGAAGACCCGGAACGGCACGCCGTGGCGCTCGAGCAGGGCGAGCAGCCGGCGGTAGCCGGGCATCGAGTACCGCTCGAACATCTCGGGCGAGATCAGGGGGCCGATGTTCGACGCGATGGGCTCGTACAGGGAGGCGTAGTCGACCTCGACCTGCGACAGGACGCGGTCGAGGAGCGCGCAGTGGAAATCGCTGGTCCGCGCGAGCAGCTCGTCGACGTACCCGGCCCGGTGAACCAGGGCCTCGCAGGCCGCGACGAGCGAGTCCCAGTCCCGAACGCCCAGCATCTGCAGCAGACCGCCGCCGGAGGCGCTGATCGTCACCACCCGCCCCTCCCGGTGGGCCCGCTCGCAGCGGGTGACGAAGTCCGCGGGGATGCGGTCCGGGTCGTCCGGGTCGTAGTGGCGGTCGAAGGCCTCGAGCGAGTCGAGCAGGTCCGGCGCCCCGCGGTAGAACGGCGCGCTGTGGATCTCGAGGCCCACCGGCTCGTGGGTCTCGAGGCCGAAGTGCCCGGCCACCGACACACCTTGCGGCAGCCCCTGCTGCCGCCACAGCTTCACCGTCGACTCGTGGGGCTCGAGGTCGAAGACCGGCACCCGGTCTGGCTCGCCTCCGCCCAGGGTCGCCAGGAACCGCTCCCGCTCGGTCATCGTGTCGGCTGATTCAGAGCTCACCCGTCAACTCTAGCGCTCCCCAACGCTCCCCGCACAACTTGACAAACGCCCCCACACGGTGCCAGGTACGGCGACTTGACAAACTCGCCACGAACCAAGCGGGAGCAGCGTGGACGCCGAGTTTGTCAAGTCGCCGTGCCTGGCACGCTCGGGAGGAGTTCGTCAAGTTGGGCGCAGGTGCTACCCTCGTCGGGTGTTCCTGCGCCTGCTGCTGCTCTTCACGGTCGTCCCCATCGTCGAGCTCGGGCTGCTGATCCAGGTCGGCCGGGTCATCGGGCTCGCACCGACCATCGCCATCGTGCTCGCAACGGGCATCACCGGGGCGGCCCTCGCCCGGTGGCAGGGGCTGGTCACCCTGCGCCGCGTCCAGACCGAGATGGCCGAGGGCCGTGTGCCAACCGGGCCCCTGGTCGACGGGCTGCTGATCCTGGTCGCCGGAGGCGTCCTGCTCACCCCCGGCTTCCTCACCGATGCCCTGGGCTTCCTGCTCCTGATCCCGCCGACCCGCGCAGCGGTCCGCCGCGCGCTCGTCGAGGCCTTCCGCCGTCGGATGCAGCCCGGCCGCCCCGTCGTGCTCGACGCCCAGTGGTCGAGCGACGACCCATCCGACGACGACCGGCAGCATCTCGACCGCTGACACCGGGCCCGGCAGCCAGCCTCCGGAAGCCGGCTCGAACTCGATCTCGACCGTCGGGGGGCTTCGGGATGGGCGTCCGGTGACCGCTGTCCGGGCAGCGACGATCAGTCGCTGGAATCGTCCGTCTTCCGGAACGCCGGCCGGAACCCGGACGACTCGTCCGGGGCCTTGACCGGCGCGATCCCCCCGAGGATCAGCCGCAGCAGTTCGCCCTGGCTTTTCGTCCCGGTCTTCTGGAACACCGAGGCGAGCTGCGAGTGAACCGTGTTGCGCGATAGACCGAGGGTCTTCGCGGCCGCGGTCAGTCCCGATCCTCCGAGCAGGGTCGAGACGAGCCGGACCTCGGCGGCGGTCAGCTCGAAGAGGTCTCCGCAGAGCACGTCGACCGGCATCTGACCGGGCTCCGGATCGGTGATGAACGCCACCGCCACGGCGCCGGCCGCGTCTCTCGGCTGGCAGCGCCTCGGCAGAGGCAGAACGACGACGTTGTAGGGTGGCCTTCCCCCGCTGCGGGCGATGCGGATGGCAGCACCGCCGACCGGCTTCCCCTTCGCGCCCTCGCTCCCGGCGCGGCCGACCTCGCGGATGACCCTCCGCAGCCGGGCGCTGGCGTCGCTGCTGGCCGCGAACACGTGCCGGTCGGTCAATGACAGCCCGTCGTCCGACTCGAAGATCCGGTCGGCCTCCCGGTTGGTCAGAATCACCTGATCGGTCGCGTCGAACAGCACCATGCCGATCGCGATTCGATCGATGGCACCGGCCGCCAGGCTCGCCTCGAGCTCGGCGCTGGCCACGCGGTGGTGGACGCTCATGGCACGCCCGACGTGGGGCAGCAGCTTGCTGAAGAGATGCATGTCGCGACCGGAAAACGGCGGGCGCTCCTGGGACCTCGCCATCCACAACGACGCGTAGACCTCCGAGTCGCGGATCGCGGCCGCGCCCGCGATCTGGATGCGGTCGCTGACGTGGGCGAGGGTCCGGCGGAATACGGTCGTCCGGGTCCGGGAGTCCTCGATGCTGTAGGTCCGCGAGACGACGACGCCGACCGGCAGCTGCATCGACTCGCGAACCAGCTCGTCGTGGTCGAGGTGGCGGGCCGCGAACCGCTCCAGCGCGTCACCGTCGAAACCTGGCGACGCGATCACCTGGGGTCGGCCGACGCTCAGGTTGCAGTACAGCAGCAGCATGGCGTCCGCACCGAGAACCTCGGCGGCGCTGGTCAGTGCGAGCGGCCAGAGGTCCGGGTTGGCGACCGCCTCGTAGACCCGGCCCACGACGTCCTCGGACTCGAGGCCGACCATGATCTAGGATCCGTCCGGGCCGCCGCGACCCGGGCGCCACCGAGGGCGGCCAGCCGCGCGGTCGCCAACCGAGATCGCCCGAGCCCGGCCGGGCTCGCTTGTGCCGTTTTCTCCGACCCGCATCCGGCCCTCCGGGATCGAGACCCGCTCCCACGGAACGCGAGTGACGTCAGCCTGCCGGGAACATTCCGGCTCCACGAGCTCCACGACTTGAGATCGACTGACTCCACCATAGCGCCGAAGGCGTCTCCCGTCATTCGTGCAGCAACGTGAAATGAGACGTTGATCACCGATCCTCCGGGATTCCGACGACCGACAAGCCCCAAGCCATGGGCCGTCCCCGCGGCGCCGCTCCACCCGGCACCCAGTGGAGCCTCGTGCCATGCGCCTGGGATCGCCCTGTGGAGCGCCGATCCCTGGTGGTCGTCGTCCGGGTCGTGCGGGAGCTTCAGTTGACGGGCTCGCCCTCGGCCTGGCCGAAGACCTCGTGGAGGGTGCGGTTGACGAGCTCGAGATCGAGCTCGTCGGGATCGAAGTCCCCGCCGGCCCAGGCGAGGTACTCGCGGTACTCAGGGTGGCCGGGGTCGGCGAGGACCTCGAGCAGGTCCTCGTAGCCGTAGATCCCGCCCGAGTCCTCGGGCGGGCAGGCGCGCTCGCCGGCAACGCACGCCGGCAGCTCGTCGGGAACCTCCGCCGGGGATGTCGTCTCGACGGTCACCAGGTGCCGCCAGTCGTCGCCGAAGTCGTAGACGTAGGTCACGGTCCGTCCGCCGTGGTCGAAGCCGAGGTCGCGGAGGGTCACCAGCGTCGAGTCCCGCGCCCCCTCGCGGAGGTCCTCGTCGAACTCGGTGTAGCGTTCCCCGTCGACCTCGAACTCGTACAGGTGCGAGTTGGTCCAGCCCATGGCGACCTGGATCACCAGGTGAAGGCCGGCGAGGGAGATCGAGTCCGGGACCACGACCCGCCGCCAGATGGGCGGGTCGGCGCCCTCGAGCTCGATCTTGACCTGGATCGGCGTGGCGTGGGCCATGACCGCAACCTCCGCAGAACCCTTCGGACTCGCGGCGACCAGAGTACGGCCTCGGGGGCGCGTTCCACAAGAGCCTCACGCCGCGGCGGCGTCACGTCGGCGGGGCGCCCGCGGGGTCCTCTCGAAGCTCGAAAGCTCCCGACGACCCGGGATCGCGGGCGAGGACGCCCGCGCCACGTTCCAACCCGGGCTCACGGGCGCACGTGGCGCGGGCATCCCGCCCGCATTTCCCCCTCGCGCCTGGGACGCCGGCGGAAAGCCATCGCGACCCGCCGCCCCCCCGTGCCCGCCTACCGCTTGAGAATGCTGCGCTGGGCGTTGTAGCGCGAGCGGATGGCCGTGAAGTCCTGGTGCTCGATCTTGAGCTCGGCGGCGATGGTCTTGATCTCGTTCTCCTCGAGCAGCGAGATCGAGTCGTCGGCGGCCGAGATCTCGAACAGGCAGCCCAGCAGACGCTCCTTCTGGTCACGGCTGGCGATCCGGCCGAACTCCCTGGTCACCAGGTGGTTCTCGGTGCCGCCCTTGAGCAGCTGCTGCGACTTGGCGATCTGCACCACCAGCACGGCCTGGGCCTCGGTGAGGCCCCCGACCTCGCGGACGACCTCCTCCATGCGGCGGCACTCGTCGTCGCTGATCTCCATGTCCGAGTTGGCGACCCGGGCGAGCACGAAGGCGAAGGCGGCGAGGAACCGCGCCTCCTCCGGGTCGAGGCGGTCGAGCTCGCCGACGATCCGGCGCACGGTCTCGGTGTCGTTCGATGCCTGTTTCTGCGAGTCGTCCGCGCGGCCGAACAGCTTGTTCAGAAAAGAAATCACATTCGCTCCTCACGTCGCCGCGCGCGGGCGCGGGACTTCTGGGGCAACCCGACGCGGCGCTGCTCCATTTCCCGACCGGCGCCGCGGCCCCTCGAGTCGCGAGACGGCTCGTCCTCCGGACGCGTGGCAAGGGCGGCGAGCTCGTCTCCCTTCCTGTCACCCCGGGCGAGCCCTTCGAGGGCGAGTCGAGGGGGCCCGTTCCGGCAAGGTGGCCGCTGGACCCGAGACGTCCACCTGGCTTCGGGGGACCCCTCGACGTCGCGGCCGCTGCGTCCGCTTCGCTCGGGATGACAGCATCTCGGTCACTCCGTGGGGAGACGCCGCCGGCCGCACGGCGGTGCTCAGCCTGCCAGCTTCACCGCCACGACGACCAGCATCACCAGCACCAGCGTCACGCCGGTCATGAAGGCCAGAAAGCGGTGCAGGACGTTGTTGGTAGTGACGTGAATGGCGGAGTGCACCGCCCGCGACGCCACGAACGCCCACGCCAGCCCGACGAGCACTTCGTTCACGAGCCCGGCGACGAAGGCCGTCAGGCACAGGGCGACGAAGATCGTCGGCAGCTCGTAGAGGTTGGCCAGGTTGCGGCGCATGGCGAGCAGGCGCTCCGGTTCGCCGGGTTCGCTGAAGGTCCTGAACACCCGCAGGCTGACGGTCCCCCTCTTCAGGGCGATGTTCCGCGCCAGCCCGAGGGCTCCGGTCACGGTCAGCGTCAGCGTCATCATCGCCAGCATCGGCCACAGGATCGCGGTCGGCTCCATCATGGCCCTCCGTTCTTTCGCTCCTCGCGCAGTGCTCGCGGATCGCAACCGCCAGGCTGCTGCAGTTGTTCCCGGCTCCCCGAGCAATCCCTCTCCCCCCCCAGGCACGCACCGCCAGGCAGGGATGCCTGGCGCTCCAACCGGGCATCCAAGGGGGCGAGCGTGCTAGATTTCCCCCGAACCGAAAGGCCCCGCCGTGCAGCCCAACAACCGCCTCGCGCCCGACCTGGTCGACAACGCCGACCGCTTCACCGACCCCTTTTTCCGGCGCTTCCGGCTGCGACCGGCGCCGGCCCCGCTGCAGCTCACCGACGACATCGCCAAGACCTACTCGTTCCCCACCTTCTACGCCGACGTCACCTGCGCCGTCGGTATCTTCCTGTGCAACCGGGAACGCGCCCGCGCCCTGCTGCCCCACCCCTCCATGGAACCGGTCAAGATGCCGGGCGGCCGCGCCGTGGTCCTGTTCTCGTGCTACGAGTACAAGAACGTCATGAACCTCGCCCCCTACAACGAGATCGCCATGACCATCCCGATCATGGTCGGTGGCGGCTGGGCGCCGCCGGTGCTGCCCCTGGTGATGGACCTCAAGGGCAAGGGCTACTACGTCTTCTCCATGCCCGTGACCTCGCTCGAGAACCAGATCCGCGGCGCCACGATCTGGGGTCTGCCCAAGATCGTCGAGGCCATCGCCATCGACACCGAGGGCGACGCCTGCACGACCCGCGCCGCCGACGACCACGGCGAGGTCTACTTCGAGCTCAGGGTGCCCAAGGCCGGGAAGAGCAAGCACTTCGACGAGACCGGCATCCTCTACAGCCTCCGCGACGGCGAGCTGCTCAGGAGCCGCACCTGCTTCGAGGGCGACTTCGCCGTCTCGACCCGGGCCGACCTGCTCTGGAAGACGCCGCCGCCCCCGGCAACCCCCGCGCTCCGGCTCGGCGGCTCGCCCCGCGCCGACGTCCTGCGCACCCTCGACATCGAGCCCACCGCCTTCCAGTTCCGCTACTCGGCCGGCATGAACAGCTGCTTCGACCTGCCGCTGGAGTCGTAGGGGCACCGCCTTGGAGCGCCAGGCATCCCTGCCTGGCGTCGCGGGCGTGCCCGCCGGTGTCGCGCGCCCAATCCGTAGCGCCCGTGACGTCAGGCTCGGAAGCCTGCCGCTCCAACATCACCCCGCCTTGGAGCGCCAGGCATCCCTGCCTGGCGTCACGGGCGCCACGGCCGTGCGACAATCGCGCCAGCACCCCGGAAAAAAGGGAGGTGGACCATGGCCTCGACCCTCGACCGGAGACGGTTCCTGACGCTGGGCGCGGCCTCCGCGGGCGCGGCGCTCGGCTGCCGCGGCAGCACCGAGGAGGTCGTTGACAGCACCGAGCCCGAGCCGATGCGGTACCGCCCCCTCGGCGCCACCGGCCTGAAGGTGTCGGAGGTCGCTTTCGGCGCCCACGGCGTCGACAACCCGGCGGTGATGGCGGCCGCGCTCGAGGCCGGAGTGAACACCTTCTGCACCTCGGGCGGCTACCTCGACGGCCGCGAGGAGACGGCGCTCGGCGAGGCCCTCGCCCGGATCGGGCCGCCGCGGGACTCCATCGTCATCCTCAGCGGCGCCGACGTCCGGCCCGGCGACACCGTCGAGAGCTGGCTCGAGGGCATCGACGCCAGCCTCCTGCGGCTCGGCACGGACCATCTCGACGTGTATTACAACGCCATGGTCCAGACGCCCGATCAGGTGCGGTCCGGGGTCGTGCTCGAGGGCTTCGAGCGGGCCCACGCGGCCGGCAAGATCCGCCACCTCGGCGTGTCGGGCCACCACGGTGGGCTGCAGCACTGCCTCGAAGCGGCGCTCGAGACCGAGCCCTATCAGGTCTTCTTCACCAAGTACGACTTCGTCTCCTACCCCGACCAGGACGAGCTGCTCCGCCGCGCGGCCGAGCGCGGCATCGGCACGCTGGTGTTCAAGACCGACGCCGGCAACCGGCAGCGGGAGATCAAGGACCTCGAGAAGGGCGGCCTGTCCTTCAAGCAGGCGACGATCCGCTGGGCCCTCGGCAACCCCGACGTCGCCAGCGTGGCGGTGACGATGACGAGCTTCGACGAGCTGGCCGACGCCGTCGGCGCCGTCGGCCCGGGCCTGAGCGCGCCGGAGGTCGCCATGCTGCGGCGCTACGCCGACGAGATGTACGACCAGTACTGCCGGTTCTGCGCCTCCTGCGAGGCCGAGTGCCCACACCACGTTGCCGTCGCGGACATCATGCGCTACGCCATGTACTTCACCTATTACGGCCGGGAGAAGGAGGCCATGCGCCTGTACCGCGAGCTGCCGGCCGAGGCGGCGGCCGCGGTCTGCCGGAGTTGCTCCGGCGCGTGCGACCGCGCGTGCCCCTTCGGCCGCCGGGTCCGAGCCGGTCTCGTCGAGGCCCACGCGTCGCTCAGCTGGGACGAGCGGTGGGCCTGAGGACGAGCGTCCGGCTCGCCCTCCTGGCGGCAGCCACCATGCTCGCCTGTGGCGGGCCTCCGCCGCCGAGCGCAGCACCGTCGGAGCTCACCGCGACGCTGCCGCCGGCCGCCGAGCTTCAGGGCTGGACCATCGCCGAGGGCCCGGTCCGGCACACCGCCGACAGCCTCTACGAGTACGTCAACGGCGGCGCCGACCGCTACCTGGCGAACGGCTTCCGCGAGCTCGTCCACGTCCGCTATCAGCGTGGTGAGGACCCGACTGCCTGCGTCACCCTCGACGTCTACGACATGGGTTCGGAGCTCGGGGCCTTCGGCATCTTCAGCGCCGCACGCCGGCCCGAGCTCGAGGCGCGGGCATGGGGCAGCGGAGGCTATCGGACCGGCACCGTCGCCGCCGCCTGGAAGGGCACCGTCTTCGTCCACGCCGAGGCCGACGACGAGCGAAACGAGCTGGTCGAGCTCATGGAGCGGCTCGTCGCGGGGATCTGCGACCGGGCGCCCGGAGAGCCGAAAACCCCGGCGGTTCTCGACCCGTTGCCGGTCGCGGGGCGGGTGGCGAGAAGCGAACGCTACGTCCCTGCCGACCTCCTCGGCCACGCGTTCCTTCCCGGCGGCGTGCTCTCGGCCTACGAGGCCGACGGGAAGCGCGGCGAGCTCTACCTCAGCGACCTGGGTTCCGATGCCGTCGCGACGGCTGCATTCGAACGCCTGCGCGCGCACCTGGAGAGGTGGGGCAGCGTCGACCCCGAGCCACCGCCCCTCGCCGTCGAGGCCTTCAGCTACCGGGACCCGACGGCCGGCGAAGGGACCGCGGTCAGGGTGGCCGGTGTCATCGCCGGCATCCACGGCGAGCTCGCTCGGGCCGACCGCGAGCGGATCCTCCGCGAGCTCCTCGACGCCCTGCACTGATGCCTGGATCGGGCTCGACTTCGACACCCGCGACGGCAGGCTCCACAGCCTGCCGCTCCGACACCCCACCGCATTGGAGCACCAGGCATCCCTGCCTGGCATCACGGCCGTGCTCGGGAGCTCACTTCACGAGCATGCCGGCGCGGAGCTGGTCGGCCTTGGCCCTGCCGGCGAGCTGCTCGGCGAGCTCGAGGGCGAGCTCGAGGGCGGTGCCGGGCCCGCGGCTGGTGGTGATGGTGCCGTCGACCACGACCCGGTCCTCCACCGCGACCGTGCTCGGCCCGAAGTGCTTCTCGAAGGACGGGTAGCAGGTCGCCCGCTTGCCCTCCAGCACCCCGGCCTCGACCGGCGCGTAAGCCGGCGCAGCGCAGATCGCGGCGATCCTCCGGCCGGCGGCGTGCTGCTTGCGCAGCAGCTCGATCACGTCCGGATCGTCGCCCAGGTTGACGGCGCCCGGCAGGCCGCCGGGCAGCACGACCATGTCCGGCTCGAAGTCGAGCTCCGACACCAGCACCTCGGTGGTGATCTCGATGCCGTGGGCGCCCCGCGCGCTCCCACCCGCGAGGCCCGCCACCGTGACGTCGACGCCGGCGCGCCGCAGCACGTCGATCTGGGTCACCGCCTCGATCTCCTCGAAACCGTCCGCGAGAATCACCACTGCCGTGCTCATGTCGTCCTCCCGAAGGTCGTCGCTGCCCGCATTCTGACACGGCGCCGGAAACGGCAGCGCTCCAAGAAGCCACGCCGCCTTGTGGGGCCGGCGGCTCGCCGGCCAATCCCACTCCCGCCGCAGATCCCCGACACCAGACCGCAGCGTCCGCAGCGCCGGCGAGCCGCCGGCGCTGCGAAACGCCACTGCCGCCGCCGCTCCGAGACGCCCGTGGCGCCGGCCGCCGCCTTTGCTCGAGCACCGCGGGGGGTTAAGCTACGACCGGACTGCGAGATCGTGTCTGGGAGGTTGAGCCATGAAGCGCATGCCGTCGACCGTCATCGCGATCCTGGTGCTGGCCGCTGCCGTTGCCGGCGCCGCCGAGCGGAGCCACCGGATCGAGCTCGAGGACTACTTCTCCATCGCCGGCATCACCGGCGTCGCCCTGTCGCCGGACGGCGCCACGGCCGCCTGGGCCGAGTCGCGCTGGGACGTCGCCGCCGACGGCCGCCTGACCGAGCTCTGGTCGGTCGACCTGGCGACGCGGGAGACCACCCGGCTGACCTTCGACGGGATGGGCCCCTCCGGCATCCGCTTCAGCCCCGACGGCCGCTGGATCTTCTTCGCCGCCGACGACGACGAGGACGCCAGCCAGATCTGGCGGATCGCCCCCGGCGGCGGCGACGCGACCAGGCTCTCCTCCGTTGCCGGCGGCATCGAGCTGTGGGACCTCTCGGCCGACGGGCGCACCCTCGTCTACACGGTGAGCGCCGACCGGACCGAGGACGAGTGGAAGGACCTCCGCGAGACCTACCCCGACCTGGAGTACGGCCACGGCGTCACCGCCTTCTCCGAGGTTCACCGCCTCGACATGGAGACCTGGCGCACCCGCAGGGTCTTCGACGGCGAGCGCGTCATCCGGAGCCTCGACCTCGGCGCCGACGGGCGCCTCGCCGCCCTGGTGACGGCGCCGGACAACGAGCTGGTCCACCACGAGGGGTGGTCGACGGTCGAGGTCCTGGACATGGCAACCGGCGAGCTGAGCGAGGTGACGAAGCCGGGCTGGCGCGACGACCACGGCTCCCCCTACGGCTGGATCGACGACGTGCGGATGGCGGACGACGGCCGGGAGCTGGCCTTCACGATCTCCTTCGACGGCTTCCCCACCCGGCTCTACACCGCGTCGGTCGACGGCGACGAGTGGGCCCTGACCGAGCTCGACCGGCCCGCCGGCGTCTCCGTCGTCGGCGGCTCGCTGCGCTGGGAGCCGGGGTCGACGAGGCTCTATTTCACCGGCGACACCCGCGCCCGGGTTCGCCTGTACCGCCGGGAGCCCGGCGGTGCCGCGACGGCGCTGACCCCGGGAGACGTCACCATCGGCTCGTACGCCTTCGACGCCGACGGGTCGACGATCCTGGTCAGCTCGGGGGCGCCGGACAGCCCCGACGACCTCTACCTCGTGGCAAAGGGCGGGCCGCTCTCCCGGCTGACCCGCATCAACCCCCAGGTGGACGAGTGGATCCTGCCCACCATCGAGACCGTGCGCTGGACGGCGCCGGACGGCGTCGAGGTCGAGGGCATCCTCGAGCTGCCCCCGGGCTGGACGCCCGAGGACGGGCCGCTGCCGATGATCGTCGAGATCCACGGCGGGCCGACCGCCGCGACCCACCTCCCGATGCGCTTCTGGATCTACGGCCGCACCCTGATGGCCGCCAGGGGCTACGCCCTGCTGAGCCCGAACTACCGCGGCTCCACCGGCTACGGCGACGACTTCATGACCCAGCTGATCGGCCGCGAGAACGACATCGAGGTCGCCGACATCCTGGCCGGGGTCGACGCCATGGTCGAGCGCGGCATCGCCGACCCCGATCGCCTGGGGGTGATGGGCTGGTCCAACGGCGGCTTCCTGACCAACGCGCTGATCGCCGCCACCGACCGCTTCAAGGCGGCCTCGTCGGGCGCCGGGGTCCTCGACCAGAGCCTGCAGTGGGCGGTCGAGGACACCCCGGGCCACGTGGTCAACTTCATGGGCGCCGCCCTGCCCTGGCAGGACCCCGAGAGCTACCTGAAGGGGTCGCCGCTGTACGGGCTGGCCTCGGCGACGACGCCGACCGTGATCCACGTCGGCGGCAGCGACCCCCGGGTCCCGCCCGCCCACTCCCGGGGCCTGTACCGCGCCCTCAAGATCTACCTCGGCGTACCCACCGAGCTGATCGTCTACCCGGGCGCCCACCACGGGCTCTCGACCTACACCCACCGCAAGGCCAAGATGGCCTGGGACCTGGCCTGGTTCGAGCGCTACCTGGGCCCCGGCTGGCAGCGCGAGGCCGCGGAGTAGCGCGCCGGCAGCCTCGCAGGCGTCACGGACGTGGAGACCGGCAGCGCGCTGCGAGAAGGCGGCGCCCGCGACGCCAGGCAGGGATGCCTGGCGCTCCAATAACCCACCGGCGACGCCGCGCTGTTGTGGTGCGGGCGTCCTCGCCCTTAACGGCTGCCGCTCCCGGTCGGCGGCAATCGACGGGGGAAAGTGGGCGAAGTCACTTCCCTTCCCCTCGAGACCTGTGAGGATCGAGGTGTACGGGAGCCGATCCTGCACACACAGTTCGGTGCGGTGTCGTCGATCGACCCGCACCGGCACGGAGGGCCAGGTGGGGACGGATCGAGCAACACGTGCTCGGATTGCCGCCATGACCGCAGCGGAGGCGGCCTTCGAGCAGAACGCCCGCGACCCCTTCGCGGAGCTCGAACGCACCAGCGCCGCAGCAGCTCAGGCGGTCAAGGCCGACCCCGATGCCGTGTACCGGATGGCCGGCGAGATCGTGGTCAGGACGTTCCGGGCCAAGCTCGGCCAGCCGGGTTCGTTCACCTTCCTCTGCCCCTCGTGCGGCACCCCCCTGCCCGACAACCGCATCGCCTGCAGTCGGTGCCGGCCCGATCCCTGGTCCGGCGACGAGCCGTAGCCAACCTCGACGTCCGACCGCGTATCCTGAGGATCCGGAGGGCCCATGCTGATCGTCAAGACCGGGACCGCGGGTACCGCCATCGACACCACTGGCGGCGACTTCGAGGACTGGATCGCCCGCGGTCTGGGCCGGCCGGTACAGGTGTGCCGCGTGGACGAGGGCGAGGAGCTGCCGGACACCGGCGAGACCGGCGGCGTGGTCGTCACCGGATCGGCCGCCATGGTGAGCGATCGCGAGCCGTGGGCGGAGCGGACGGCGGCGTGGTTGCGAGACGCCGTGGACGCGGGCGTGCCCGTCCTCGGCATCTGCTTCGGCCACCAGCTGCTGGCCCACGCCCTCGGCGGCCGGGTCGGGCCGAACCCGCGCGGCCGGGAGATCGGCACCGTCGAGGTGGCGCTGACCGCCGCCGCGGCGGCCGACCCGCTGCTCGGCGGGCTGCCCAACCGCATCGAGGTCCACACGACCCACCTGGAGAGCGTGCTCGAGCTGCCCGCGGGCGCCGAGCTGCTCGCCTCGTCGAAGCTCGATCCCCACCAGTCATTCCGGGTTCCGGGCCGCCCGGTCTGGGGCCTCCAGTTCCACCCGGAGTTCTCCGCCTCGGTCATCCGCGGCTACCTCGAGGCCAAGCGGGAGGCGATTCGGTCCGAGGGCACGGACCCGGAGCGCCTGCTCGCCGAGGTCAAAGAGACGCGGTGGGGCAACGACATCCTGACCCGCTTCGCCGAGCTCGCGGACGCCGCTGCCGCCGCCGGGTCGCCGGCAGTCGCGCCGCAGCGCGGGCGGGTGTAAAACCCGCCCCTACGAACGGGCTCCCGGCCCGCAACACCCACTCCCGGAACGCCCCGCCAGCCTCCACGCCCATTGGAGCGCCAGGCATCCCTGCCTGGCGTCACGGAAGCTGCATAGCCGCAACTCGCCGCCGACCTCCACGCCCGTGACGGCAGGCTCGGAAGCCTGCCGCTCCAACACCCCACCGCCTTGAACCGCCGAGCATCGCCGCCCATTGGAGCGCCAGGCATCCCTGCCTGGCGTCGCGCTCACTCGGCGCCGGTGGCGCTCCGGATCTCGTCGAACCAGCGGGTGATGACCTCGACGTTGCCCCTGGGCGGGTTCCGGATCATCACGAAGTACTCGCCGCTGGGGTGGACGTCGTACTGCCGCGACCACCGGTAGTGCACGTACTCGCCGTCGAAGAGCTCCTCGCGCCCGGTCACCCGGAAGCCCGGCTCGGTCTCGATGGCGAGCGCGACCATGCGGCTGTTCTGGACGTAGTAGAGGGTCCGGCCGTCGGGCGCCCAGGAGGGCGAGTGGCCGCCCTTCATCGACACCTTGGAGCGCGCCCCGGGCACGGGGAACGCCGTGACGTAGATCTCGTCGACGCCCGAGTAGTTGGACACGTAGGCGAGCCACCGGCCGTCGGGCGAGACCACCGGCGCCAGCTCGTCGTCGGGGCCGTCGAGCAGCGGCGCCAGGGTGGACGGGTCCTCGGGGTCCGACCAGACGTGCAGGTCCATCCCCTTGCCCGGGATCTCCTCGCGGATCACCACCGGGCCCTGCCGCGTCCAGTCGCCGGCGCGCAGGTTGTTCTCGAAGTCGAGCACCAGCGCCTCGGGCCGGCTGAGATCCACCGGCCGCCGGTAGATGTCGAAGGTCTTGTTGCGGGTCGACCCGAACAGCACCTCGCGGCCGTCCGGGCTCCACTGGGGGTAGAAGCCCTCCTCGGTCATCAGGGTCGGGGTCTGGGTGTCGAGGTCGAACATCCAGATGGCGCCGGTGTCCACCGACAGCATGAGCCGCCGCCCGTCGGGGGAGAAGCGCGGGTCGTTGAGGCTCGCGAACGGCAGGCCCGCCGGCGCCAGCTCCTCGACCTTGCCGTCGGGAGTGACCGCGACCAGGCTCTGGGTCTCGCCCCGGGTGTTGGGGATGTAGGCCACCGTGCCGTTGTCGGCGATGTCCGCCTGAACCTGGCCCTGGTCGACCCACGCGCGCTCGAGCACCGGTGAGGCCTGGCCCGAGATCCTCATCTCGCCGGTGTCGAAGGGCACGATGAAGACCCGGCCGGTCTGAGCGAAGAGCACGTGCCCGGTCGGCAGGTACCGGGGGTTCGTGCCCACCATGTCGAGCTTGGTGATCTCGCGGGTCTTCAGGTCGAAGACCGCGAGCTCGCCCCCCGGTCCACCGGCGCCGGCCCTCGAGCTGCACAGCAGCGTGTCGGTCCCGGGGATCATGTACGGCTCCGCGAAGACCCGGCTCTCGATGGGATCCTGCTCCAGCAGGCGCTCGGACTCGCCGCCGGCCTCGGGGATCCGCCAGATCTCGCCCTGGTTGGCGTAGTAGATGTACCCGTCGTCGGCCCAGTCGATCCCGCTCGGCGACGACGGGAACTGGGTCAGGAAGATCGGCGGGCCGCCCGTGGACCGGATCTTCTGCAGCCCGGCGGCGTCGACGAAGGCGATCCACTTGTCGTCGGGCGAGAAGATCGGGTTGCGGCCGTTGACGGTGTTCTCGAGGGGCTCGGACTCGAACGAGCCCATGTGGCGGATGTGGAGCATGTCCTCGGCCCCCGACCCGCCCCGGGTCACCACCCGGCTGCCGTCGGAGGAGATCGCCACCGCCACCCCGTCGCCCTGGCGCGTGTTGCCGCTGTTGGGGACCTCGAGGGCGAAGCGCCTCGTCGGCTCGACGGAGGCCGGTTCCCCTTTCGGATTCCACACGAAGCCCACGGTCGCGAGCACGGCGGCGACCGCCGCGACCGCCCAGGCGAGGCGGCCGGTCGCCGGACCCGCCGCCACGGCAGCCGGCTGGCTCCGCGCCGGCCCCTCCTCCGGTTCGTCCATCACGTCCTGCAACGCGATCCGCGCCTCGCCGATGTCCCGCAGGCGGCGCGTGCGATCGCGCTCCAGGCAGCGCTCGATCAGTCGGCGGACCCTCGCCGGCACCCGGGCGGGCAGGTCCTCGAGGTCGATGGGCGCCCGCAGCACGTCGGCGAGGGTGTGCGAGGTCGTCTCGCCGTCGAACAGCCGCTTGCCGGTGAGCATCTCGTGCAGGATCACCCCGAAGGACCAGATGTCGCAGCGCCGGTCGGTGGGCTGGCCCGCCGCCTGCTCGGGGCTCATGTAGGCGGCGGTGCCGAGGATCATCCCGGCCACGGTTCCCGCCGAGGTGATGGTCGCCGACCTCTCGACGTCGTCCGCCGACCTCGGGTCGAGCGCCTTGGCCAGCCCGAAGTCGAGGACCTTCGCCTTCCCGTCCCGGGTCAGCCGGACGTTGGCCGGCTTCAGGTCACGGTGGACGATACCGGCCTCGTGCGCCGCCTCCAGCGCCTCGGCGATCTGGAGCGCGATCGCCACCGCCTCGTCCACCGGCAGCGCCCCGCGATCGATCCTCGCCGACAGGTCCTCTCCCTCCACCAGCTCCATCACCAGGAATGTCGTCCGGCCCGCGTCCGAGTCCGCGTCCGCGCCCGCGTCCGATGCGATGGACTCCAGCCCGTACAGGTGCGCGATCCCGGGGTGATTCAGGCTCGCCAGCACCTTCGCCTCGCGCTCGAAGCGCGCCATCCGCTCGGCGTCGCCGGCGACGTCCGCGGGCAGGATCTTCAGCGCCACCCGGCGTCCGAGCCTGGTGTCGTCGGCCAGCCACACCTCGCCCATCCCGCCCTCGCCGAGCTTGGCCGTGATCTCGAACTGGGCAAGCCGTGCTCCGATCATGCAGCTCTCCACTTCCGGCGCCCGCCCGACCATTGCCCTCGCGCCGTCGTCCAGGCTCTTCGTTCACCAGCAGACGGCGCGGAGTCTACTCTATTTGAGACGCAATTGCATTACCGATTTCACAGGTACGTCCGGCCGTCACGGCGACCGGCCGGAGCGGGGGCTCATCCCCCCCACCCCCCCCGATGCGAAAGGAAAACCGGTCGCCGGTTGTTCTGCAACGGAACACGACGAGGACCGAGCCGGCATCGGAGACACGACAATGGCCGACGACGAGAGAACCCCTGGACCGGACGACGGAGCAGCCGATGGCGGCGCGGCGTCGGAGCACGACCCGACGGTGACCGCCGGCGCTCCCGAAGACGAGACGATCGGCATGCCCGAGGGGCCTGGGGCGCCGGCCTCGGCGATCCCCGAGTCCATCGGCGGCTACAGGGTGCTCGGCGTGCTCGGCGAGGGCGGCATGGGCGTCGTCTACGAGGCCGAGCAGGCGAGCCCGCGCCGGCGGGTCGCCCTCAAGGTGATCCGGGGCGGCCACTTCGTCGACGACAACCAGGTCAGGATGTTCCGCCGCGAGGCGGAGACCCTGGCCCGGCTGCGGCACCCCAACATCGGCGCGATCTACGAGTCGGGCCGAACCGACGACGGCCGACACTTCTTCGCCATGGAGCTGGTGCAGGGCGACACCCTCGGCGCCTACCTGGCGGGCCGGCCCCGCCCCGCGACCCCGGGCGAGCTCGAGCACCGGCTGGCGCTGTTCCGGAAGATCTGCGACGCGGTGCAGTACGCCCACCAACGGGGCGTCATCCACCGCGATCTCAAACCGTCGAACATCATCGTTACCGACGACCACTCGAGCTCGGGCGCCGCGAGCAGCTCGACCACGCGATCGGCGATGCCGACGGTGAAGATCCTCGACTTCGGGCTCGCCCGGATCACCGAGGAGGATCTCGCCATGACCCAGGTCACCGAGGTCGGGGTCATCAAGGGGACCCTCCCCTACATGGCGCCGGAGCAGGCCAGGGGCGACGCCGAGGCCATCGACATCCGGACCGACGTCTACGCGCTGGGCGTCATCCTGTACGAGATGCTCGCTGGCCGCCGGCCCTACGAGGCGGCCCGCTCCGCGCTCTTGGAGGCGGTCCGCGTGATCTGCGAAGAGCCGCCGGCGCCGCTCGGTGCGAGCTGGAGCGGCAGCCGCAGGCTCGACCCCGACGTCGAGACCATCGTCGGCACGGCGCTCGAGAAGGACCCGGACCGGCGCTATGCGTCCGCCGCCGCGCTGTCCGAGGACATCGGCAGGTTCCTCGAGTCGCAGCCGATCCTCGCGCGGCCGCCGTCGGCGGTCTACCAGCTCAGGAAGATGGTCGCCCGCCACCGCACCGCGTTCGTCGCCTCGGTGGTCGTGGCGGTCGTGCTGGTGGCATCGACCGTCGTGAGCAGCAGCCTCTACCTGAAGGCCAAGCGCGAGTCGGAGCGAGCAAGGGTCGCGGCCTTGAAGTCCGAGCAGGTGGCGACCTTCATGACCGGGATGCTCGAAGGGGTCGGCCCGGCGGTGGCCATGGGCCGGGACACGACGATGCTGCGCGAGATCCTCGACCGGACCGCCGAGCGCCTCGACGCCGAGCTCCAGGGACAGCCCGAGGTCGAGGCCAGCCTGCGCGACGTGCTCGGCAAGACCTACCGTGACCTGGGCGAGCTCGAGGCGGCGGAGGCCCAGCTCCGCTCGGCCGTGGCGACCAACCGGCGCGTCCTCGGCGACGACGACCCGGCGACGCTGATCTCCATCAACGACCTGGGGCTCACATTGCAGGACCGGGGCGCCTGGGAGGAGGCCGAAGCCCTGACCGTCGAGGGGCTCGAGGGTTGCCGGCGCGTCCTCGGCGACGACCACATCGAGACCCGGACCGCCGCCTCGAACTACGGCCAGCTGCTCGCCGAAACCGGCCGCTTCGACGAGGCCGAGCGCTACCACAGGAGGGCGTTCGAGGACTTCAGCCGCATCGAGGGCCCCGAGGACCCGCAGACCCTGACGGCGCAGACCAACCTCGGCATCCTGCTCATGCGGATGGGGCGGGTGTCGGAATCCGAGGACATCCTCCGCGCCACCCTCGAGGCCAAGCGGCGGGTGCTCGGCAACGACCACCCGGAGACCTTCATCAGCCTCGACGCCCTGGCGGTGGTGCTCGAGGGCCAGGAGCGTTTCGACGAGGCCAAGCCGCTGTACTTCGAGTCGCTCGACGCCTGCCGGCGCGTCCTCGGCGATGACCACCCCGGCACCTTGAGGGTGCTGTCGAACATCGGCGTGTTCCTGACCAAGGTGGGGCGGCCGGACGAGGGCGAGCGCTACCTGCGCGAGGCGCTGGAGACCAAGCGCCGCGTGTTCGGCGACGACCACCTCAACACCCTGGTCTCGATGAACACCATGGGCTTCTGGTACTTCCGCCAGAAGCGGTACGACGAGTCGGAGGCCATGGTCCGCGAGGCGGTCGAGCGGGGCCGGACCGCGCTCGGCAGCGACCACCCGGAGCTTCTGGTCTGGGTCTTCAACCTGGGCAAGCTGCTCGAGCTGCGCGGCCGCGCGGCGGAAGCGGAGCCCTACTACCGGGAGGTCTTGGAGACCCGTCGCCGGGTGCTCGACCCGGCACACCCCGAGACCCTCTACGTGCTCTCGGAGCTCGCCAAGCTGGTCGACCGGTTGGGGCGGCCGGGTGAGGCGGAGCAGCTGCTCATCGAGGGGCTCCGGACGGCAGCGGCCGGGCACGGCGATGCCGGGGCGGCGACCGTCGAAGCGAGGGCACGGCTGGCGCGGTTCTACACCGCGCACGGTCGGCCGGACGACGCCAGATCGGTGGCCGTCGAGCAGCTCGAGGCGCTGCGCGCCGCCGCCGAGGCCTCCGACGAACCCGGGCCCAAGAACGCGTTCGCCTGGGAGGCCCTGACCTGCGAGCCCGCCGATCTCCAGGACCCGGACGCCGCACTCGCCTTCGCTCGCGAGGCCGCGGAGCTCGGCAACCGGCAGGACCCGGACGTCCTCGACACCCTCGCGCTCGCCCACCACCGCACCGGCGATCACGCCCGGGCGGTCGAGGTCCAGACGCAGGCCCTGGAGCTCGTCGGCGACGACGACCTCACGCGCCGCGAGGCCTGCGAGCAGGCCCTCGAGGCCTATCGGAGCGCCCTCGAGGACTGAGCCACGCGTGCCTCACCGGTCGAGCACCGCCGGCCAGTTCATCAGCACCGTCACCGGCTCGGGCTGCTGCTCCGCAATCGGCTCGATCACCAGGAACCGGCCGTCCCCGGTGACGTCGTACTGGCCACCGTCCTCCATTGACGGGCCGGTGAACAGCTCCACCGCCGGGGAGAGGGTGATCCCGCTGCCCGCGCTTCGCACCGGCACCGCCATCACGGCCCCCGCGAAGCTCTGGTAGTAGATCTCTGTCCCGTCGGCGCTCCACCGTGGCCACAGTCCGCCCGAGGTCGAGGCGCGCAGGGTCCGCCCCGGTCCGGGGTACGGCTGCACGTAGACCTCGAAGCGGCCGGACGCGTCGGATTGGTAGACGATCCAGCGCTCGTCGGGTGACAGCCGGCCGCCGCCCTCGGCGAACTCGGTGACGATCAGGTCCGTCGACGCCGGCTCGCCGTCGAGCTCGAGGACCAGCTGGTCCCACGTCGTCTTCTTGTTCTGGGCTGTCAGCAGCAACGAGCGTCCGTCCGGACCCCAGCCCGTGGCGAGCTGGTTGCCCTCGGACTCGAGGAGCACGTCCCCGGCTCCGCTGCTCTCCACCGCCTTGCGCACCAGCCGGTAGGTCCCCCCTTCGACCGACGTGTACACGATCTCGCTGCCGTCGGCGGACCACACGGGGGCGTACTCCTGCCCTTCGTCGGAGGTGAAGCGTGTGAGAAGGCCGCGCTCGAGCTCGAGGATCCACAGGTCACCGTTCCCCGACTCGGGGTCCCCGATGACGACCGCGGCCAGCGTGCCGTCGGGCGACAGCTCGACCGCGTAGAGGCGACCGGGCTCACCGACCTCCGCCACGACCTCGCCGCTGCGGTCCTTCCACCTCAGGATCGCCCCGGACTGCGTCAGGCCCGACTGGCTCACGAGGGTGCCGGTCTCGGACGGCGAGAACACCGCCCGGGCGGTTCCCGTCGCCAGCAGCGCGACCTGCTCCACCACCGGCACCGCCTCGCCCTCGAACTCGAGCGACGACGGGTCGAACGGACGCGCCATGAGCGTCGACTCGCGCAGGTACAGAAGGTGCCCCGAGGCGTACGCGGCGGCCGCCGGCGACCGTCCGATCTCGACCGGAGGGTCGCCGTCGAGGGAGCCGGCCATGATCGCCTGGCCGGACTCGTTGCCCTCCGGGAACCGCGCGAGGTACAGGAACTTCCGCCCGTCCGGCAGGAACCACGGGTGGCGGTGGGAGTCGTCCCCGCGATCCTCGTCCAGGGTGGTCAGAGGTTCCGACTCGCCGCCGGCCTGGGAGACCGCGTGGATCGGGGTGTCCGAGTTGGGCGCGAAGATGATGGTGCCGTCCGGGCCCCACGAGCCGCCCTTGCCGTTGGGCGCGTCACACAGCTTCAGCGGCAGACCGCCGCCCGAGTCGACCCGCTTGAGCGACGAGCCGTCGAAGAAACCGATGTGGCGCGAGTCGGGCGCCCAGAACGGGTACTGCGCGTTTTCGGTCCCGGTGAGCGGCCGTGCCTCGACCTCGTCGATGCTTCGGATCCACAGCCGGTCGGTGCCGTCGGCGCCCGTGGCCGCGAACACCAGCTTGGTGCCGTCCGGCGACACGGTCACCGGACCCGGCCGGATCGGCTCGAGGTCGAACGAGCTGTCCGGCGGAGGCTCGACCGTGAATCGCACCACCGGGGCCACGGGCGGCCGGTCGAGCGCCATCCAGACCACGAGCGCGGCAGCTGCGATGGAAGCCAACGCGGCGAGACCCCACGGTAGCCTGCGGGTTCCACTCGCCCGCCAGGCCTCGGCCGCTTCTTCGACCGTCGACACGGCCGCCCGACCCCCACCCGGATCCGCGAGCTCCTCCTCGAGCACGATGCGGGCGTCGCCGATCGCCTGCAGCCGCTCGCGTGGCTTCTTGCGCAGACACCGTTCGAGGAGGTCGTTGACCCGCGGCGGCGTGTCCTCCGGCAGCTCGTCCACCTCGATCTCGTCCTTGAGCACCGACGCGAGGACGTGCGACACGGTCTCGCCCTCGAAGAGCTTGTGTCCGGTGAGCATCTCCCACAGCACCACGCCGAAGGCCCAGATGTCGGCCCGCCGGTCGGCCGCCACCCCCGCCGCCTGTTCCGGCGACATGTAGGCCGCGGTGCCCAGGATGACGCCGGCGGCGGTGGCGTGCTGGGTCAGCGTCGGCGACAGCGACAGCGAGCCGTCACGGGCCTGCGTGTCCCACGCCTTGGCGAGCCCGAAGTCGAGCACCTTGACGGTGCCGTCCGGCCGGAGCTTGATGTTGGCGGGCTTGAGATCGCGGTGGACGATGCCCTGCTCGTGCGCCGCCTCCAGCGCCTCGGCGATCTGGAGCGCGATCCGGACCGCTTCGTCCACCGGCACCGCCCCGCGCTCGATCCGCGCCGAGAGGTCCTCTCCCTCCACCAGCTCCATCACCAGGAATGTCGTCCGGCCCGCGTCCGAGTCCGCGTCCGCGTCCGCGTCCGATGCAACGCTCTCCAACCCGTACAGGTGCGCGATCCCGGGGTGGTTCAGGCTCGCCAGCACCTTCGCCTCCCGCTCGAAGCGGGCCATCCGATCGGCGTCGCCGGCGACGTCGGCGGGCAGGATCTTGAGCGCCACCTGGCGCCCGAGCTTGGTGTCCTCGGCCAGCCACACCTCGCCCATGCCACCCTCGCCGAGCTTGGCCTTGATCTCGAACTGGGCAAGCCGTACTCCGATCATGCAGCTCTCCACATCCCGCGCCCGATCGACCATTGCCGCGGCGCCGTCATCCAGGCTCTTCGTTCATCAGCAGTCGGCGCGGAGTCTACCCTATTTGAGACGCAATTGCATTATTGATGCCGCCCCGCCAGATTTCACGCCCATGACGCCGGCGAGCCGCCGGCACCCCAAACCTCCACTCGCACCTTGGAGCGCCAGGCATCCCTGCCTGGCGTCATCGCCGCCGCCTCCCCGCAACGCCCTGCCGGCCTCCACGCACGTGACGGCAGGCTCGGAAGCCTGCCGCTCCAATCACCACCCGCGTCACCGGCGAGCCGCCGGCGTCCCAAACCTCCACGCGCACCTTGGAGCGCCAGGCATCCCTGCCTGGCGTCACGGGCATGACGGGGCTGAAGCCCGCGTGTGATAAGAAGGAGACCGGCCACCGGCGGAAGGGGGGGCCAGAGGATGGGCGGAAGAAAGCTCGTGGACCTCGAGGCGAAGCTCTTCGACACCGAGAAAAAGGGCTGTCTGGGTGTGCTGGTCGGACCCCGGAAGCGAGGCGAGATCGACGTCGAGGTCCACCAGGACGGCAGCTCGCGGATGAAGATCGGCCTCAAGGGCCTCGGCGTGCCGGAGGGCACACGACAGGTGACGGTCCACATCAACGAAACCGCGGTCGCCGACCTCGAGCTCCAGCGCGGCTCCGCCTACCTGCGGCTCGACAGCCGCCACGGCGACAGCGTTCCCGAGGTCAGCGTCAAGGATGTCGCGACGGTTCGCGTTGGCGACCGAGTGCTGTGCTCGGGCAGCTTCCACAGGGACTGAGCTCAGCCTCTTGCAAAAACCATGCGATTGCTCATTTGTCGGCTCAATCCCGAATGCTGATCATGCAAGTTTTTGCAAGAGGCTCAGCTGCGAGCCGCCGATCATCGTCCACCCGCTTCAGTTGATCCCGATGAACAGCGTGTGGCGGTGCCCGCTCGGGACGTTGCGGGCGTAGACGGTCTCCGCGCGCGCTTTGAACCCGGCCCTGGCCATGGCCTTGACGAACCGCGGGTCGTCCTCGACGCACCACACCGCGAGCACGCCCCCCGGCCGGAGACACCGCCGGGTGGCCGCCAGCCCCTCGGGCCGATACAACCGCTCGTTCCTCGACAGCGCGCAGCCACCGGGGCCGTTGTCGACATCGTTGAGGATCACGTCGAAGGCGCCCGGGCTGGTCGCGATCACCTCCCAGAGGTCTGCTTCGACCACCGACAGCCGGGGGTCGTCCATGGGCCTGCCGGCGAGGTGCCCGATGTGATCGCGGTTCCAACGCACGACCGCCGGAAGCAGCTCGGCGACGACAACCTCGCTCGGCCGGGGCGACGCGTCGAGGGCCGCCCGCGCCGTGTAGCCCATCCCGAGACCGCCGACGAGCACCCGGGGGCTCTTGCCTCGGCTGACGAGCTTGATGGCCATCGAGGCCAGCTTCTCCTCCGAGTCGTGGGCGCGGCTGGTCATCAGCTCGATGCCGCTGATCCGCAGGGTGAAGGTCCCGTCTCGCTCGCACAGGGAGAGCGTGTCCCCACCCGGAGTCGGCGTGCTGTCGATGAGTCGTTCAGGCTTCACGGCCCTCCCCTTCCCGAGCGGCCGCCACCCTAGCACAGCGGCACGGCCCGGCTCGGCGGCGACCTCGACGAGGGCGCACCGGTGAACGTGGCACCCCTCGCACCCCTCCCGGATCCCCTCTTCACCCGCCTGCCGGTGTACAATGGGTCCAGCCGAAATCAGGCAACACTCCACTTGCTTGTGAGCGCCACCGTGGACGAGGCTCCTGCCGATGCGGTTCAGGACTCGTGTCGGTGGCACGACCCGGGAGGTCCCCGTGAGCGAATCGAAGATCGAAGTCGGTACCATCGTCCGCCATCCCCGCCGGCCCGCCTGGGGCCCGGGCAAGACCCTCGCCGTGGGCGGCGGCGGCCAGGTCACGGTGTACTTCCGAGACGCCGAGGAGACCAACACCGGCGATGCGGTGAAGACCCTCGCGACCGGGACGGTCGGGCTCGAGATCGCGGAGGAGCAATCGGAGCCCATGCTCGACAGCCTCCCGCCGTTCAGCAACGGCACCTTCAAGGGGGCGAGGAAGCCCCGCCTGAGCCTCGACAGTGCGGTTCAGACGTACCTCGACCGGAAACCCGGCGCCCTCGGCGACGGCGCCGCCCGCGACACGCTGCGGGCGTCCAACGTCGGCGCCAACCGGATGTGGGCCGACCGGCTCGGCGGCGGCCGGGGGGACGCGCTGCTGGACGAAGGGAAGACCGACGACGCCCGGCAGCGCCTGTTGGAGATCGCCGCGGCGCCCGGCGTCCTGAGCCCCGACGAGAGCTCCGCCCTCGAGCGCGCGCTCGACGACGACGACGCTGCCCAGGCCTACCTCCGGGCTCTGTTCGCCGTCACCGAGCAGAGCACGGCCGACCAGGCGACCTTCCAGCCGCTCATCGACGCCGTCGTCGCCCTGCCTCGCCACGACGAGCCGGGCCGGGTCGCCACCTGGCAGGTGCTCACCCAGTTCCCGGGCATCGCCTGCCCCGAGCACCACATCCAGCTGAAGCCGGCCACCGTCCAGAAGTGCGCCTCGCGACTGAACTTCGACCTGCGCTACACGGGTGTTCTCAACTGGTGGACCTACGGCCGGCTGCTCAAGCTCGCGGACATTCTGCTGGCGCGGCTGAAGCCCCACGGCGCCGTCGACTTCTTCGACGTGCAGCCCTTCATGCGCGTGATCGCGGCCGTGTGAATCGGCCGATCCGGCTCGCCGAAGAAAAATATTTGGAATAAAAGAAGATATCTGCTATGTTGCAGCCAGTGTTGCCGGCCGTCGGGGCCGGCGTCTGCTTTGGAGGGCGCAGAGCCCACCACGATTCGCGAGACGGGCGCGCCACAAGAACGCGACGCCCACGGAGAAAATGAGAGATATGTCGAAGAAACTGTTTGTTGGAAGTCTGAGCTGGAACACGAACGACGACGCACTGCACCGGGCGTTCAGCCCCCACGGTGAGATCAGTGAAGCCGTGGTGGTGAGCGACCGGGACACCGGCCGTTCGCGCGGTTTCGGCTTCGTCACCTTCGAGGATGACGACGCCGCCGACAAGGCGGTCGCAGCCCTCAACGGAACCGAGCTCGACGGCCGGACCATCCGCGTCGACGTGGCCCAGGCCAAAGAGCGCAACCGGGGCGGCGGCGGCGGCGGTGGCGGTAATTACCGCGGCGGCAGCGGCTGGTAAGCTCCCCCGCCAGTGTTCTCGAACCCCTCCCCGCGGAGGGGTTTTTCGTTTCCCCCGTGACGGGTGGTACCCGCTCTTTCTGCGGTCACAGCCGATCTACCTGCGTCCCGTGGCCTTCGGCTTCGTGAAGCCCCCGACGAAGGTGAGCAGGAGCTTCCAGTGGAGGGCGCCGGCGGGGAAGGTGGTCTTGCCGATCCGGGCGCCCCACAGCCTGGCCCTCGCGAGCTTCGCTTTCGAGAGGTCGGCGCCCCGGAGATCGGCGCCCGAAAACCGGCATCCGCTGCAGTCCGCGCCCGTGAGCTTTGCCGACCGGAGATCCGCGAAACTCAGGTCGGCGCCCGCGAGGTCGGCCGACGAGAGATCGCAGTGCGCCATCGAGGCGTTGGTGGCGACGACCTTCGTGAGATCGGCGTCGCGGAAGTTGACGCCCCTGAGGTTCGCCCGAACGAACGTGGCCCCCTCGAGGTTGTTGCCCCCGAGGTCGGCGTTGCTGAGCTCGGCCCTGTCGAGCCGGACCTGCTCCATCCGCCAGCCGCGCAGGCTCATTCCGTTCAGGTTCGCCCCGCTGAGGTTGGCACGGATGAGCGAGAGCCCCTCCACCCGCGCGTTCGTCAGATCCAAGCCGTCGAGCCGGGCCGCGGCGAGCTGAACCCCTTCCAGCACCAGGTCCGTGATCGTGGCCCCCTGGAAGTCTGCGGCCTGGGCATCGCAGGCGAAGATCCGGGCGCCCGTCAGGTCCGCTTGGGCGAACACCGCCCGGTTGAGATCGGACTCGATGAGCTGGGACGTCCCCATGCTGGCCTTGAGGAAGTTCGCCTCCCGCAACTTGGACTTGAAGATCCTGGCGCCGTAGAGGTTGGCGCCGACGAACTGGGTGCCGTTGGCGCTGACGTTGTCGAGCTCGGTGCTCGCGAGATTGACGCCGTTGAGGACCACCCCATCCATGTTCGCGTTCGACAGCCGGGCGCCCGCGAGGGTGCTGCCGCTGAAGCTCGCGTGCCGCAGCTTGGCGCCCGACAGGTCGGCGCCCGACAGATCGGCCCTGTCCAACACCGCGCTCGTCAGGTCGGCGCCCTCGAGCCTGGCGCCCTTCATGTCGCAGCCGCTGAAGTCGCTCCGCCGCAGCTTCGCGCCGCTCAGGACGGCTCGCGCGAAGGACGAGCCGTTCATCTCGGTTTCGGCGAGCACGATCGAGCTGCAGTCCGCGCCGTCGAGAACCGTGTTTCCGAAGATCGCGTTGTCCAGCTGGGCTTTCGACAGCATCGCGCCGCGCAGGTTGGCGCCCTGGAGCCGAGCCCCCCTCAGGGCGGCTCCGGTCAGATCCAGTCCCGCCAGGTCGAGGCCGCCGAGATCGGCGCCCTGCAGGTCGGGCACCGCCGACGGGTTGTCCGCCCGCCACCGGTTCCACTGTCCCGACAGGATCCTCTGCCGGTGGTCCTCGTTCGCCATGGTAGCCGCCCCTCTTGTCCAGGTTCATCGGGCGCCGGTCGAGCAGCGCCACGGGATGCCAAGTGTCCGGCCACGGGGCCCGGTTGGATCGCGTTCGGTCCATTGTCCCACGAGCCGGGGTCGATCGAAGGACCTGGGTAAGAGGATCGCGTCACCGGAGCGCCAGGCATCGCCGCCATTGGAGCGCCAGGCATCCCTGCCTGGCGTCACGGCCGCCGCGGCGAGCAACCCGCCCCCGGCCCGCACCACCGCTCCGGCCTGCCATCGTAGGGGAGGGTTTTACACCCTCCCGTCCACGACACCCCCGGCTCGGCGCGACCCAATCGCCGGCGGGCCGCTGGCGCTACAAGACAACACTGCTGAGTTGGATAGGTGCCACACTTCGCAATCACGCTGTGTGTGAACCTCGATCTCCGACGGGGAAGAAGGGATCATTCCTGGTACTCGCGAGGCAACAAAGCGTCAATGCGAAGTGTGGCACCCATCGCATCTGAGGCAACAAGGCACCCATCGCCTCGCCGGTGGGATCCCTCCGAACGGTCCCGTGGCCGCACCCCAGCTCCCGAATCCGCCGCGTGCCCGGAGCCAGCCGACGGATGTGGTATGGTTCTGATTCAGAGACGCTATTTCAAATCGGTGGAGCCACACATGATTTTGCTGTTCGCAGGCGGCTGGAGCGCTGCAGCCTCAACCACTGACGACGTCGTTCCACCAGACCGCGAACGCAGGTTCGTACGGAAGCTGGTCAGTCTTGCCTTCATCCTCACCGTCAGCCTGGCGCACTCCGGGCCCGTGATCGGGCAAGGCACGCCCGGAGACTCGGACGCCGTCCCGCCTGCGATTCGTGATCACTACGCCGAGATCATCCGTGCTCAGGCGGTGCTCGTTCAGGTCCCCCGGATGATCATGCAGGACGAAGCTCTCAAGGCCCAGCATCTGGCGTTCGCGGAGGCGCTCGAGCAGGCGATGGTCGCGCTGGAACCTGAGACGACCCGTCGTTTGGAGCGAGTCGGCGACCTCCAGCGCCAGGCAGCGGGAGCGCCCGGGAGTCAGGAGGCGCTGCTCGACGAGGGGCGGCGGCTCCGCGATGCGCTCCTCGCCACAGCGGAGAAGGCGTTGAACCAACCCTCCGTTGTCGCCGCCGCCGAGCCTCTCCTGGCGTCGTTGACCGCTGCCTTCGAGCAGCTCGGAGGTGTCGATCCCCAGACCCTGAAAATCGTCACCGATGAAGGGCTCTTGCTCAAGAGCGTCACTGCGATGACGGTATTCGGCCGATGAGCGGCGCCCCGACCACGTCCGGGAGTGATTCGATGGATCTCCGTCCCCTCCCCGGCCCCCGCGCAGGAAACGGACGTCCCGGCCGTCCAGCTGTGTCGCTGCTGCTGGTCGCATTCCTCGCAGCGGTGCTTTTCCTGGCAGCGCCCGCAGACGTCGCGGCGCAGTGGAAACCGGACTGGAAGGTGCAGTGCGCGTGGCAGGACCGGTTGATCTTCGAAACGCTGGTCTCGGAGTTGCTCAAGCACTTCACCGTCGAGGAGGCCGGTGTCCTGGTCGAGTGGATCGTCAACCAGAACTGCGACGACTCGAAGCCGGGCATCGCCTGGCTGACGCGGCGGGAGCTCCGGGCCTCGAGCTACTGGCTGGAGGGACTGGGCTTCGAAGACCCGATCGTCCAGGTCTACCCGGATGACGACCGCAAGTACCTCGCCTGGCTGAGCTACCTGAAGTTCCTCGCGGTGGATGACACGGGGGCGGTCGCTATCCACCCGAACGCCCTCTACTTCGCCAGCGGTGAGATCTACTTCCATCCGACGAGCGTGCTGGAAGAATGGACGGCCGAAGCCCACGAGCTGTTCCACGGTGTGCAGAACGGCTCGGCGCCGGGCGTGTACCAGGGCCAGGACAGTCGCCGGGGCTGGGACCAGTGGCTCTGGGAGGGAACTGCCCGCGGCGAGAACGTCATCTGGGCGATCAAGACGGGTCGGGGGTGGTGGATCGAAGGTCGCTACTGGGATGCGCCGATCTACTACTGGGACAGACTCAACAACTCCGAGTACGGCACCGCGCTGTTCTGGCTGGAAGCCGGTCGGCAGCTGAGAAGCCGCGACTACATCGAGTACCTGATCCGGGTCTTCGAAGAGATCGACGCACAGGGAGCGGGCAGCCCTGATTTCGGCAGTATCTTCGCCCTCGACGACGCGCTCACGGATCTGCTGGGGCAGAGGAACCTGCTCGATCCCAACGAGCACGGCCTGCAGCGCGTGTTCCCGGAGTTCGTCCGATTTCGGCTTTCGGATCCCGCTCAGGCGAAGCGCCAGTTTCTCGACCTGGACCTCGTTGAGCTCGCGCTCCCGAGCCCGGTCGGGGGCGGACCGAAGCACTTCGTGCCCAGACGTCACGACATCTACCCCCTCGCGG
>DATHSO010000008.1:0-49505 GCA_035464095.1 Candidatus Methylomirabilota bacterium | reverse complement strand
CGGCAGGGGCAATGATCAGTGCCCTCACCCGGGTTTGGCGCTGCTGACCACCGCACCGCCCGTGAGGGCGGGTATAAAACCCGCCCCTACGAGTCGAGACCGGAAACCGCGAGGCGAGCCGGAAACCGCTCGGCGAATCCGCCACCAACGCGCGAACCGGAAACCGCGAGGCGAGCCGGAAACCGCTCGTAGGGGAGGGTTTTACACCCTCCCCCCGGCTTGGACGCCACGGCGTCCAAGCCGGACCCGGACCCGGTCGCTGTCGCCGCCGCCGGTTGCTGCCGCGGATCGCTGCCCCTGGTCGCTGCCGCCGGTTGCTGATCGCTGATCGCTGGTTGCTGACGCTGGTCGCTGTTCGCTGCTTGGTGCTGCCGCCATCGGGCACGGGCACGGGCACGGGCACGGACGCGGACGCGGATACCATCAACCGGCATCGTCCGGGCAAGGCCGGCGAGCCACCGGCGCCGGCGGTCAGTCGACGCGGCCTCCGAGGCGGGCATCGAGGTCCCTGAGGAAGTCCCGCACCGCGGCCGCGGCGAGCCCCGAGCCGAATCCGTCGGCGAGCTCGGGGCTCTGGGCCAGAGCATCGACCCGTACCCGGTCGCCGCGGAGCGCAACTTCCACGACGAGGGTGACCCGGTCGTCGCGCTCGGTGGACGGCTCGGCGCGGACCCGGCCCCGCTCCCCGTCCACCGTGTCGAGGTAGAAGCCGCTCGCCTCGAGGGCGTCGAGCACGGCCTCGAAGACCCGGTCGTAGGGTTGCAGGTAGGTTCTCGACCATTCCTCCCCGGTGACGGCGCCGGATCCGATGCAACCTGCGGCGACTCCGGCGAGGATGATCGCGGCCACAACCGACGGCCATCGTCGGGGCCTCGGCGGGCACGGGTCCACGGCGGGCGGCGAGGCGCGCATCGTCCTACCGCTTCCGCATCCAGATCTCGGTGCCGCCGCCGCGGTACTCGACCTCGTCCATCAGCTGGTTGATGAGGAAGATCCCGCGGCCGTGGTCGGAGAACAGGTTCTCGCCGGTGACCGGGCTCGGGATCTCGCCCGGCTCGAAGCCGCCGCCGGGGTCGCGGACCACGATCAGCATGCCCTGGCCCTCCTCACAGGCGACGCAGACCTCGACGGTCTTGGACGCATCGCCGCCGCAACCGTGCTTGACGGCGTTGGCGAGAGCCTCGAGAAGCGCGATCTCGACATCGAGCTCCTTGCCCACCGCGCACGCCTGGGCGCCCACCACCTCCATGATCTCGTCCACCGCCGGCTGGATGGACGCCACGTCCCCCGGCAGCTCGAAGTCGAGCTTCAGGCGAAGCTTGTCGGGATCGAACACACAGGCATCGTTGTCGGTCTCGGGCATCCGGATCTCCTACTTCGTCGTCATGGAGGGGTCCGGGCTCCATGCCGGACCGGCGGCCGGGTCAACTTTCCGAGATTGACTCTCGCTCGCATCATAGCACCACCGGAGACCACAGCGGTCATCGGAGCCTCCGGCCGACGACCAGGTGGTAGCCGTCGACGTCCGGCTCCGGGCGGCTCGCGCCCCGGCCTCCGGCGGTCTCGTCTGCAGCGCCGAGGTTCCACTGGTAGAGGTCCGAGAACAGGTCCTCGAGGCGGTCGGTGAGGCGCTCGAACTCGCCGCTCAGGCCGTACCGGACGGCGTCCTCCTCGCGCTCCCAGAGGGTCACCGAGAGCACCCGGCCGGAGTCGCCCGAGCCCACCACCAGGAACGAGTCGAGGCAGCCCGGCATCTCGGCGAGCGTCGCCCGGACCTCGCTCTCGTAGCGTCGTTCGAACTCCTGCTCGGCACCGGGACGCAGCCGGACCGCCACCAGCCGCACGAAGATCCGTCCCGAGGCGGCATCCGAGAGAATCCGATCGTCCGAGCCCGCCGCCACCGTCCCCGACTCCACGTCGGGCTCCACACCCGAGAAGACCACCAACCCATCCGGATCCTGGATGTCGGCCCGACCGTCCCCGGCCTCCTGCATGGACTCGTCGGACTCGTCGAGGAGCCGGTCGAAGAGACCGCTGCGCTCGTACTCGGCGGCCGACTCGGCCCCATCCCAGACCGTCATGGAGACGATCTCGTCGCCGTGGATGCTGCTCTGGAGGAGGCCGGCGAACAGGCACCCCGGCGTGTCCCCGAGCACGCCCAGCGCCCGGTCCTCGTAGAACCGCCGCGCCAGCCAGAGCTTGTCCTCGTCCAGCTTCAGCCGCACGAAGCGCATGTACATGCCTCAGACCCTCCGGAGGAGCACGATGGTGCGGTCGTCGGCGTAGGGCACGCCGCGAACGAAGGCGTCCTGGTCGGCGGCGATGGCCGCCGCCATGGCCTCGAGGTCGTCGCCGCGGTGGCGGGCGCAGAGGTCGGCCAGCCGCTCCTCGCCGTACTCCTCGTCGTCGGGGCTCTCCGCCTCGGTGAGGCCGTCGGTGTAGAGCACCACCGTTTCGCCCGGCTCGAGGGCGACCTCGACCGTGGTGTACGCACCCGAGGGAAGGATGCCGAGGGGCACGCCGGTGGAGGAGAGCCACTCCACCCCGCCGGCCGCCCGCAGCAGGATGCCCGGGTTGTGGCCCGCGTTGCAGTACCGGAAGGCGCCGCCGGCGGGCTCGAACGAGGCCAGAAAGCCGGTGGCGTACTTCTCGGGCGGGGTGCGCTCGAAGAGCAGGTGGGAGACCCGGCCGAAGACCTCGTCGGGCGGCTCGCCGTCGTGGATGGGACCCGCTGCCAGGGCCTCCAGGGAGGCGGTGAGCAGGGAGGCGCCGATGCCCTTACCCGAGACGTCCGCCACCATGACGGCGCAGCTGCCGTCGTCCACAAGCTCGACCTTGTAGAAGTCCCCGGAGACCCCTCGGGACGGGATGTTGCGCGCGTACATCCGCCACCCCGCCACCTCCGGCAGCCGGTCCGGCAGCAGGCCGACCTGGATCTGCCGGGCGAGGGCCACGTCCCGCTCCAGCCGCTCACGTTCCAGGGCCTGCTCGGCGAGGCGGGTGTTGCGGATGCGCATGGCCGCGACGGAGGCGAGGGAGGCGAGCAGCTCCATGTCGCCCTCGTTGAACTGGCGGATGCCGAGGGTCGAGCCGAGGACGATCATGCCCAGGGGTCCTGCGGGGTCGAGGAGGGGCGCGGCCACCAGCGAGCGGACCCCGGCGTCGAGGAGGCTCATGGCCTGGTTGAAGCGCTCGTCGGCGGCCGTGTCGAGGACCAGCGCCGCCTGCCCCCGCTCCACCACCTGCTGGACGAGGTTGCGGGAGAACAGGGTCCGCGAGGTGCCCTTTCGCAGGGAACGGCTGGCGGCCTGCACGTACTCGCCGTTGTCGGCTTTGAGGAAGATGCTGCCCTCTTCGGGGCGCAGGGACTCGAAGGCCCGGTCGAGGATGAGCTCGAGGAGCTCCTCGAGACTCATGGTCCGGTCGAGGGTCTTGTGGATGTCGGTGAGCACTTTGAGGCGTGCCGCGTAGCGCCGCAGCGCCTCCGCCGACTCGGCGCCCGTACCGGTCAGCACCGCCTTGGGCTCCTGGAGGAGCTCCGCGGCTGAGCGGAAGACGGTGTGGCTGTCGAGGGCGGGCCCGTCATCGGCCGCATCGTGCGATGCACTGCCGTTGACGTTGATGGTGGTGCTACCGATCCGCAGGCTGGAGCCGGGGCTGAGCGGCGAAGGGGTCTCGACTCTCCGCCCGTCCAGCAGGGTCCCGTTGCGCGAGCCCAGGTCCTCGACGTACCAGCTGTCCCCGTCCCGGTAGAGGCGGGCGTGCCGCCTGGACATCGCCCGGTCGGGTACGGCGATCTCCGCGTCCGATGATCGTCCGACGACGACCGAGTCGCCGGTCGGCTCGTGGCTGAACGGCAGCCCGGTGGCGGGCACGACTTGAAACGAGATCGTCACGGGTCCCCCTCTTTCGCGCACATCGGAAGCTGGGCGAGTGTGAACGCTCGCGCGGTACAACCCCCATGAGCCGGCTTCTCATTTCCGGACCCCGCTCCTCGCCTGTGGTGCCGTGTCCGTGTCCGATGGCAGCGATCAGCGTCAGCAACCAGCGCCGGCGATCAGCGTCGGCGATCAGCGACAGCGACCAGCGACAGCGACCAGGGACAGCTCGCACGACTCACCACTCACTCCTCACCACCCTCCTGTCACGACCTTGACAACAACCCCCTCAAGTCGCACAATCACCGGTCGGCGGCCGCGAGGTCGCCGACACGGAGGAACGGCATGCCCCTGTACGAGTACCTGTGCTCGAGCTGCGGCAACCGCTACGAGCGCATCGAGCGCGTCTCGGAGCTCCACGACGGCGTCTGCCCCGAGTGCGGCGGTGTCGCCCACCGGCTGGTTTCGGCGCCGGCCCTGCAGTTCAAGGGATCGGGCTGGTACGTCACCGACTACGGCAGGGGCAACGGCTCGGCCGCCGGTACCGGCAAGGCCGACGACGGCGCCACCGCCACCTCCCACGCCGAGAAGGGCGCCACCGACTCTGGCACGACAACCCCGGCGGCCGAGACCGCCAAGGCCAAGAGCGACACCAAGGTCGCCTGACGGCGGCGCTCCGCGCAGGTGCGGTCGGTGGAGACCCGGCTCGACGAGAACACCCGCCGGAGGGAGTCGTGGGCCACCGCCCCCGACGGCACCGAGCTCAACAACAGGGAGACGCTCTGCGAGCGTCGCTGGCGGCATCGCCCCTGAGGTGCCTTCGTGTTACGATCTCGTGAAGATCCGCCGCGAAGGCAAGCGCGGTCGACGGACCGGAAGGGGGGCGACATGGCCGATCCCGTTCTCACCGACATTCGAGGTATCGGACCCAGGACCGCCGAGGGGCTCGCGGCCCGCGGCCTCGACTCCGTCGCGGCGGTGGCCGCGGCGCCGCCCGAGCTCATCGCGACCCTGCCCGGCTTCTCCATGAGCCGGGCCTTGACCGTCCAGGCGACGGCGGCCGCGCTGGCGGCATCGGCGGCGCCCGCTCCTTCCCGCCGGATTGCGAAGCGGGCGAAAGGCAAGGCCGAGTCGGGCGCCGAACCCGCCGAGAAGAAGAGGAAAAAGAATATCGCGGGCAAGCCCAAGGACGCCAAGAAGGCCAAGGCCGAGAAGAAGACCGCGAAGAAGGCCGCGAAGAAGGCGGCAAAGAAGGCGGCGAAGAAGGGTGCCCAGAAGGCCGCCGGGAAGGCCGGCAAGGGCTCCGCCTCCGAAGCCAAGAAGGCCAAGAGGAAGAAGAAGAAGAAGAGCACCAAGAACAAGAAGTAGAACCCACCACGGATGCCCCGCTACCTGACGCCGCCCGACCTCGATGATGCCGCCGCCGCCGCGATCCTCGCGCCCGTCGGCGCCTTGGTCCTCGGGCCGCCGGAGCCACTCACCGTCACCTATCTCGACACCTTCGACTGGCGTCTCCACGAGGCCGGCCTGATGCTGGTCGAGGAGCTCGGTGTGGAATGTCGGCTGTGCCTCCTCGACGGCTCCCGTGAGCCCTACCTGAGCCCTGCGGCCGCGACCCCGACCACCGCCGACTCCCTGCCGCCCGGTCACCTCGCCGAGCGCGTGGGCCCGGTGCTCGGCATTCGCGCCCTGCTGCCGGTGGGAGCGGCGCGGGTGGTGCGCCGGGACGGCCGCATCGAGGACCCGCGCGGCGATCTGCTGGCCCGCATCCGCCTCGAGCAGTTGACGGTCGTCGACGAGCGGGGCGTACCCGCCGGCGAGCCGCGGCCAACCTTCTGGACCGACGGCCGTGAAGCCGCGGCGGCGGTGGCGGCCGTCCCCGGCGTGTCGCCGGTCCCCAACCACGACCTGGAAGCCGTCGCCGCAACGCGGGACCGCAGGCCGGGCGACTACAGCTCCAAGCTCCGCATCCGCCTCGACCCGGCGGAGCGCGCCGACCGGGCCCTCAGGGCGATCCTCCTCGAGCTCCTCGGCACCCTCGAGGCCAACGTCGAGGGCGCCGTGGCCGACCACGACACCGAGTTCGTGCACGACCTCCGGGTCGCCTGCCGGCGCTCCCGCTCGGCCCTGACCCAGGTCAAGGGGGTGCTCGAGCCCGCCCTCGCCGGCCCTGCCAACGCCGAGCTGAAGTGGCTCGGTGGGGTCACCAACCCGCTGCGCGACCTCGACGTCTACCTCCTCGAGATGCCGGTCTACCGGACGCTGGTGCCGCCGGAAGCCGCCGCCGAGCTGGCGCCGCTGGAGGCGCTGCTGCGGCGCTCGCGGCGCCGCGCCCACCGGTCGGTGGTGCGCGCCCTGCGCTCGGACCGCTTCACCCGCTTCGCCACCGGCTGGCGCGCGGCGCTGACCGACGGTGAGCCGTCGCCGGCCCCCGAGGCCGCCCGCCCGGTGGCCGAGGTCGCCGGCGAGCGGATCGCCCGCGCCCACCGGCGGATCCTCAAGCACGGCCGCGGCCTCGGCGACGACCCGCCGGCCGAGGCCCTCCACCGGCTGCGCATCGACGCCAAGAAGCTGCGCTACCTGCTCGAGTTCTTCGCCAGCCTGTACCCCGACGACGAGGTCGGCGCCCGAGTCAAGGAGCTCAAGGGGCTGCAGGACATCCTGGGGGGCTTCAACGACATGCACGTCCAGAGCGAGCACCTCGGCGAGCTCGCCGAGCAGCTCCGGGCCGAGCCCGCCGTCGGCGCCGGCTGCCTGCTCGCCCTCGGCCGTTTGTCGGCGGCCCTGGAGGCGCGCCAGGAGGGCTTCCGGCTCGCCTTCCACGACGCCTTCGCGGACTTCGCCTCGAAGCCGGTCCGCCGGGCCTTCGCCCGCCTCGCCGGGGAACGGGAGGAGCCGTGAAGAGCCTCGCGGTGTGGACCGTCAAAGGCGGGGTTGGCAAGACCACCGCCGCCGTCAACCTCGCGCACGCCGCCGCCTCGGACGGCCTGCGCACCGTGCTCTGGGACCTCGACCCTCAGGGCGCGGCGAGCTTCTACCTGCGGATCCCGCCGTCCCTGGAGGGCGCGGTCGACGCCGTCACCAGGAGGTCGGTGAGCCTCGCCGAGCTCGCCCGCGCCACCGAGTTCGCCAACCTCGCCATGCTCCCCGCCGACTTCGCCTTCCGCCACCTCGACCTGGCCCTCGACGCTGCCGGCAAGCCCCGCAAGCGCCTCGCCGCCAAGCTCGACGACCTGGCGACCCGCTTCGACCTGGCGGTCCTCGACTGCCCGCCCTCGGTCTCCCTGGTCTCCGAGGCGGTGGTCAAGACCGTCGACGCCGTCCTGGTGCCGGTGATCCCCTCGACCCTGTCCATGCGGACCCTGCACCAGGTCCGGGCCTTCGTTGCCGAGCACGGCCGCGGCGCCGAGGTGCTGCCCTTCCTGTCCATGGTCGACCGGCGCAAGCGCATGCACACCGAGCTCGCCCTCGCCTGCCTCGCCGACCCCGCCTTCCTGACCACCGCCATCCCCTCGGCCTCCGTGGTCGAGAAGATGGGGCTGACCCGCGCCCCCGTCGCCGCCACCCTGCCGTCGCAGCCCGCCGCTCGCGCCTTCACCGCCCTGTGGCACGAGATCCGCGCGCGCCTCGGCCTGTAGACCGCGTCCGCGTCCGCGTCCGCGTCCGAGTCCGGGTCCGGTCCCGGCTGGAGATTGACCTCCGGCACCCGGTGCCGCGGTAGTGCCCGGGTCCGAGCACCGCGGTCGCCACCCACCCCGGTTATTTCGATCCCACGAAGCAACCTTTTCCAGCCCCTGAAGTATCAGAGTCTCCAGGGGGCATCGGCGGCAGAGAGCGAAAGCTCAAAGGGCAGCCCCTCTCGAAATCGGGGAAGCGATTGATCATGAACCTGGGACGCCTGACGAGGAGGGAGAGCGCGACGATCGGAAACGACATCAGCGCGCCCTGGAGCCGGAGCCCACTCGCCGGTGCGACCGGCCACCGGTGGCCGGCCCTTCTATGCTGCCTCGCCGCCCTCGTCGCGCCGGCGCTCCGGGCCCAGGAGGCCGCGCTCGAGGGCCCCCGCCCGACCTACACCGTCCACCTCACCGCGGACGACATCGCGATCGACGGCCGGCTGACCGAGGCGGTGTGGCAGCTGCCCCCGACCTTCGAGCTCGCCTTCGAGACCCGGCCCGCCGAGAACGGGCCCGCGCCGGTCCGCACCGAGGTCTGGATCGCCTATGACCTGCACAACCTGTTCGTGGCCTTCCGCGCCCACGACCCCGAGCCCGACAAGATCCGGGCCCGGCTGTCAGACCGCGATGCCGCCTACCAGGACGACTTCGTCGGGATCGCTCTCGACACCTTCAACGACGAGCGGCGGGCCTTCGAGTTCTTCGCCAACCCCCTCGGCGTCCAGATGGACATGACCCAGAATGAGATGACCGGCGAGGAGGACGACTCGTGGGACGCCATCTGGGACTCCGCCGGCCGGATCACCGGAGCGGGTTACACCGTCGAGATGCGGATCCCCTTCTCGTCGCTGCGCTTCCCCGACTCGGCTGACGGCATGACCTGGGGCATCGACGCGATCCGCATGCTCCCCCGCGACCAGCGCTACCGGCTCGCGCTCCAACCCCTCGCCCGCGGCAGCAACTGCTACCTCTGCCAGGCCTCGAAGCTGGTCGGCTTCGAGGGCGTGAGGCCGGCGCGCTCCATCGAGCTCGACCCGACCCTGACAGCGTCCGTGAGCGGGCTCCGGGCCGACTTCCCCGCAGGCGAGCTCGAGGACTCCGATCCCGACATCGAGCCGGGGATCACCGCGCGCTGGGGCCTGACGCCGAATCTGATGCTCAACGCCACCCTGAACCCCGACTTCTCGCAGGTCGAGGCCGACGCCGCACAGCTCGACGTCAACACCCAGTTCGCTCTGTTCTACCCCGAGAAACGGCCGTTCTTCCTCGAGGGCGCGGACATCTTCGGCACCCGCTTCAACGCCATCTACAGCCGCAACATCGCCGACCCCGACTGGGGCATCAAGCTGACCGGCAAGGTGGGGCGGAACGCCCTGGGGGTGATCGTCGCCCGGGACAGCCGGACCAACTTCCTGATCCCCTCGAGCCAGTCCTCCGAGCTCGACTCGCTCGACGAGAAAAACCTGTCGACCATCGTCCGCTACCGGCGCGACCTCTTCGGCGCCACCACCGGCGGCGTCTTCTACACCGGCCGGGAGGGCGACGGCTACCACAACCGCCTGGTCGGCGCCGACGTGCTCTTCCGGTTCTGCGACACCGAGGCGGCCCGGATCGAGATCCTCGGGTCGGAGACCCTGTACCCGGCCGAGATCGCGGCGGCGCACGGCCAGAGCAGCGACGAGATCTCCGACCTCGCGGCCCGGATCGTCTACCAGCACACCTCGCGCAACTGGATGACCTACCTCCTCTACCGCGACGTCGGCGAGGACTTCCGCGCCGACCTGGGCTTCGTTCCCCAAGCCGACTTCGTCGAGTGGGCCGGCGCCCTCGAGCGCGCCTGGTACCCCGAGAGCTCCGGCTGGAGCGAGGTCCGCGTCGGCGTCGAGGCCGACGACGTCGAGGACCAGGACGGCCGGCACCTGAGCCGCACCGTCGACACCTACGCCTGGGCCAACGGCCCCCGGCAGTCCTTCGTCCGGCTGTCCCTGATCAGCGGCGACCTCTCCTGGGGCGACGAGCTCTTCGACATTGACCGGGTCTACGTGTACGGCGAGGTCCAGGCCCTGCCCAGCGTCTACGCCTCCCTGGAGGCCACCGTCGGCGGCCAGGTCGACTTCGCGGGCGGCCGCCAGGCCGACCAGCTCCGCCTCGACCCGGGCCTGCGCCTCGACCTCGGCCGCCACCTCCGGCTCGAGCTCGACCACTCCCACGAGCGCCTCGACGTCGACGCCGGCTGGCTCTACACAGCCCGCCTGAGCCAGCTCAAGACCACCTACCAGCTCAACGTCCGCACCTTCGTCCGCTGGATCGGCCAGTACCTCGACCTCAGCCGCAACGCCGAGCTCCATCCCCCCGGCACCCCCGCCCGGGACCGCAAGCTCTTCAATCAGCTCCTCTTCTCCTACACGATCAACCCCCAGACCGTGCTCTTCCTCGGCTACTCCGACACCTCCCTCGGCGACGATCGCGTCGACCTGACCCGCCAGAGCCGGACCGTCTTCCTCAAGATCGGCTACGCGTGGCTGCTGTGAGGCGGCACCGCGAACGGTGGCGCCGACGGGGCCGCGGGTCGTGCGTGGCGAGCCGTGAGCGGTCCGGACCCTCACCGGAACCCGGACCCGTTTCCGGTGCCGGGTCCGGAGCCGGATTCGGGGCCCGCTGCCGACCCTGGTTGCTGACGCTGACGCCGATTTCCGTCGCTGCCCTCTGCCGCTGCCGACGGGGGCGGGGGATTTGACCGGCACCGGCCCGGCGTGGACAATCCGACGCATGAGTCCTTCCGATCCGATCCCCGACATCTCCGAGTTCCCGGTGGTCCACGCGGTGGCGGTTCGATTCGTCGACGTCGACGCCATGGGGCACGTCAACAACGCCAACTACGCCACCTACTTCGAGGAGGCTCGGGTCGCCTACATCCGACGGGCCCGCCCCGAGGCCTTCTCGGACCGCGACCTGGGCGCGACCTTCCCATTCATCCTGCTCGACCTCTACTGCCGCTACCTGTCACCGGTCCGGGCTGGCGACGCGCTCGAGGTCGGCGTCCGGCTGTCCCGGCTGGGCGGCAAGAGCTTCGACTTCGAGTACCTGGTCGTCGCCCGTGGCGACGGGCGGGCGGTCGCCGTCGGCCGCACGACCCAGGTCTACTTCAACTACGCCGAGAACCGTACCGAGCCGGTCCCGGACGCGCTTCGCGAGGCCTTCGCCCGGGTCGAGGCGGGCCGCTGCACGGGTCGTGAGTCGTGAGTCGTGCGGGGGCCGGCGGAGACAACGGAGGATTATGAATTATGAATTATGAATTATGAATGACATCGCAATCATCTTCTGTCGTGAGATCAACGAGCACGTCCATTAAAAATTCATAGTTCATAATTCATAATTTCCTCAGCTCGGGCTCGAGCCGGTTGGGCAGCCGCGCCACCTCAGTCGCCCCGGCGCCTGAGCAGCAGCGCCCCGAGGCCGGCTACCGCCACCACCAGCAGCACGATTCCCCACTCGGACAGGGTCGGCACCAGGGGGTAGTCGCCCGCCATCGCCGTCCCTCGGACCAGCATGGCGCGGTGGTTGAGGAAGATGGGGTCGAAGGTGTCGAGCACGCTCGTCCACTCGTTCGCCCGGTCGTCGATGAACCAGCCGTCAACCACCGGCGTCCCCTCGCTGTGGTCGGCGCAGACGAAGAAGAACTGGTCCCGGGACGGGTCCCACTGGACTCCCAGGTAGAACACGTCGGTGACTGCGCGCATGTCGATCCCGGACACGTCTACCGTGTAGAAGGCGCCGTCGGGAAAGGTCGGGACCATGCTGGCCACCGCCTCCAGCGAGGCCTGGGGCTCGAAGGCGGGCCGGCCGCCCCGATCACGGTAGAGCTGGACCGAGAAGCTGATCTCGTCATCGCTGTTGTTCCGGGTCCAGCAAATGCAGACCTCCTCCATCCTCCTGGAGATGAAGTCGGCGCGCTCGAAGCGCTGCACGTAGCGGCCGTCGATGACCGAGGGCACCCAGCCGTAGCCGGTCTCCAGCGTGCCGTCGTCCAGCACCACGCCCGCGGCGCAGGCCTCGCCGCCGGTGGCGGGATTGCCGTCGGTCACAGCCTCCGGCGCGAGCGCCTGGGTGAGGGCAACCGGGGCCCAGGAGGCCACGAGCAGCGCACCGACAGCGACAGCGGAACACGGACGTGCCATCAGATTGAACTTCATCCTCATAGTCTACCCGAGGTGAAGCGCTCCAGGTCCACGGCAACCGCCGCGGTGTGCATGTAGGTGTTGGAGGGACACTCCACGGCCTCCCCCCGGGGCAGGGCCGCCACCATGCGACGGACCTCGTCCGGCTCGTGCAGGGTGTCCGACGCGGCGTAGGCGATGGCCACGGGCACCCGGACGGTGGCGAGGCCGGGCAGCGCCGAGTAGCCGAGCACCGCCCGGGCCGAGAGCTTGAGGCGCAGCGGGTGGGCCGCCCGGAGGGTGCGGCGGTAGCGGGCCATCTGCTCCGGGTCTTGGCGGGTGTTGACCCGGAAGCGCTGCAGGTACCAGATGATCAGGGGGCGTACGGGGTGGTAGATCGAGGCCGGGAGGTACGTCAGGGCCTTGCCCCAGGCCGGGAAGCGGAACTCCGCGTTGGGGCCGATGAGGAAGGCGGCCCGGGCCTGGAGCCGATCCCCCTTGAGGGCCTCGAGCACCGCGTTGGAGCCCATCGAGCTGGCGAAGAAGACCCGCCGCTCCGGGTCCACCTCGAGAGCGTCGCAGACCGCGACCAGGTCCTCGCCGAGGCGCGGGATGGCAAAGCTCGACGGTCGCAACAGCCGCGGCTCGATCTCCGCCGAGCGCTTCTCCCGGGTCTCGACGTAGATCACCGGCCGCTGCTTGACAAGGACCTCGAGCAGGGGCCGCCAGCCCTCGAGGACCGACACCCAGCCGGCGACGAAGACCAGCGGCTCGGCGCCGGTCCCGGGCTGCCACTCGGAGACCGTGAGCCGGACCCCGGGCTCGACCGCCACCCGGTGGCGCCGGAAGTCCACCCCGGAGGCGATGGGATCGGCCGCGGTCACCCGCGAAGAGTAGCAGGCTCCCTCACTCCCCCCGCGTCCGCGTCCGCGTCCGCGTCCGTGCCCGATGTCAGCGGCAGCAATCAGCCTCCCACCCCCGTTGTCCGGGGAGACACCGGGGAAGTAACACAACACTGGTTCCAGCAGAACTCCCCGGCCAAGTCCGCGGGGGTGTTACTTAGGAGCAATCAGTGATCAGCGATCGGCAAACAGCGACAGCGGCAGCGGCAGCGATCAGAGGCAGCGATCAGTGATCAGCGACCGGGCCCGAGTCCGGACGCGGACGCGGACGCGGGAACGCACACGGCGGCAGCGGCGTTACACTGCGCGTATGGACGAGAAGCATGCACCGAACCTGCCGGTGATCGGCACCCACCCCATGGACGAGGACGTGGCCGCGTGCTCGCCCAAGATCTACGTCTCCAATGAGGAGAAGGCGATCCTCGACGCCATGCGGACCCTGCGCGAGCAGGCCCTCGACCTCCGCAGCCGGCTCGACGAGGCGACCTCGAAGGAGGAGCGCAGCCGCCTCGAGGCCGAGCTCGCCGCGCTCCGCGAGCGCCGCAAAGACCTCGCCGTTCGCCGCGAGCAGGCCTTCAAGCGCAAGATGATCATGCTCGGCCACCTGCCGCCGGACGACGAGGTCAGCCTGTTCTGACGGCCATGACGGTGCCATGACGGTGCCAGCATGACGGTGCCAGGAGAAACAAAGTTGACAAAGTCCGAGTTGTTCGCTGGCTTCGAGCCGAAGCATGCCTTCAGCCGTTTCGGAGCACAACCCCCTTCTCTGTGATCCCGACTTTGTTAACTTTGTTTCTCCTGGCACCGCTCGCGCTTTCCCAGCGCCGCGACCTCCGGATGGCGGAAGCACCTCACAAGGTGGTCGTTGACCATGCCGGTGGCCTGCATGTGGGCGTAGACGATGGTCGGCCCCACGAACTTGAAGCCCCGTTTTTTCAGGTCCTTGGAGATGGTCTCGGCGAGGGGCGTCACGGCGGGCAGCTCGGCGAGGGTGGTCCAGGCATTCTGGATCGGGACGCCGTCGACGAAGCGCCAGATGTAGTCGGCGAAGCTGCCGTGCTCGGCCTGGACCCGGAGGAAGGCGCGGGCGTTGCTGATGGAGGCTGCGACCTTGGCCCGGTTGCGGACGATGGCGGGATCGCTCAGGAGCTCGGCGACCTTGGCGTCGTCGTAGCGGGCCACCCGCTCGGGATCGAAGCCGTCGTAGAGCCGGCGGTAGCCCTCCCGTTTCTTGAGGATGGTCGACCAGCTGAGGCCGGCCTGGGCGCCCTCGAGGACCAGGAACTCGAACAGGGTCCGGTCATCGTGCACCGGCACCCCCCACTCGCGGTCGTGGTAGGCCACGTACAGGGGGTCGTCGCCGCACCAGCCGCAGCGGACGGGGCCGCTCACAGGGCCTCCGCGGCCTGCTCGCCGCCGAGGAAGCGCAGGGTCACCTTGCGGCCGAAGACCTTGACGAAGAGGTTGGCCTTCTTCTTCAGCGACCAGCCCTCGAGCAGGAGGCCCGAGGTGCCGTCGAGCCACAGGGTGAGCTCGTCGGGGCCGACCTTGGCCGTCAGGTCGGTGACCCGCTGGGTGTGCTCGCGATCGAGGGCGTCGGCGAGGCGCAGCAGGGCGGCGAGCCGGATCGTCCGCACCTTCTCGGTGTCGCCGAGGGCGGCGTAGAACGGGTGGTGGTCGGTGGGGTGGGCCTTGCGATGGTAGCGGGCGACGTTGGCCACGAGATCCATCTCGCGCTGGCTGAAGTTGGGCAGCTCGGTGTGGGCGATGAGGTACAGGGTGTGCTTGTGGTGGGACTGGAAGCTCACGAACTGGCCGATGTCGTGGAGCAGCGCCGCCGCCTGGAGGATGCGCCGGTCGGCGGCCCCGAGGCCGTGCAGGGACTTGAGCTGGTCGAAGAGCTTGAGGGCCAGACACGTCACCTGGCGGGCGTGGGCCTCGTCGAAGTGGTACTTGCGGCCCACCACGATCGCGCTCTCGAGCACCCCGCGCTCCTGCCGGTCCTCGTGGTCGCGCTGGCGGACCAGCCGGTTCACCACGTCATACAGGACGCCCTCCTTGATGCCCACGTGGGGCACCAGGATCTCGTCGGTGCCGGACAGCTCGGCGAGCCGCTCGTAGACCATGGCCGCGGGCAGGATGACGTCGGCCCGGTCCTCGCGCAGGCCGAGCTGTTCGACCCGCTCCCGGAACGACAACCGGGCGAGCTGCTCGATGATGGCCCGCAGGGTGGCGACCGGCACGTGGGTGACGCCGATCCCGTCGGCGAAGCCGGCGAGCTTGGCCAGGGTCTCGATGTTGCCGCCGGTGGCAACGTAGCCCGCCACCCGGTCGCCCTCGGACATGGCGGGGACCTTGAGGATCGAGATGTACTCGGCCAGCATGCGGCGGAAGCGGCCCGGGTCGGCCCCCGCGCCGGTGAGCTCCTCGAGCAGCCGCACCGAGCCCATGGTGTGGGACTCCGACCAGTAGGTGCCGTTCTGGTCCACCAGGGACACCTCGACGCTGCCGCCGCCCAGGTCGACCAGGAGCCAGGTCCGGTTGCCGAGGGGGAGGGTCGTGGCGACCGCCAGGTGCACCAGCCGCGCCTCCTCGGAGCCGCTGATGGTCTCGAGCCTGAGCCCGGTCTCGTCGCGGATGCGCTCCGCGAACGCGTCGCCGTTGGAGCTCTCCCGGACCGCGCTCGTGGCCACCGCCCGGTAGTGCTCGATGCCGAGCTCGTCCATCTGACGGCGGAAGCCCGCCAGGGCGGCTACCGCCCGGTCCATGGCCGAGTGCTCGAGCTTCCCGGACAGGTAGACGCCGTGGCCGAGCCGGACCGGCGACCGCTCGGAAGCGAGCACCGCGTAGTCGGTCTCCGAGGAGAACTCGGCGGCCAGGAAGCGGATCGCGTTGGAGCCCATGTCGACGCAGGCCACCCGAAGCGGGAACTCGATGTCGAGCCCGATCGGGGTGTCGCGGAGGGTCTTTTCGTCCTGCATCGGCGGTCGCCAACCGGCGACCATCTTGCCACAACCCCGCGGCCTCGCGGCCTGCTCCCCGGGCCGGCTCAGAGCAGGCTCTTGACCATCCGCGGCGTCAGGTGCCACTGGAGCTCGGCACAGTCGGGCCCGAGGCGGTTCCAGCCGTCGCCGTCCACGCCAAGACAGGCCACGGCGGCGGTGGGCATGGCGACCCGGCCGCCGCCGGACAGCACCGCGACCAGCTCCGACCAGGTCGGCTCGTGACCCACCACCAGGACCCGCTCGACGGCCGGGCGGGCGGCGACGACGCCCCGGACCACGTCGGACCAGCCGCCGCCGTAGAATCCGGGCACGATCTCGAGGGCGGCCGACCAGTCGCCGCTCGAAGCCGCAAGCTCGGCGGTGGTCCGGGCGCGAACCGCCGGCGAGCTCAGAACGAGACCGGGGGCGGCCCCGATCCGGGTCAGCAGGAGCCCCATCTGCCTGGCCGCCTTGACCCCACGCGGCGCCAGCGGGCGCTCGCGGTCGCTGTCGGCGCCGCTACCCCAGTCCGACTTCGCGTGGCGCATGACGAGCAGCTCTATCACCGCCGTCTCCCCTCGACGTCATCCGCCAGGGGCTCGGAGCACAAAGCGCCATCGTCGAGGCGCAGAGCGGTGAGCTCTCCGCCGTAGATGCAACCCGAGTCGAGGCACCACAGGTCGTGGGCACGATACAGGCCGAGGGTGGCCCAGTGGCCGAAGATGACGGCATAGCCCTGGCGCAGCACCGCGGCTGACGCGAACCACGGTCGCCATCCCGCCGGCGCCTCCGCGGGCGTGCCGGTGTAGCCGAGCTCGGCGCGGCCGTCGGGGCCGACCATCCGGATCCGGCTCATGGTCACCGCCGCCGCCGCCAGCTGCTCCTCCCGGCCCAGGTCCACGTGCCAGGGCTGCTTGCGACCGGCGGTGATAGCCGCGAGCAGGGCGCTGCGGTCACCTCCTTCGCTGCAGTCGGCGGAGATCGCCTCGGCATAGCCCTCGGCGAGCTCGATGTTCCACTCCGGGGCGAGGCCGGCGTGGACCAGGACGAAGGGGCCGAACTTGTGCATCATGGACAGGCCCCGGAGCCAGCCCAGGAGCTCGTCCCGGTCCGGCGCCTCGAGCACCCCGTCCAGGGTGTCGCCCTTCTTGGCCTCGGCGAGGCCGCAGGCCCGCGCCAAGAGGTGGAGGTCGTGGTTGCCGAGCACCGCCCGCACCCGATCGCGGTGGTTCGACGCCCAGCGCAGGACCTCGAGCGATCCCGGGCCGCGGTTGACCAGGTCGCCGACCAGCCAGAGCTCGTCCCGGGACACGCTCCACTCGATCCGCTCGAGCAGCCGCCGGAAGGTCTGCCAGCAGCCGTGGATGTCACCGATCACCCAGGTCGCCATACTCTCCCGTTTCCGTTTCCGTGCCCGCGTCCGCTTCCGCGTCCGCGTCCGTGCTCGACGAGCCTCCATTATCCATCAATTCGTCGGACGTCAATTCGTCGGACGAATTGAGGCGGCGCGTCGGACGCGCCGACCGGTCCGGTGGCGATGCTGGGTCGCTCCCGCTCCCGACCGGCTCCGGGTCCGGACGCTGATCGCTGCCGCTGCCGCTGCTCGCTGGTTGCTGTCGCTGCCGCTGGTTGCTGCCCCTGATCGCTGTTTGCTGCCCCTGATCGCTGATCGCTGGCCCGCGCCGGCGCCGTCGATGCGAACCGGGCAGTGGAGGCACTCGAACTCTCCGACCGGGTGCGCGCCATGACCTGGCGGCTGCTGTATCCCCCGGCTCTGACGCGGCCTGGTCGGCGTGCCGCATTGTGGGGCCGGCGGCTCGCCGGCCTTGCCCTGGCGTTCCGGAGCTCAGCCTCAGTCGCAGTGGTAGTGGCAGTGGCAGTAACAGCGGCAGCGGCAGCGGCAGCGGCAGCGATCAGGGACAGCGATCAGGAGCAGCAATCAGTGATCAGCGCCAGCAATCGGCAACTGGCGACACCGACTGCGGCCGGGTACGGATCCGGGTGCGGGTCCGGACCCGGTCGCGGGTACAATCGCATCGCCCGCTGCGGGAGGCCGCCGTGTCGTCGATCTTCCGATTCTCCGAGCTCGCGTCCAGGATGCAGCCGTCGCCGATCCGCGAGCTCTTCTCCGTGATCCAGCGCCCGGGCATGATCTCCTTCGCCGGCGGCCTGCCCGACCCCGACGGCTTCCCGATCGAGGCCTTCGCCGACTGCGCCGACGTGCTCGTGCGGGACGGCCGGCAGGTGCTTCAGTACGGGGCATCCGAGGGCTACCCGCCGTTGCGGGAGCAGCTGCTGGCGATGATGGCCGGCCGGCTCGGCTTCGACGTGCCCCCCGAGCAGCTCCTCATCACCTCCGGCTCCCAGCAGGCGGTGAATCTCATGGCTCGCGCCCTCCTCGACCCCGGCGACGTGGTGATCGTCGAGGCCCCCGCCTACCCCGGCACCATCCACTGCCTGCGCAACGCCGGCGCCCGCTTCGCCACCGTCCCCTGCGACGGCGACGGCATGCGGGTCGACGAGCTGCCCGGCGTGGTCCGACGGGTCGAGGCCGCCGGCGGGCGCCGGCCAAAGCTCGTCTACTCGGTCCCCGACTTCTCGAACCCTTCGGGCGCGTCGATGAGCCTCGAGCGGCGGCGCCGCCTGGTCGAGCTCGCCGCCGAGCTCGACATCCCGGTCCTCGAGGACGACCCCTACGGCAGGCTCCGCTACGACGGCGAGCCCCTGCCGACCCTCAAGCGCCTCGCCGGCCCGGCGCCCCACGTGGTCTACGCGTCGTCCTTCTCCAAGGTCCTCGCGCCCGGCGTGCGCGTCGCCTGGACGGTGGGCTCGGCGGAGCTGGTGCGGGCCATGGTGCTCATGCGCCAGGGCGAGGACCTCTGCACCTCGACGGTGACCCAGGCCCTGGTGGCCGAGTACTGCCGGCGCGGCCTCCTCGAGCGCCACCTCGAGACCATCCTCGAGATCTACTCGGCCAAGTGCCGGGCCATGCAGGCGGCGCTCGAGCGACACCTGCCGCCGGGCTCCGCCACCTGGACCGCGCCCGAGGGCGGCTTCTTCTTCTGGCTCGAGCTCGCCCGCGGTTCGGCCCGCGAGCTCTTCGACCGGGCGGTCGCCGAGGGCGTCGCCTTCGTCCCCGGCGCCGCCTTCTACCCGGGCCCGGACGAACAGGTTGGCGAGGTCCACGGCGGCGACCCCTTCGCGCGGCTGTGCTTCACCTTCGCCGACGCGGCCGCCATCGACGAGGGCTGCCGCCGGCTGGCGAGGGCGATCGCCACCGCTTGACCTCGGCGACAGTCACAGCCGGCGGATCTTGCCCTTGAGCAGGTAGACCTGGAAAGCGAGGCCGGCCTTGGCGGCGAGCCGCTTGAGCTCCCCGAGGGGCAGGCCGCCGACCCCGGCGTCGAGGTTGTCGCCGTAGAGGAAGCAGATCGGCTTGTCCTTGAGGCGCACCGGCAGGATGTAGCAGTCCCGGGGCCTGGGTTCGCCGAGAGCGAGGGCGAGCTCGGCATTGCGGGGCATGTCGGGCAACGGCCCGAGCCAGAACTCCACGCCGCGGAGCAGCCCGGAGAAGACCGACGGCGCGGAGGCGGGGATGCGGACCGCCCGCACCGCCGCCTGATCCACCCCCTCGCCCTCGCCCCGCCAGCCGATGACGGTGTCCCTGCGGAGCACCAGCATCATCCGGCGGCGGAACAGGGGCTGGCAGAAGCCGAGCATCGCGTCGGCGATGTCGTCCCGCATCTCTGCGTTCTGCATCGCCAGCGCCGCCGAGACCAGGAGCCCCTCTGGACCGGGGTCGTCGCCGTGGGCCTCGTTCGGCCCGGGCTCGGCCTCGGCACCGTCGCACTCGACCGGCTGGGTGTCGGCCCGAGGAGCTCCGGGAGGCGCCGCTTCGTCCTGCGCCGACTCCGGCCGGCTGTCGGCACCCGCCGTGGCGGTCTCGGCCGGCGCCTCGCGCAGGGACGGGAACAGGTCGAGCTCGTCGGCGCTGAGCTCGAGCTCGTCGCTGTCCGTTCCCGGCGGCCGCGCGGCGCGCGACTCGTCAGAGCGACCCACGCGACGCGACGGCGGCGGCGGCGCGGACGCGGACGAATCGGCCGGGTCGAGGGGCCTCGATGCCGGGGCCGCGGTCCCCTCGCGGGCCCCCGAAAGCCGGCGCAGGAGGCCGGCGTAGCGGGTGGAGATGGGGGCGGCGTAGTGGCGGTGCAGGGCCTCGACGAAGCGGACCTCCAGTGCCACGAAGCTCGCCACCATGCAGCCGGTCTGCTGGGCGATCTCGTCCTCCACCAGCAGCTCGCCGGGGCTCAAGGTCGCCACCGACAGGGTCTTGCCCTCGAGCTTGAAGGGCACCACCCCGAGGCGCGACGCGATCCGCGGCGTGATCATCCGCAACGCCGTCGGGCTCGCGAACTCGAGGACCGGGCCGGCGACGGTGCGCGATCGGTGGAAGCGGCCGAGGGCGGCGAGCAGCGCGCTCTCGCCCATCAGCCCGAGGTCCAGGATCTCGGTGTCGAGCCGGCCCTGGCGGGAACGCTGCGCCTCGAGCGCCCGCCGGACGCCGTCCGGCGTCAGCAGGCCCTCCCTGAGCAGCCACTCGGCGAATGCGCGGTCGTCCATCAGGACCTCGGCTCACAGACAGCCCCAGAATAACAACCTGACGTCTCTGACGCATGAGGTCTCGCCACAGAAGCCGGGCGATCCTCGCGCGTCAGTCGACGGTCACCGGTGGGCGGAGCTCACCGATCGGCCTGGTGAGCGAGATGACGGTTCCCGAGCGCAGCACCTTGAGCTCGAGCAGACCGTCGTCGCCGAGGGCGTCGACCGCCTCCCGGACCTTGGCCGCAAACCGGTCGCTGCCGACCGGAATCCCTTGAACGGCGAGAATCACATCGCCGCCCACGACCAGGCGCCGGCCCTCGATCTCCGCCCGGTAGCTTCCCGGCTGCAGCCCGATGACGGCAGCCGCCGACCCCGCGACGACGCGCTCGATGAGAATCCCGGAGCCCTGTGGAACATTGAAGACCTCGGCCCACCAGCCGTCGAGACGAAACCCCTCGAGCCCGCTCCAAAACGGCTTCTCATCGAGCACCTCGGCGCGCGCGACGTTCGACGTGACGACGAAGCCGAGCCCCTGCGACCCGCCCGACTTCGACAGGATGTGGCTCACCACGCCGATCACCTCTCCGTCCATGTTGAACATGGGGCCGCCGGAGTTGCCCTCGTTGATGGCGGCATCGGTCTGGAGCAGCTCGACGGGATCGAGACCGCCGAAGACGTCTCCCGGGGCACGTCGGGCGCCGATGTGGCCCACCGACAGGCTGTGGGCATAGGACATGGGCGCGCCGATGACGAAAACCTGGTCTCCGACCCGAACACGGTCCGAGTCGGCGAGGACGACGGGGTCGACGGAAGCGGGAACCGACTCGGCGCGGATCAGGGCGACATCGACGCCGGGGTTCGACGACACGATCACCGCCGGGCTGACATCGCCCGTGACCCACCGGACGGCGACATCCTCGGCGAGCTGGACGACGTGCGCCGCGGTCATGATCAGCCCGTCGTCCGAGATGAGGAAACCCGAGCCGAGACCCCCGGTCCGGGTTGGCTGCACCGCCCCGCGAGCCGGAATCGTCTGCGAAACAGTGGCGATCTCGACCACCGCCGGGTCGACCCGGTCGAAGAGCTCGGACAGCTCGGAGGCGGATCCCGCAGACACCGCGCAGACCGCAGTCAGCAGCGCGATCGAGACCGCCGCAGCCCGCGCCAGCGAGCCGTTCTCACCTCGTCCGGTGATTCGTCCGGGCGGTTGCGCATCGCGTTTTCGGTGAACCCGCTGGTCGCGCTGAAGCATGGTCCTCCCCGGTCGTGGCGTGTGGTGCGTCGGTCGCCAGATCGGTGCGCAGGTGGCCGCTGGGGACGGTCCCCAATCAGCCGTCGCCTCCCAGGTTGCTGTTCCAGATGTCGCGGTGGAGCTCCCAGTAGCCACCGGGCCCCCGTTTCCAGATCTGGACGTACTTGCCCACCTCGACGGTCTCGCCGCTCTCGGCATCGGTCAGCTCGAAGCGCCCGGCCTTGTAGCCGAGATCACCCTGGATCACCGTCTCGACGTTGACCAGCTCGAGCCGGGTGGTCGCGGTCGCCAGACGCTGCTTCCAGTAGTCGTGGATCGCGTCGCGACCGATCACGGCGCGCCCTTCGGGCGGCAGCAGGGCGCCGGTGTCCGACGCCAAGCCGGCTATGGTCACGGCGTCGCGGGCGTTGAAGGCTTCCATCCAGACGTCGGTGGCGGCGTCCAGCACCCGCGAGTCGGCGGGCTGATCCGACACGTCGCCCACTTGGAACGTCACGACCGAGCCCTCAGCCAGCTCGACGAGGTCGCCGTTGAGCGTCAGCGATGCCCCGCCGTCGTCGCCGTCCAGCACCGGATCGCTCCCGGCGCCGAACAGACCGGCCGCCCCCGTCGTCGCGCTGACCATGTGGAGCTCGACGCCGCTCCCGCCGGTCTCGGACCAGCCCTGTCGGTCGTCCACCCTGGTGCTGATCGTCGCCCCCGCCGGAAACATGACCGAGCCGTCCGGGCCCACGACGTCGGCCTCGAGAGTTCCGGTGAGCAGCTGTCCGGCGGTCAGCGCGTCACCGTCGAGCGGCTGCTCGAGCCGAACCTGGATGACGTTGGCGTCGGTGACCTGGAGCTGGCCGGCATCGACGGCAGTCGCCGCGCCCGCCCCCGATCCCGACCGCCTGCCCCGCGACGGCGTGATCACCGGCGCGGCGACCGGCTCGCGGGCCTGGACGGGAGCCATCGTCGTGGTGCCAACCCGGCCGGCAGCGTCCCCCGAGTCGCAGCTCACCAGCGTCCATCCGCCGCGAATCGGGGTCGAACCGCAGTACGCCTCACCCGAGCTGTGGAAGTTGTTGAGGTAATCGAGGATGTTCTGGCACAGCTGGCCCTGGCGCGGTGTGACCTGACAGGTCCCGGCGAAACGGAAATTGGTCAAGCAGCAGGGCTCCTTCGGCACCTGGGCGTGGGCAGGGCGCGGAGCCGTCGTCGCGGTTGCCGCGACGACGAGCAGGGCGGCCAGCACCGCCGAGGAGTGCTGAACGTGGGTCATGGTGGTTCTCCCAGCGGCCCTTCAGGGCCACGGATCAGGCCCATCATACGGTCAGTGGGAGGACCCGGCAACAACGACCCCGTCGGTTACCTCGGTCGGATTGTCCCCGGAGCAGGCTAGCCGCCGAAGAAGTACATGAGCATGGAGACGCCGAGAACGACCACCGCCCAGAAGGCGATGGCGCCGGTGGTCCAGGTCCGGGCGAAGACCCCTTCGGGACCGTGGAGGAGGTGAACGAGGGCGTACGAGCGGTTCATGACCGCCCCCGCCGCGACCGAGAGGACATCGGCGACGCGTCGGCCGACCCGTGCCGTGACCCGCACCGCGGCGGGCAGGAGCCGCCGGTAGGTCCAGTCGAAGTCGAGGTTGGTGGAGCGCAGCTCGGGCGGGTACAGCCCGGTGAGCTGGAGGAACGTGAAGGCGAGTGCCGAGAACAGGAGCAGCTGGTACTGGGTGATGACGTGGGTCGTGGTGTAGGGCTCGTACTCCATGGGGTACGGCAGCACCTGGTAGAAGACCTGGGGAAAGACCCCGATGCCGACGCACATCACAGCCATGATCGCCATCGCCACCAGCATGTGCGCCGGCGCCTCCTTGACCCGCTTGCCCGAGTCGTGGGCGAAGAAGGCGAAGTACGGGATCTTGATCCCCGAGTGGTGGAAGACGCCGGCCGAGGCGAACAGCAGCATGAGCCAGATCACAACGTGGTGGGCGGCGGCGGTCTCGTCGAGGATCAGCGACTTGGTGACGAAGCCCGACAGGAAGGGAATGGCCGAGATCGACGCCGCGCCGACGATGCACAGCCCGGCGGTCCAGGGCATGGACTTGTAGAGCCCGCCGAGCTCGGAGCCGAGGCAGGTGCCGGTGCGCAGCAGCACCGCCCCCATGGCCATGAACAGCAGGCCCTCGAAGATGATGTTGGCGAAGGCGTAGGCGGCGGCTCCGTTGAGGGCCATCTGGGTGCCGATGCCGACCCCCACCACCATGAAGCCGAGCTGGTTGTTCAGCGAGTAGGTCAGGACCCGGCGCAGGTCGTTCTCGATGACCGCGAAGAAGATCGGGAACGCCGTCATGATCGCGCCGATGACGATCAGCACCCCGGTGCCCGGGAAGCCCCGGGCCAGGGCGTAGACCGCGAGCTTGGTGGTGAAGATGCTCAGGTAGACGGTGCCCGTGACGGTCGACTCGGGGTAGGCGTCCTGGAGCCAGTTGTGGAGCAGCGGGAAGGCGCACTTGATGCCGAAGGCGAGGAAGACCAGGACCACCCCGACGCTGGCCGTCGCCAGCCGGCCGTCGTCGCCGATGAGCTTGACGAAGTCCAGGGAACGGGTGTCGACGACGTGCAGGATCACGCCGGCGAGGAGGACGACCCCCGAGCCGACCTGGATGATCAGGTAGCGCATGCCGGCCCTGGCGGCGCGCTCGCTACCCCCGGCCCAGATCAGGAACACCGAGGTGACGGCGGTGAGCTCCCAGTAGATGAAGAGGGTGATCAGGTCGCCGGCGAAGATGGCGCCGATGGCGGAGCCGACGTAGGTCTGGGCGGCGACCACTTGGATCCCGTCGCGGACGTGGAGCCCGTAGATCCCGCCCAGGATGGCGGCGATGAAGAAGACGTAGCCGAAGACCAGGCTCAGGCCGTCGACCCGCACCGGCGTCAGCTGGTGGCCGAAGATCACCAGGGTCTGGACGAAGCCCTTGTCGAGGGCGAGGAGGTGGACGAAGCCGAGCACCGGGAGCACCACCCCCGCCCACGGCTTGAGCCGGGACGGCAGCAGGGCCGCCAGCAGGCCGCCGAGGATCAGGATCGCGCCGGGGGGGAGGAGGTCAATCATAATAGTCCTCGTCCCGCATCAGCACCTTGCGCAGCTGGGTCGCCGCCAGCACCAGGAAGACGCAGGCGACGAAGCCGAAGATGCTGTAGAAGCCCGGCCAGTACTCGAAGTCGAAGTGGAGGTGGTGCTTGTAAGGCAACAGGTCGAGCAGCGCCACCAGTGCACAGACCGCGAACAGGGTGCGGATGACCTTCTTCACGTTGCGGCGGTCGTCGAGCCAGCGCACGGGCGGAATCGGTCGGTGGTCGCTCATGGCACCATCCCGGTCAGCAGGCGCCAGACCTCGTCGGCCCAGAAGAACAGCGCGATGCCGCCGATGGCGGTGGCCACCGGCGGTAGCACGCACAGCAGCGGCGCCTCGTGGATGCCGCCGCCGGGGTTGCCGTGATGGCCGTCCGCGGGCGCCGGCCGGAAGAAGCCGCGCACCACCACCGGCATCAGGTAGCCGATGGACAGCAGCGAGCTGGCCATGAGAACCGCCATCATGAGCCACCTGTCGGCCTCGGCCGCCCCGAGCATGAGGAACCACTTGCTCCAGGCGCCGCCGGTGGGCGGCAGCCCGATGACGCTGATCGAGCCGAGCAGGAAGGCGCCGAAGGTGAAGGGCATCCGCCGGCCGAGGCCGTCGAGCTCGCTGACCTCGGTCTTGTGGGCGCCGACCAGAATGGCGCCGGCGCAGAAGAACAGGGTGATCTTGCCGAAGGCGTGCATGACGATGTGGACGCCGCCGCCGAGGACCCCGGCCGAGGTCGCGAGCGCCGCACCGAGCACGATGTAGCTGAGCTGGCTCACCGTCGAGTAGGCGAGGCGGGCCTTGAGGTTGTCCTTGGTGAGGGCGACGGTCGAGGCGGCGATGATGGTGAAGGCGGCCACCCAGGTCAGCCAGCGGCTGGCGTCGGTGGCGGCCAGCAGGTCGATGCCGAAGACGTAGACCACGACCTTGAGGATGGTGAAGACGCCCGCCTTGACCACCGCCACGGCGTGCAGGAGGGCGCTCACCGGGGTCGGCGCCACCATGGCCGCCGGCAGCCAGCGGTGGAAGGGCATCAGCGCCGCCTTGCCGGTGCCGAAGGCATAGAGCGCGAGCAGGATCGCGAGCTCGGGCCCCTCGACCCGGCCGGCGAGGATGCCCCCCGGCCTGAAATCGGTGGTGCCGGCGGCGAGCCAGGTCCAGACCATGGCGAGGAGCAGGAAGGCGATGGAGGTCCCCATCAGGATGCCCAGGTAGACCCGGCCGGCTCGCTTGGCCTGCTCGGTGCCGGCGTGGGTCACCAGGGGGAAGGTCGACAGGGTGATCGCCTCGTAGAACACGAACAGGGTGAAGACGTTGGCAGCGAAGGCAACGCCCAGCGCCGACGAGATGGCGATGGCGAAGCAGATGTAGAAGCGGGTCTGGTTGGCCTCGTGGTGACCCCGCATGTAGCCGATGGAGTAGAAGGTCGTGACGATCCACAGCCCCGAGGCGACCAGGGCGAAGAGCATGCCCAGGGGCTCGACCTCGAAGGCGAGCTCGAGACCCGGCAGCACCTCCACCAGGTCGAGCCGGGGCCGGCCGCCGGACTGCACCTCGGGCAGGATGACCCCGGCCACCAGGGCGAAGAGGCTGCCGCCGACGAGCAGGATCGCGGTCTCCCTCAGGTTGGGCCAACGGTGCAGCAGCGCGATCAGGACCACCGCGAGCAGCGGCCACGCCACGGCCAGTCCGACGGCGAGGCTCACGCTCACGGCCCACCCCCGAGGAGCATCCGGGCCGCCTCGGAGGCAACGCCGGCGCTCAGCGAGGTGAAGACGCCGAAGAACACGGTGGCGCCGATGAGCAGCCACATGGGAAGAAGCAGAGAGAAGGGCGCCTCGCTGACCGCGGGCGCGTCAGCGGGCGGCGGCGTGAAGTAGCCCACCTCCACCACCCGCCAGATGTAGACCACCGCCAGCAGCGAGCTCAGCAGGATCAGGAAGGCCACCGGCCAGAGCCCGGCGTCGAGGGCCCCGAGCACCAGGTACCACTTGCTGACGAAGCCGACGGTCAGGGGCACCCCGATCAGGCTCAGCCCGCCGACCACGAAGGCCGCGAAGGTCAGGGGCATGCGCCGGCCGAGCCCGGCGAAGGCCCCGAGGCGGGTCGAGCCGACCCGCAGCAGGACCGCGGTGAGCACCAGGAACAGCCCGCACTTCATGATCGCGTGGTTGAAGACGTGGACCAGGCCGCCGGTCAGGCCGTGCTCGTTGTGCAGGCTGACGCCGAGCACCATGTAGCCGATCTGGGCCACCGACGAGTAGGCCAGCATCCGCTTGATGTCGTCCTGGTAGATGGCCACCAGTGAGCCCGCGAACATGGCGGCGATGGCGACGGGCACGAACACCGCGTCGAGGCGGCTGACCTCGAAGGCGACGTTGACCCGGAAGATCGTGTAGACGAATCGGACCAGCACGTAGAAGGCGACCTTGGTGGCGGTGGCCGCGAGGAAGGCCGAAACCAGCGCGGGCGCGTAGGTGTACGCGTTGGGCAGCCAGATGTGGAGCGGGAACAGGGCCAGCTTGATGCCGGCGCCGACGCTGATGCAGGCCAGCGCCACCAGCACCGTGCGGTTGGGTCCGACCACGGCGAGCCGGTGCGCCAGGTCGACGATGTTGAGGGTGCCGGTGGACATGTAGAGCATGCCGATGCCGAGCAGGATGAAGGTGCCGCCGATGGTCCCCATGATCAGGTACTGGATCGCCGAGGTCAGGGCCCGGGGCGTCCGGCCCTGGGAGATCAGGGCGTACGACGACAGCGAGGAGATCTCGAGGAAGACGAAGACGTTGAAGGCGTCGCCGGTGACGGTCATGCCCGCGAGACCGGTCATGCACAGCAGGAAGGCCGCGTAGAACAGGTAGTGCTTCTCCTCCGGAACCTCCATCGCCAGGCCGCGCGGCGCGGCCAGCAGCACGATGGCGCAGATCACGGTCACCACCAGCAGCACCAGGGCGTTGAGCAGGTCGATGCGCAGCTCGATGCCCCAGGGCACGGGCCAGCCGCCCTCGGCGTAGGAGATGGTGCCCGAGGTCAGCACCCGGTGGAGCAGCACCGAGGCGTTGACCACCGCGCCCCAGGCGTTGAACGAGGCCACCGCCCAGGCGGCCCAGCGGTTGCGGACGATGACGCAGAGCGTGGCCGACAGCAGCGGCATGGCGATCTGGAGCGCCGGCAGGTGGTCCGAGATCATGGCAGCGATCGCCGCGATCACGTGGCGTCCTCCTCACGCTCCATGGCCCGGATCTCGTCCTCCTCGATGGTCCCGTAGGCCTCCTTGATCCGCACCACCAGGGCGAGGGCGAGGGCCGAGGTCGCCACCCCGACCACGATGGCGGTGAGCATGAGCACGTGGGGCAGGGGGTTGGAGTAGATCTCGATCCCCTCCTCCAGGATCGGCGCACTGCCGCCGCGGACCTTGCCCATGCTGACGTAGAACATGATCACCGAGACCTGGAAGATGTTGAGCCCGATGACCTTCTTGACCAGGTTGCCGCGGGAGATCACGACATACAGGCCGGTCATCATGAGGACGATGATCACCCAGTAGTTGTAGAGCCCCCAGTCAATCATCGGTCCGCCCCCGGCCCGCGAAGGCGAAGAAGATGGTGGCCATCACCGTCGCCACCGTCAGGCCGACCCCGAGCTCGACCAGCAGGATGCCCAGGTGCTGGCCGTGCCGGGGGTCGTGGGAGAGCACGTCGTAGTCGAGGAAGTTGCCACCGAAGTAGATGGTGGCGAGGCCGACGCCGCCGTACAAGAGCACGCCGGCCGCCACCAGGATCTCGAGGAGCCGCGGCGGGAAGGCCTCGCGCGCCTGGTCGAGGCCGAAGATGAGGGCGTACAGGATCATGCCGGCGCCGAAGATGACGCCCGCCTGGAAGCCGCCCCCCGGGCCGTAGTCGCCGTGGAACTGGACGTACAGGGCGAAGAGCATGATCAGGGGGATCAGCAGCTTGGAGAGGACCCGGAGGATGACGTGGGAGGTCACTCGCGGTCCCCTTCCCCGGGCAGGCGGCGACGCCGGAAGCGCTCCACGACCGCGTGGCCTCCGAGCAGCAGCAGGACTCCCACTCCGGCGGTGAAGATGACCGTGGTCTCGCCCCAGGTGTCGTAGCCGCGGTAGGACGCGAGCACCGCGGTGACGATGTTGGGAACCCCGATCTCGACGCCGGTCCGGGTCAGGTAGTGGGGCGCCAGGTAGGTGTGGATGGGCGCCTTCGGGTCGCCGTACCTCGGCATGTCGAAGGTGGCGTAGATCAGAGCGGCGCCTGTCACAAGCACCGCGAGCAGCGGCAGCACCCGAAAACGGTTGTACTTGGGGCGCTCCTCGCTGTCGGTCAGGGCCAGGGTGGCGAGCATCAGGATGGTCGAGATCCCGGCGCCCACCGCGGCCTCGGTGAAGGCCACGTCGACCGCGTCCATGACCGTGAACAGGGACGCCGAGAGCAGGCTGAAGATGCCCATGAGCATCACCGCCGCGAACAGGTCCTTGAGCCGGACGATGGCGACCGCGGTCACCGCCAGGAAGGTGAACAGGATCATGTGGATGACGTCAACCACGGTCATCCACCTCGTGCCGGTCGGCGAGCTCGCGCCCCTGCAGCGGGTCGAGTCCGCGCAGGTAGGCCGCCTTGGCCAGCGCGTGGCTCGCCAGGGGGCTGGTGAGGAGCAGCAGGAAGAGGAGCATCACGAGCTTGGCGGTGTTGAGGGTGAAGCCCTCGTGAAGGATCAGTCCGATGACGATCAGCCACGAGCCCAGGGTGTCGGTGATGCCGGCGGCGTGGATCCGGGTGTAGAAGTCGGGCAGGCGCAGCAGCCCGAGGCCGCCGATGACCACGAAGACCGAGCCCGCGACGATCATCACCCAGCTCAGGACCTCGACGGGGTGCGCCATCAGTGGATCTCCCCCGAGTCCTCGTCCTCCATCCCCGCCAGGTCGCCGAAGCGGGTGAACTTCATGGCCGCGACGGTGCCGAGGAAGTTCATCAGGGCGTAGACCAGGGCGAGGTCGAGGAAGTCCGGACGGCCGCTCAGGTAGCCGATGAGAGCGATCAGGAGCACGGTCTTGGTGCCGAAGCTGTTGACCGCCAGGATCCTGTCGAAGACCGTGGGCCCGAGGATGGAGCGGGTCAGGGTCAGAGCCATGCAGACCACGATGGCGGCGGTGGCGGCGGCCAGGAAGCCGGTCACCGGAGCGTTCCTTCGAGCTTGGCAACCTGGCGGTCCATCTCGCCCTCGAGGAGCTCGTCGGCAACCTCCTCGGCGATGGCGTGGACCGTGATCGCGGTGCCGTGGACCTGGATCGAGACCGTCCCCGGGGTCAGGGTGATGGAGTTGGCGTAGAGCACCCGCCCGAGGTCGCTGTGCTGGGAGGTCGGCGCCTCGAAAAGACGCGGGCTGACGTCGGGCGGCCCGAAGCTGAGAATGCGCCGGGCGACGTCGAGGTTGGAGGTGACCACTTCCTTGGCGATCCACGGCAGGTAGCGGGCCAGCCGGGGCAGCAGGTGGATCGGCAGGGCCTCGCTGTCGACGATGCCCATGCGGCGGGCCAGTAGGACCACGAGCAGGCAGCTCGCCACCCCGAAGCTGGTTATGAGGACGGTGTAGTGGCCGGAGTTGAGCAGCCAGACGGCGAGCAGCAGCAGGAAGAGAGCGACGGTGTGCTTCACGGGCCGCCCCCGGCTCGGGCGAAGCTCAGCCTCGGAGCCTCCGGGACACCCTTCGGAGCTCGGTCAGCCGGCCCCCCCCAGGTCGAGCTGATCGCGCCAGGCACCTCGCACCCACCTCCCGACGGCGGCCGCGGCGAGCGCCCCGGCCTCGACGTGTCGCATCAGGGTACACGAATTCTCCAGCCGTGAAAAGATGCACAAGCGAGAAATCGAAGCGCGTTCTCAGCGGGCGTCGAGCACGCTCGCGGCCCGCTCGAAGTCCTCCTCCTTGACGTACAGGACGTACCCGAAGCGCCCGCAGTCGGCGGTGATGCCGCCCGAGGCGAAGACGTTGATGTTGGCATCGTAGAGCTTGCGGTGGATCTCGACCAGGGCGCCGAGCTTGTCGTCGCCGCGGACGATGATGGCGTGATGGGGCCCGGAGAGGCTGATCCCTGCTTGTTCCGCGGCTTTGGCGAGGCGGCTGGGCGACACCGGGAACAGGACCAGCTGGGTGTGGTCCGAGCCCATGGGGATGGCGTTGAACGCCATCAGGCTCACTCCGGTTTCGGCGAGCTGCGACAGCAGCTCGTAGGCGGCGCCCGGTCGGTCCTTCACCATGGCGTGGTAGTAGTCGGCGCACACGATGCTCGCGGACATGGCGGACCTCCTCGCGCTGTCGTCCGCCCAGCATGCGCGGGCGTCGTCCGGCCTGTCAAGGCGGATCCGCGCTCCCGCGTCCGCGTCCGCGTCCGCGTCCGTGCCCGATGCCAGTGACAGCGACAGTGGCAGCGGCAGCGGCAGGGGCAGGGGCAGCGGCAGCGACCGGATCCGGCTCCGTTTCCGGGTGCAGTTCCGGGTCCGGCTCGGACGCCGTGGCGTCCGAGCCGGGGGGAGGGTGTAAAACCCTCCCCTACGAGCGGTTTCCGGTTCGCCCCGTAGGCGCCGGGTTCGCCTCGTAGGGGCGGGTTTTACACCCACCCTCACGGGCGTTGCGGCAGTCGGCTACGCCAGGCCCGGTTGTGGACACTGATCGCTGCCGCTGTCGCTGGTCGCTCCTAAGTAACACTCCCGCGGACTTGGCCGGGGAGTTCTGCTGGACCCGTGTCGTGTTACTTCCCCGGTGTCTCCCGGGGCAACAAGGGTGGGGGGCTGATTGCTGCCGCTGTCGCTGATCGCTGTCCCTGATCGCTGTCCCGATCGCTGTCCCTGCCGCGAGCCGGACCGATCACCACGGCAGCCGGTCGAGGTCGACGTTGCCGCCGGAGAGGATGATCCCGACCCTCCGGCCGGCGAAGCGGCCGGGGTGCGCGAGCACCGCCGCCAGCGGCACCGCCGCCGACGGCTCGACCAGGAGCTTGGCGCGCTCCCAGAGCAGGCGCATGGCGCGGACGATGCCCTCGTCGTCGGCGGTGAGGATGCCCGAGAGCCCGCCGCGGAGGATGCGGAAGGTGCGCTCGGACAGGGCGGTCAGCAAGCCGTCTGCGATGGTGCGCGGTGCCACCGACGGGTAGCGCTGGCCGTCCCGCAGGGAACGGCAGGCGTCGTCGGCGCCGGCCGGCTCGGCGCCCCAGACCTCGGTGCCGGGCGCGAGGGCGGCCACCGCGAGGACGGTGCCGCTGGCCAGGCCGCCGCCGCCCACCGGCGCCATCACGACGTCGAGGCCGGGCGCCTGCTCGAGGAGCTCGAGCGCGGCGGTGCCCTGGCCCGCGATCACCCGGGGATCGTCGTAGGGATGGATGAACGTCGCGCCGGTGGCCCTCTGAACCTCGGCGAGGGTGCGCTCGCGCGCCTCGAGGGTCGGCTCGCACTCGGTGATCAGCCCGCCGTATCCCGCCACCGCCACCTTCTTGACCGCCGGCGCCGTCGACGGCATGACGATGTGGGCGGGGATGCCGCGCAGGCGCGCCGCCCGGGCCAGGGCCGCCGCGTGGTTGCCCGACGAGTGGGTGCAGACTCCGCGGCCGGCCTCGTCGTCGGCCAGCGAGAGGACGGCGTTGGCGGCGCCGCGGGCCTTGAAGGCGCCGACCTTCTGCAGGTGCTCGCACTTGAAGTGGAGCGCGCAGCCGGCCAGGGCGTCGATGGACGTGCAGGTCGCGACCGGCGTCCGGTGGACGGACGGCGCGATCCGCACGGCGGCGGCGCGGATGTCGTCGAGGGTGGGGTCGCGATCGGTCACCGCGCCATCCTACTCCCGGCCGGCGTCGGCGCGCACCGCCGCCGGCCCCGACAACGACGGATCCACCACTCCCACCCTCGGGACGACATGGCTGGCGAGGTTCCGGCCCGGGCGACCCGGCCGGCGCCACCGCGGTGACGGCCCGACGGTCCGCGCGGCGGGGCCGGCCCGACCTCAGCGCCCCGGCGCCTCGAGGACCAGGATCGCCTGGTCCCGCCAGGCGCCACGTTTCCAGTACCGGCCCGGCACCCGACCCACCTCGCGGTAGCCGGCGGCGGTCAGCATGCCCACCGAACGGGAGTTGTCGGCGATCACCGAGGCGATGAGCAGGCGCAGCCCCAGGACCTCGAAGGCGTAGCGCGAGCGCACCCGCGCCGAGTCGGTGCCCAGCCCGCGACCCCACAGGTCGGTCCGACCGATGACGCTGCCCGACACCGCCACCCGGCTCTGCCAGTCGATGGAGCGCAGGCCCGAGAACCCCACGTGCTCGCCGTCCAGGGTCTCGACCGCGAACTGGACGTTGCCCTTGTCGGGGCGCTCGGCGGCACGGAAGAACTCCTCCTCGGCGCCCCGGGTCAGGGGCCAGTCGCCGGTCTCGAGCCAGGCGGTGACCTCGGGGTCGTTGAACCACGACAGGGCATTGTCCAGGTGGCGGGCCCGGTCCAGCGGCACCAGTCGCACCCGCGCACCCTCCCAACCGTAGGCCATCAGTCCTCCCCTTCGTCGAGGTTGCTGACCCGCACCGCGTCGCCGCGCTTGAGCCCGGTGGCATGAGCCGCCGAGCCGCCGCGCACCGCAAGCTCGAGCAGGCCCGAGGAACCCTCGAGGAGCACGACCTCGTCCGCCGAGGCCTCGCCGTAGGTCCCGACCCGTCGGGCGACGGCGCCGTTGGACCAGGCCGCGGTCGCCAACGGGCCCACCGAGGCCGCCGGCAGGTTGGTCACCAGGTTGCCGAAACGGTCCACCGAGACCACCGTCGCCGAGTACCCCGAGGTCAGCGGCTCGGGGTCGGGCAGGGGGCAGGCCACGAGCAGGCCGGGATCGACGGTGTCGCCGAGGTCGGCCGGGTCGTCACCCCGCGCCAGACGCGCCGCGGCGGGGGCGAAGAGGTCGCGGCCGTGGAAGGTGCGGCTCGGCTCGGACAGCCCCATCGCCCGCCAGTCGAGCTCGACCACGAGCGAGGCGGGACCGAGGCTGGCGGCGAGGCCGTTGTCCGGAGCCACCAGGAAGCGCTTGCCCACCGCCAGGGCCAGGGCCCGGCGGCCGGTCCCCACCCCGGGGTCGACCACCGCCAGGACCACGCAGCCCGCCGGCAGGGACGGCCAGGCGCAGCGCAGCTGGAAGGAGGCCGCCCAGACGTCGCCCGGCGGCACCAGGTGGCCGAGGTCCAGGCGAGGCACCCCCGGTGCGTGCTTCTCGAGCGCCGCGTGGAGCACGCCGACGTAGTGGTCGACGAGGCCGAAGTCGGTCAGAAGCGCGACCGGACGCATCGAGCAAGGCTACCACAAAGGCCGCCGATCGAAGGAGTTCGGTGCCACTGCCACTGTCACTGCCACTGCCACTGCCACTGCCACTGTCACTGCCACTGCCACTGCCACTGCCACTGCCACTGCCACTGCCACTGTCTCCGACCCCGCGCTGCTACCATGTTGCCCCCGGGAGGTGGCCATGCGCGAGATGCAGCTATTCCTCAACGGCCAATGGCTGGACGGCGACGACGTGATCGAGGTGCGCTCGCCCTACGACGGCCGCGAGGTAGCGAGGGTGGCGCGCGGCGGGCCGGACCTCCTGGAGCGGGCTGCCGCCACGGCGGCGCGTGCCGCCGAGATGATGGCCTCGGTGCCGCCGTCGGAGCGCTGCGCGATCCTCGAGGGCGCGGCCGCGTTGGTTCTCGAGCACCGCGAGGAGCTCGCCGCGGCCATCTCCGAGGAAGCGGGCAAGCCGATCCGCCTCGCCCTGGTGGAGGCCGACCGCTGCGCCGACACCCTGACCGAGGCGGCGGCGGTTGCCCGGCACCCGGAGGTCGAGGCCCGGGACCTCGCCGGCTACCCGTCGGGACACGGCCGCATCGCGCTGGTGCGGCGGGTTCCCGTGGGCCCGGTGCTCGCCATCAGCCCCTTCAACTTCCCCCTCAACCTGGTCGCCCACAAGCTCGCGCCCGCGGTGGCGGCGGGCTGCCCGGTGGTCCTCAAGCCGGCCAGCCAGACCCCGAGCCCGGCCCTCATGCTGGCCGAGATCCTGGCCGACGCCGGCCTGCCCGCCGGCGCCCTGGCGGTGATCCCGTCGCGGGGCGCCGACGCCGAGAGGCTGGCGTCGGACGAGCGCTTCGGCCTGCTCACCTTCACCGGCTCCATGGACGTGGGTTGGCGCCTCAAGGAGATCGCCTGGCGGCGCCGGGTCACCCTCGAGCTCGGCGGCAACGCCGCGGTGGTGGTGGAGCCCGACGTCGCCGACCTCGCCGCGGTGGCCAAGAAGATCGCCGGCGCCGCCTACGGCTACGCCGGCCAGTCCTGCATCGCGGTCCAGAGGATTCTCGCCCACGAGGACGTCTACATTCCCCTGCGGCGCGAGCTGGTGGCCGCCGTGGAGGCCGTGCGCCACGGCGATCCCGCCGACGAGGGCGTGATCTGCGGACCGCTCATCGACCAGGCCAACGCCGACCGGATCGCCGAGTGGGTCGAGGAGGCCGTGGCCGCGGGCGGCCGGCTGCTCACCGGCGGCGCCCGCAAGGGCAACGTCATCTCGCCCGCGCTCCTCGAGGAGGTGCCCCCGGATCAGCCGGTGGTGGCGGACGAGGTCTTCGGCCCGGTCGCCTGCCTCGACGCCTACGAGGACTTCGCCCAGGCGATCAACATGGTCAACGACTCCCGCTACGGCCTCCAGGCCGGGATCTTCACCGCCGACGCCGGCAAGATCCAGGAGGCCTGGCAGCGCCTGGAGGTCGGCGGCATCATCCAGGGCGACGTGCCCACCTGGCGCACCGACCCCATGCCCTACGGCGGAGTCAAGAGCTCGGGGGTCGGCCGCGAGGGCCCGGCCTACACCTACCGTGAGATGACCGAGGAGCGGCTGCTGGTGCTGAGCCGCTGACGGCGGCGAGAAGCCCGGCTCTCAGGTGAGCCGCCTGCAACAACCCGTATGATCAGCATTCGGGATCGAGCCGACTTGTAGCGCCGATCTCCAGATCGGCGTCATGAACGCCGAGGAACTGCCTGACGCCGATCTGGAGATCGGCGCTACAAACACACTCGCATGGCTTTTTAAAGGGGCTCAGACCACACCCGCGTCGCGGAGCAGGGCCTCGACCTTGGCCTGGGTCTCGGCCTTGGGCCCGCTGGTGTCGACGCTCCTGAACAGCGCCGCGTGGTCCGGGTCGGGCGGCTCGAAGTCGCCGCGCTGTCGGTCCATGAGCTCGACCCGGCCGTCGGAGCGGGTGTCGTGCCGCTGCCGCCCCTCGAGCCGCTGGCGCTGCTCGTCCGGGCTGCAGGTCGTCTCGAGGAAGAGCAGCCTCGCCCCGGTGCGGCGCGCGGCCTCGATGACCGGCAGCCGCTCCGACCGGCGCTTGAAGGCGCCGTCGACGACCACGGGGAAGCCGGCCCACAGGAGGTTCTCGGCCCGGTCGCAGACCTCGCCGTAGGTTCTCGCGTTCATCTCGGGCGAGTACAGACCGTGGTTGTAGGGCACGTAGACCCGCGTGTTCTCGCCCACGCCCGCGATCTGCTTGCGCACCGCATCGGTGGACAGGACGTGCCACCCGTGGTTCTCGCGGAGGTACCGGGCCACCGAGGTCTTGCCGGTCCCCATGAGCCCGTAGAGCACCACCAGGGAGGGTCTGCGGGCACCACCCGCGTAGCCGTAGGCGAGACCGAAGTAGCGCCGGGCGAGGTTACGCTGGACGCGCCGGGCGGTGTCGTCGAGGGCCGGGTCGGCGGAGGTGAAGCAGGCGATCTTGCCGCGCACATAGGCGCGGTAGCACTTGTAGAAGTCGAGGACCTCGAGGAGCTCGGTGTCCCCGCTGGCGGCGACGAAGCGGTCGATGAAGTGCGCCGACAATTCGTGCCGGCCGTTGAAGTCCAGGTCCATGGCGAGGAAGGCGATGTCCACGGCGACGTCGCCGCAGCGCAGCCGGTCGCTGAACTCGATGCAGTCGAAGATCACCGGCGGGTCCTCGAAGAAGATGTTGCGCAGGTGCAGGTCGCCGTGGCTCTCCCGGATCCGGCCGTCGGCGATCCTCTGCTCGAAGAGGTCCGCGCGGCGCTCGTAGAAGGCGTTGGTCCAGTCCCGGATGTGCTCGAAGCGGTCCCGCGAGATCAGCTTGCCGACGTAGGCCTCGGTCTGGCTGAAGTTCTCGTCGGTGTTGAAGCGAACCGCGTCGACGGTCCCGAAGCGGTCGACCCCTTCGCCGGTCGCCGCCGAGGAGTAGAAGGGCACCAGCACGTCGACGAGGGCCTCCATGTGGGCCGGCCCGAGCTCGCCGCGGGCGAGGACCTCGGTGCCCAGGAGGTCGTCGTCGAGCTGGCGCATCTCGACCAGCCAGTCGACGACCTCGCCCGCACCGTCGAGGGTCGCGCGGCCGTCGTCGACGGTGACCGGCACGACGCCCAGGTAGACCGACGGGGCGAGGCGCCGGTTGAGGGTGACCTCGGCACGGCAGTTGGCCTCCCGCAGCTCGAGGGTCGAGTAGTCGAGGAAGCCGAAGTTGACCGGCTTCTTGAGCTTGTAGACCCGGCTCCCGGTCAAGAAGACCGACGAGATGTGGGTCTGGAGGTAGCGGACCTCCTTCACCCCGGCGCCCCAGAACGCCGGGTCCTTGAGCTCCTGCACCAGCCTTGGGTGATCCACGGTCCCCCTCCGAACCCGATCATCTCATGATCGCGCACTGTCCCGCAGGGAGTCGACGGACTCCTGCCCCACCCCGGCACGGCGCCGGCCGCCGAGTAGAACCAATTTCGTCGTCTTCCGTTAACCACAGTGACTCTGCCCCGTTGAGTCAGGTGAGCACGGGAGGCGACATGAGCGACGCGAGGAAGAAGCGGTTCCGCATCATCAGCCTGGTCGCGGTTCTCGCAGTGGCGACCGGAGCGGTGCTCTGGGTGAGCGCCCAGACCACCGACGCCAAGCAGGATGACCAGAGCACGAAGCAGGAGGCGGCCGAGGGCGCCGAGACCGCGGCCGAGACCACCGAGGACGAGGCGCTGCCGGTGCCGGTGGAGGTGGCCGAGGTCACCACCGGTGCCATCTCCTCGTACATCTCCGCCACCGCCAACCTGGTCGCCGAGGACCAGGTCGAGGTGCTGGCCGAGACCGAGGGCCGGGTCGAGCGGCTCGAGGTCGAGGAGGGCGACCGGGTCGCCAGGGGCCAGGTGCTGGCGGTGCTGGTCCAGGACGAGGCGAAGATCGCCCTCGCCAAGGTCGAGCTCAAGGCCGCCAACGCCGAGGCCGCCCTCGAGCGCGCCCGGGAGAGCCACGAGCAGGGCCTGATCTCCTCGGAGGCCTTCGACCGGCTCACCACCGACGCAGAGGTCGCCCGCCAGGAGGTGGCCGAGGCCCGGTGGCGGCTCTCCCGCACGGTCATCCGGTCTCCCTTCGCGGCCCGGGTCACCGAGCGTTTCATCACCGTCGGGCAGCACCTGCGCCCCGGCGACAAGCTGTTCACCGTCGCCGACTCCGACCCCCTGATCGCCCGGATCTACCTCCCGGAGAGCGACGTGGTCGCCCTCGAGGAGGGCCGTCCGGTGCGGATCACGCCGGCCGCCGACGCCTCCCTGGCCTTTGCCGGGCGGATCCGCCAGATCGCCCCGGTGGTAGACACCGCCACCGGCACCGTCAAGGTCACCGTCGAGGCCGTGAACCCGCCGGGCGGGGTCCGCCCCGGCGCCTTCGTCAGCGTCGGCATCGTCCGGGAGGAGCACCCCGAGGCCCTGCTGGTGCCGCGCGAGGCGGTGATCCGCGAGCTCCGCACCGCCCACGTCTTCGTGACCGTCGACGACACCGCCGTCAAGCGGGCGGTCGAGCTCGGCCTCGAGGAGGGCGAGCTGGTCGAGGCCCTGTCCGGGGTCGCCGCCGGCGAGCACGTGGTCGTCGCCGGCCAGGGCGGACTGGATGACGGGCAGAAGATCAAGATCCTTTAAATAGGCATGAATTCTTAATTATGAATTATGAATTATGAATTTCATCGCACCGGAGCGCTACGCGGAGGCCTTTCCGGATGCGGGAATCGGCACGGCTTCCACGGCTCGGCATTCATAATTCACAATTCATAATTCATAATTAAATCAGTCACTTCCGGGTCACCGATCCGAACCGGTTCCGAAGAGTGGTGGGGGTAGTTATGCGCGTGGTTGACTTCTCGCTGCGCCGTCGCGTGACGGTCTCCATGGCCGCGGTGGCGCTGGTGCTGTTCGGAACCGTGGCCTTCACGCGGCTGCCCCTGAACCTGATGCCCGACCTGTCCTACCCGAGCCTGACGGTGGAGACCCGGCTGCCGGGCGCCGCCCCCGGCGAGGTCGAGGCCCTGGTCACCCGGCCCATCGAGGAGCTGGTGGGCATCGTCGGCGGCGTGCAGCGGCTGACCTCGGTCTCCCGGCCGGGGGTGTCGCAGGTGACCCTCGAGTTCGGCTGGGGCCGGAACATGGACTTCGCCGCCCTCGACGTCCGCCAGAAGCTCGACCTGGCGTCCCTGCCCCGCTCCGCCGAGCGGCCGGTCCTGCTGCGCTTCGATCCGGCCAACGACCCCGTGCTCCGGCTCTACCTGTCCGGCGGCGACAGCCTGTACGAGCTGCGCTACGTCGGCGAAGAGCTGGTCAAGAAGGACCTGGAGTCCGTCGAGGGCGTTGCCGCCATCAAGGTCCACGGCGGCTACGAGGAGGAGATCCAGGTCCGCGTCGACGAGGGCCGGCTCGCCCTGCTCGGCCTGTCGGTGGACCAGGTCAACGCCCGGCTGCTCGCCGAGAACCTCAACCAGGCCGGCGGCAGCCTCTACGAGTCCGAGGCCCGCTACCTGGTCCGGGCGCGGAACGAGTTCGTAGACCTCGACGACATCCGCGACACCGTGCTGCTCAGCCACGGCGGCCGCCAGGTGACCGTGGGCGACGTCGCCGAGGTCGTCCGCAGCCACCGCCAGCGGGAGGTCATCACCCGCTTCGACGGCGTCGAGGCGGTCGAGCTCGCGGTCTACAAGGAGGGCGACGCCAACACCGTCAAGGTCGCCCGCGCCCTTCGGGCCCGGCTCGGCGCCATCGAGGACGAGCTGCCCGAGTCGGTGACCATCGCCTCCGGCGCCGACCAGAGCCGCTTCATCGAGGCCTCCATCCGCGAGGTCCTGTCCAACGCCGCGATCGGCGGGCTGGTGGCGGTCCTCGTGCTCCTGCTCTTCCTCAAGGACCTGCGGACGACCCTGATCATCGGCGTCTCGATCCCGATCTCGGTGGTCGCGACCTTCTTCCTGATGTACCGCACCGGCACCACGCTCAACATCATGTCCCTGGGCGGCCTCGCCCTCGGGATCGGGATGCTGGTGGACTCGGCGATCGTGGTGCTGGAGGCCATCGTCAAGCGCCGCGAGGCCGGCGACGACGACGTCACGGCCGCCCGCGAGGGCGCGTCGGAGGTCGGGCACGCGGTCATCGCCTCGACCCTGACCACGGTGGCGGTGTTCCTGCCGGTGGTCTTCCTGGAGGGCATCGCCGCCCAGCTCTTCCGGGACCAGGCCCTCACCGTCTCCTTCTCGCTCCTGGCCGCGCTGGCGGTCTCCCTGACCCTGATCCCGATGATGGTGGCGCTGTCGGGCCGGCACGGGGACCAGGCGCCGGAGGCGGAGAGCCCGCCGGTGGGCGGCCGGGTCCGGCGTGCCGGCCGCTTCCTGCTGGTGACGGTTCCAGCCACCCTCGTGCGCGCCCTGCGCGCCGTCGTCGGCGCGGTGCTGCGGGCGGTCGCCTGGTGCGCTCGGCCGGTGACCGCGACCTTCGACGGCGCCATGGCGGCCGTCGCCTCGGCCTACCCGAGGCTGCTGCGGGCCGCCCTGCGCCACCGCCTCCTGGTCGTCGCCACCGCGGCCGCCGCCTTCATCGGGTCCCTGGCCCTGGTGCCGACCCTGGGCGTCGACCTCATCCCCCCCTTCGCCCAGGGCGAGTTCTCGTTCAAGGTCGAGCTGCCCGAGGGCACCCCCCTCGAGGTCACCGACCGCTTCGTGGCCTCGCTGTCGGCCCTGCTCGAGTCGGACCCGGGCGTGGAGTCGTTCTCGTCCATCGCCGGTGGCGCCGGCCTGTCCCTGGCGGCCACCGGCACCGAGGGCGAGAACACCGCCCGCATCCAGGTGCGGATGCGGCCCGGTGCCGGCCCCGGCGCCGAGGAGGCCGTGATCGCCCGTCTCCGGTCGCGCCTCGCCGACACCGAGGACCTCCGCTTCGACTTCGAGCGGACCACCTTCTTCTCCTTCAGGACCCCGGTGGAGGTCGAGATCTACTCCGACTCCCTGGGCGAGCTGCACGAAGCCGCCCGCGAGGTGGTCGGCGCCCTCGACGGCATCCCCGGCCTGGTCGACCTGCGCTCGTCGGCCGAGATGGGCAACCCCGAGGTCCAGGTCCGTTTCGACCGCGAGCAGCTCGCCCGGCTCGGCCTCGACCTGGCGTCGGTGGCGAGCACCGTGAGGACCAAGGTCCAGGGCGAGGTCGCGACCCGATTCACCGAGGGCGATCGCGAGATCGACATCCGGGTGCGCGCCCTCGACCGGGACGACGCCCGGGTCGCGCAGATTCACGACCTCATCGTCGGCCACGCCGACGGCCGCCCCATCCACCTCAAGTCGGTGGCGACCATCCAGCTCACCGAAGGCCCGACCGAGATCCGCCGCATCGGCCAGAAGAGGGCCGCGGTGGTCGGCGGCAACCTGGCGGGCCGCGACATGGGCGCGGTGGCCGCCGACGTCCGCGCCGCCCTCACCTCCCTCGCCCTGCCGGCCGGGGTGACCGCCGACCTGAGCGGCCAGGAGGAGGAGCTCCAGCAGAGCTTCCGGTCCCTGGCGCTCGCCATGGGGTTGGCGATCTTCCTGGTCTACCTGGTGATGGCCTCCCAGTTCGAGTCCTTCCTGCACCCCTTCGTGATCGTCTTCACCCTGCCCCTGGGGGCGATCGGGGTGATTCTGGCCCTCGCCGTCACCGGCCACACCGTCAACGTGGTCGCCATCATCGGGGCGGTCATGCTCGCCGGTATCGTGGTCAACAACGCCATCGTGCTCATCGACGCCGTCAACCAGCGGCGGCGGGCCGGGGCGGACCTCGTCGAGGCCCTGGTGGACGCCGGCCGAACCCGGCTGCGCCCGATCCTCATGACCTCGGCCACCACCATCTTCGGTCTCCTGCCCATGGCCCTCGGCCTCGGCGAGGGCGCCGAGCTGCGGGCGCCGCTGGCGGTCACCGTCATCGGCGGCCTGGCGGTCGCGACGGTGCTCACCCTGGTCGTGATCCCGGTGGTCTACTCGCTGCTCGCCGGCCACCTCGTGCTGGCCGAAGCCGACGAGCCCGGCCGCGCCGCCGGCGGGCCCCTGAGGGTGCTGCAGGCGGCGGTGGCCAGAACCCAGAGCTCCGGCTCCGGCGGGGTGCAATGATGCGTCGCCTTCGTCGCCCGGCGGCCCCGACAGCGGCCGGTCGGCTGCCACTGCCACTGCCACTGTCACTGTCGCTGATGGTTTCGGGCGCGGACGCGGGGGGCCAGCCATGAACCTGCCGACCCTCGCCGTGCGGCGGCCGATCACCACCGCCATGATCCTGGTCAGCATCCTGCTGGTGGGCGGCATCGCCCTGTTCCGGCTGCCGCTGGCCTTCCTGCCCGAGGTCGACGCGCCCTTCATGTTCGTCCAGATCCCCTACCCCAACTCGCACCCCGAGCACATCGAGAAGGAGATCACCAAGCCGGTGGAGGAGGTGCTGTCGACCCTGTCCGGGATCAAGAAGCTCAACTCGACCACCGACGCCGACGGCGCCCGGGTCTTCATGGAGTTCTCCTGGGGCGAGGACATCGACGTCATCCGGATGCGGGTGTCGGAGAAGATGGACCAGGTCGAGCCGACCCTGCCCGAGGACATCGGCCCCATTCTGGTCTTCTCCTTCAACACCAGCGACATCCCGGTGGTCCAGGGGCGCATCGCCGCCGAGGGCGTCGACCTGTCCCAGAACCACGAGCTGCTGGAGGCGCGCATCCTCAACCCCCTGCGCCGCATCGACGGGGTCGCCCGGGTCGACCTCAACGGGGTCGAGCCGCGCGAGCTCTACGTCGACCTGGTGCTGGACAAGATCAAGGAGCACGCGGTCGACGTGGGCGCCCTGGCGCGCCTGCTCGAGAGCGTGTCGTCGAACCTGGTCCTCGGCCGCGCCGAATCGGGTGGCCTGCGCTACACGATCCGGTCCCTGGGGTCGTTCTCGTCCATCGACGACCTGGCGGCGCTGGTCATCGACGAGCGCGGCCTGCGTCTCGGCGAGGTCGCAGAGATCAGATACGAGGAACCGCCCCTGACCTTCGGCCGCCACCTGGACGGTAAGTACGCGGTGGCGCTCGACGTCTACAAGGAGTCCACTGCCAACACCGTCGAGGTGGTACGCGAGGTCAACCGGGTGGTCGAGAAGGACATCAACAACGACCCCCTCCTCGAGGGCATCCAGCTGTGGGTCTGGCAGGACCAGGGCGAGGAGATCACCTCCGGCCTCGAGGGCCTGCGCACCGCGGGCCTCACCGGCGCCCTGCTCGCCACCCTGAGTCTCTGGTTCTTCCTGCGGCGCCTGGACTCGACGGTGATCGTGGCGATGTCGATCCCGTTCTCGATCATCGCCACCTGCGGGGTCATGTTCTTCATGGGCTCGAGCCTCAACATCCTGTCCATGATGGGGCTCATGCTCGCCGTCGGCATGCTGGTGGACAACGCCATCGTGGTGCTGGAGTCCATCGACCGGAAGATGAAGGAGGAGGGCGACCGCCGCCAGGCGGCGCTCGAGGGCGCCGGCCAGGTGCTGCTGGCGGTCACCGCCTCCACCGCGACCACCCTGATCGTCTTCCTGCCCCTGGTGGTGGGCGCCGGAACCCAGCTCACGACCTGGCTCAAGGAGGTCGGGCTCACCATCTCCATCGCCCTCGGCTGCTCGCTGTTCTCGTCCCTGACCCTGATCCCCCTGGTCTCGGCCCACCTGCTCAAGGTCAGGTCCGGGGGCCGCAACCGGCCCGTGGAGTGGCTCGAGGAGCGCTACGTGCGGGTCCTCGGCTGGACCCTGCGCCACCGGGTGAAGACCTTCTTCCTGCTCGTGGCGAGCCTGGCGGTCGGCCTGCTGCCGTTCTTCGTCGGCTGGGTCGAGTCGGCCATGTTCTCGGGGACCACCAACACCCGGCTCTACCTCGACTACGAGTTCGACGACTTCAGCTACAAGTCCCGGTCCGAGGCCGCGGTCGGCAAGGTCGAGGCCTACCTCGAGGCCAACGCCGAGGCCTTCATGATCGACACGGTCTACTCCTTCTACACGGAGAACGAGGCCGGCACGACCATCACCCTGAGCCGCGAGGACCTCGACGACGACGAGCTCAAGGAGCTCCGCTCCACCATCCGCGACGGACTGCCGGAGATTCCCGGCGTTCGGCTGCGCTTCGACGAGGACGCCGCCGAGGGCGGATCCACCACCTACTTCGCGGTCAAGCTCTTCGGCCAGGACACCTCGACCCTGTACCGCCTCGCCGACGAGGCGGCGCGCCGCCTCGAGACCATGGACGGCGTCGAGGACGTGTCGCGGCCCCGCTCGAGCGGCCGCCGCGAGGTCCAGGTCAGCCTCGACCGGGAGCGCCTCGCCGAGCTCGGGCGCAGCGCCGCCGACGTCACCGAGATGCTCGCCTTCGCTCTCGGGGGCGTGCGCCTGGATCGCTTCAACGCCGGCGACCGCGAGATCATCACCTGGCTCGCCCTGCGGTTGGAGGACCGGTCGCGCCTCGACGACCTGCGCCAGATCCCGGTCGCCGACGCCGGCGGCCGTCCCGTCCTCCTGGGCGACGTCGCCTCGTTCGAGATCGTCGAACGGCCCCGCGAGATCGAGCGCGAGAACCGCAAGGTCCGGGTCGCCGTGCGCGGCACCTACGACGGCGACGACTGGCAGGGGACCATGGGGGCCATCGAGAAGATGATGAACGCCTTCAACCTGCCGGCCGGCTACTCCTGGAGCTGGAACGACCGCATCGTCGAGCAGGCCTCGGAGGACGCCGAGATGGGCGTCAACTTCCTGCTCGCCCTGCTCCTGGTCTACCTGGTGATGGCCTCTCTGTTCGAGTCCCTGACCCGGCCCTTCGCCATCCTCTTCGCCATTCCCTTCGCCCTGCCCGGTACCGCCTGGCTGCTGGCGATCACCGGCACGCCCTTCAACCTCATGGCCCAGATCGGCCTGCTCATCCTGATGGGCATCGTGGTCAACAACGGCATCGTCCTGGTCGACCACATGAACTACTTCCGTCGCCAGGGCCTGTCGGCCGAGGAGTCGATCCTCCGCGCCGGCCGCGACCGGCTCCGGCCGATCCTGATGACCGCGGCCACGACCATCATCGGACTGCTGCCCCTGGCGGTCGGCGGCGTCAACGTCACGGGCCTGCTCTACTCCCCGATGGCGCGGACGGTCATGGGCGGGCTCGTGTCGTCGGTGGCCCTGACCCTGCTGGTGCTGCCCTACATCACCCTGGGGACCGAGGGCGTGTCCAACTGGTTCCGGCGGGTCTGGCAGCGGTCCCGGGCGCCGCGCGAGCTCCGGCAGGCCGACGCGACCATCGGGTGTCAAGGCGCCGGTGTCTAGGTGCCTGTCTAGGTGCCAGGCTTCAGGAGGTTGGGAAGCTGCCCCAATGGCGATCGGCAGTGCCGACAGCTCTTTGTCGAGTCGATCGATTTCCGCGAGTTCACAAACGCCGTGATCAGATTCCTGTGACCCTGCCTACCTCAACCTCCCACCTTCCCACAACCCGATTCCGATTTCACGATCACGGCGTCGGATCCACGAAGACGTGAATTGCCGCCAGTACGAAAGCCAACACAGTCGCCACCACGGGAACCAGCACTCGCGGTCTCAGGTTCAACAGGCGGTCGGCAGTCAACACGCCGCGATCGCCCCAGCGATTCACCGTGCGAGCAAGCCAGCCCGACAACTCGGCGAAAACGTAGGACCCGGCCATCAGGCCGAGAAGGACGGCGATGGCATCGAAGTTGCCTTGTCCCAAGGCTGCGGCGCCGGTGCCAGGACAGTAGGCTGCCAGGCCAAAGCCGATGCCGAAGAGGATCCCGCCCAGCGTATTGGCTCCGTAGCGGGTGGGCTTGACGTGGAGATTGACCAGCCCGACAGTGTGCAGCACGTAAACACCGATCATGCCCACGACCACGGCCGACCCCATCACCTTCACGACCGTGAAATCCTCAAGCAAGAGAAAGCCGATCAGGACCTCGTACTTCGCGACGCCGCCCTTTTGCAGCAAGAATCCGAAGATCACGCCGAAAAGGAACCCGAGTCCAAGCTGGGCCGTCCGGCTTTCCGGCGGACCGTCCGGCTGGGGATCTTCGTACCTGGTCGGATCCTTGGTTTCAGCTTGTTCCATGATTTCACTGCATTTCTCAGGCATAAAATAGAAGCATCGCGGTAGCCACTCCGCCGACGAAGAAGCCCAGCAGCGCTATCCACGAGCCGACGGAGAGTTGCAACGCGCCGCTGATGCCGTGCCCGCTGGTGCAGCCGCCTGCGATCCGCGCGCCAATCGCCATCAGGCCGCCGCCGAAGAAGCCACCAACCATCCTCAACCAGACGCTTTCGCCGAACCGCTCCGCCCACATCGGCGGCAGCCATCGACCGGTGATTTCGCCACCGCCCCATGCCGCCAGGAACGCACCGACGATCACACCGATCACCAACGCCACTTGCCAGTCGATCGTGGAGGCCTTCTTGTCCGCGTAGAAGTGCAAGGACTCGGTGTGCCGCGGGGCGATCAGCCGGCCGATCAGTCCGGCAACGCTGGTGAAGGCGGTCGACGCGCCGAGCGGTTTGGCACTGAAGTAAAACGTGCACATGCTGAGCACGCCGATCAACGCCCCCACCAGGTACGGCGACCAAGCAGGGCCCGTCGCGCCCGGGTCAACTGCCTCGGTTTGGGCGACGGCAAGCATCGGCGTCGCGACCATCAGCCCGATCGCTTGAAGCACGTTGCGGCCTGACATTCCTCACTTCCTTCTTGGATCCGTTGGCATGTCACGTCCTTCCTCAGCATTCACCTGACACGCTGTGTGGGAGCACGCCGACAGCGATCCGAGGCAAACCTCGACGGGTTCCATGCCCTGGCGTTTCAGGAACGCCGCCGCGATCGTGGCCCGCCGGCCGCTCGTGCAAAACGTGGTGATCGGTCGGCGTCTCGGGATCTGCTCGAGCTTCGAGGGCAAATCGCCCACGTAGACGTGAACCGCCGTGCGAAGATGGCCGACCTCGAATTCCTCCTTGCTGCTCACATCCAGCAGCGTGAAGTCATCGCCATCGTCGAGCCGCTGCTCCAGATCCGTGACGTGAATGGCCTCAATCCTGTGATAGTCCCGTCCCTTCGTCTCCCAGGCGAACAGCCCTCCGGCCAGGAAGCAGTCGACCCGGTCGTAACCAATCCTGGTCAAACCGCGCACCGCCTCCTCGATCTGGCTGTAGTCTTCGCCAATCAGGCCGAGCGGCTGGTCGTAGGCGAGAAACATCCCGGCAAAGGCCAGCATGTCCAGCGGGAAGGAGAAGCTCTTCGGCACGTGAGCGCCCGCATAGGCCTCGGGACTACGGATGTCGACGACGAGCATCCCGCCGTCCGCGGCCCGGGCGAATTCGTCCGGAGACAGAGGTCTCGGAATCGGCAATTGGTCCAGCGGCGGAGCACCCTCCAGATTATATTTTTCCATCTGCCGGAAGTACGGAGGATAGAAGTGCTCTTCATTGACCTTGAAGCGGATGAACTCTTCGCGATTTGTCTTCTGCAACACAGGGTTGTGCTTCCGCTCGTAGCCAAGGGTCGAAAATTCGCGTTCCGCGATGCCGGAACCGCACATCGAGCCCGCCCCGTGAGCAGGCCACAGGAGCACATCCTCACCCAACGGCAAGAGCTTCTGAAAAATGCTGTCGTACAGCATGCCCGAGACCTCTTCAGCACGATCGGGGTAGAAGTCGGTCCGGCCCACATCACCGATGAACAGGGCGTCGCCGGTGAAAACACCCAGCGGGTCATCGCTGAACGCCACGTCGCGATAGACGATCGAGATGCTCTCCATCGTATGGCCGGGGGTGTGGAGGATCGAGAGCTTGACGTTGCCCAGCTGGAACTCGTCGCCCTCGTTCACCGGGTTGCCGTATTGGAAGTCGAGCTGACTGCCATGGTAGATTTCAGCTCCGGTGCGCCGGGCCAGTTCGAGCGAGCCGATGACGTAGTCCTCGTTGCGATGCGTCTCGAAGATGTGGGTGATCTTCACCCCCCGGCGATGGGCGATTTCGAGATACTCGTCGACATCACGCCGGGGATCGATGACCGATGCCTGGCCGTCGTCTCCAATGATGTACGACAAGTGCGCCACCCCGGGCGTGTAAAGCGTTTTCATGAACATTGCCACTGCAGCCTCCTTTGTGTTCGAGTCACCTTCTGCCCGACCTTCCTTCCACAAGGTGAGATAACCTACACCGCGACGAACGTGCCCCGAAGTTCTGCGCTCAGCGGGCGGTGTCTGTCCAGATATGTTTCCAATGCCTCGATGCTTCTGGCTGTGTGATGTTGGCGATGACGACCGTATTTGTGCGCGACGCCTTGTTCGGTGACAAAGGCCGTCGGGTAATAGAGCCCCGGTTGCAGTGGTTCATCACCGACAAACACCTGCTGGACGCGCTGCCCTGGAGGATTCTCGATCTTGATGTAGGCGTTGAAACCGAGACCGCGCTTGACGTAGCCGCCCATCTGGTCGTACGGATCGCGAGCAAACGTCCGCTCCAGGTTTTCCTCCAGCATCGCGACAATTTCCTCGCCTGTCAGCTCGACCGTTGAGATTGGCGGGTTCATCGGAATGATGTTGTAGAGGTCGTTGAGCGTGACCTGCCCCGGAACGATCGGTGCGCCATAGCGCCATCCATTCGAGAATGCCAGTTGCGCGCCCGTGTTTTCCAGCAACGCCTGCAACAGGAAATTGTCCATCGTCGTTTCCAGGGTGGCGCCTCGGTTGAGGGCGGTCGCCGTTTCGCCCACAACTGTCGACAACTCCTCTTGATACGGCGCGAGCGCTTGGCGCACGAGGTCATCAACGTCGGGATCGGGGACTATCTTGGCTTCTACCTCTATCAGTTGGTGCCGGTAGTCAACGACGCGCCCGCCATCTATTTCCAGATCCAGGCGGCCCAGGAAGGAACCGTGGCAGCCCGACTGTATGATCAGCGTTTTCCCCTGGACTGCCGGTTCATAAAGGCGGTTGTGGGTGTGGCCGCTCAGACACACGTCGATTCCCTCCACCTCTGACAGCAGCTTCATATCCTGGGAAAACCCAAGATGGGAGATGAGAACGATCAGGTCCACCTTCTCCTGGGTGCGCAAAACGTCGATGATCGGCGGGAGCTCGTCTCGCCCAAGGGTGAATTCCAATCCTTCGCTGAAGGAAGGTGGCATGGTTTTGTCCACGATATTGGAGGAAACGCCAACGAGACCGATCCGCAAGCCGCCGATCTCCTTCACGCTGTACGGTGGGAAAAACCGCTCCTTCGTAGCTTGTTCGTGAATATTGACTGCAAGCATCGGATACATGAGTTCCGCTGCGCGCTGCTTGAAAGCCTCGGGGCCGTAAGCAAATTCCCAATGGGCCGTCATCGCATCGAGACCCAGTGAATTCAAAACAGGGATCAATGCCTGCCCCTGCGTCTTCAGGACCGGATACGTGCCGTGGAGCGTATCGCCGCAATCGCAAAAGAGCACACGGCCCTGGTTCGCGGCCCGAATTTGCCGAACGAGTGCGGCAATTCGGGCATATCCTCCCGCAGGACGATAGACTGCTTTACCACCCTGCCAGAACATCTCTTGGTGAAGATCAAAATAGGCATGGCTGTCGTTGAGTTGAATGACGGTGA
>DATHSO010000007.1:0-11392 GCA_035464095.1 Candidatus Methylomirabilota bacterium | reverse complement strand
TCGACGCTGGGACGCCGAAGGCGGCCCAGAAGGCCGGTGCCCCCGGAGCGCACGACCTCGCGCCCAGCGGTAGGGATAGCGATCAGGCTCCCCGCGCCGGCGAACCGTCGCGGTCGTGATCCTCTCCCTCTCCTTGCGATGGCTGCGATGGCCCTGTCATGCGATGGCTCCGCGCCTCTGCGCCCCTGCGCCTCTGCGTTACCCTGCGATGCCTGCGATGCCTTTGCGCCTTCGCGTCTTTGCGCCTTTGCGTTGAACTGCGATGGCTGCGATGGCTGCGATGATTCCGAACCGCTACGCGTTGGCAGCTGCCGCTGGCTCCTACCGGGAGACCGCGTGGCGGGCGAGCTGGGCGGCGCGCTGCAGGTCGCCCGCCGAAACCACTCCGACGACCTCGCCGTCCTCGTCCACAACCGGCGCCACGCCGGCAGCGGTGGCCCCGACCCGCTCGGCGGCCTCTTCGACGGTCGCCCCGGCCGGGACCGCCTCGCCCAGAGGCTCCGCCAGCTCGGCCGCGAGCCCCGTCCCCGCCCGATCGGACCGGACGCTCGACCACAGGCGGGCCGCGGCCAGGTAGGCCACGACGCGGCCGCCCTCGACCACGAGAAAGTCGGCGAGGGGGTTGGCGACCGACAGCTCGGCCGCCTCCGACAGGGTGGTTCCGGGTGCCAGCCGGACCAGGGCGGTGCGGGCGATGTCGCCCACCCGGCGGTCGGCGAAGTGGCGCAGGGCCAGGGCATAGCGCAGCTCCGCGTTGGCGGCGGGCAGGATGAGCAGGCCCCCGAGGGCCAGCCAGAGATTGTGAACCAGCCCGACCACGATCAGGACGGCGCCGACCACCTGACCCACGGACGCGGCCCACACCGTCGCCCGGGCCCATCCCATGCGGGTGGTCAGGAGCCCCCGGAACACGCGACCGCCGTCGAGGGGAAAGGCGGGCAGGAGATTGAACCCGGCGAGGATGAGATTGGCCCAGAACAGCATGCCGAGCATGCGCAGGGCCAGGGAGTCACCCGGCGCCAGCACCCGGCCCGCCGTGAGCGCGAGGATGGCCGCGGCGATGAGCAGGTTCGCGATCGGCCCCGCGGCCGCGATCGTCACCTCGAGCCTGCCGGACGGCGGCCTCCGGCCCATGCGCGCCACGCCGCCGAAGGGGTACAGGGTGATGCCGCTGATGGGCAGCCCGTGGCGCAGAGCTGTGACCGCGTGGGCGAGCTCGTGGAGGCCGACGCAGGCAAAGACGGCGACGATGAAAACCTGCTCGAGGGCGGCGACCTTCAGACCCGAGGCGGAGCCGGTCCGCCAGAGCAGGAACAGCATGACCAATCCGAAGCTGAGGTGGACCCGGATCGGGATGCCGCGGATCGTGGCGATCCTCGGCGCCCATCGCGAGTCGGCGGAGCCCGAACCGCGGCTGCTCATGGACGGATACTCCGAGGGGGGCGACGGGCGGGCACGATCGGAAAACGGCCGGGGGGCGGGAGGGTCAGTTGACCTGGCGCTGCTGCTGCACCAGGCTCGACAGCCGCGCCGAGACGTCGCGGTAGGAGGGGTCGTGGGCCAGGATCTCCTCATAGAGCCCCACCGCCTGTTCGATCTCGCCGGTGTTCTCGAGGGCCGACGCGAGCTCGTAGCGCAACGCGGTACGCGCCTCGATCGACAGATCGGGGGCCACCAGGGCCTTCTGGTACCACTCCGCGGCCTCGTCGTGACGCCCGAGGTCGTGGCAACAGACACCGATCATGGTGCAGGCCTCGACGAAGAAGGCGGGATCGTGGGAAGCGACCCTGAACTCGCCCATGGCCTCCTCGAGCAGGCCCATCTCCTTGTAGGCGATCCCGAGATTGAAGTGGGTGTCGGAGTCGTCCTCGGACAGCTGCTCGGCGACGCCGCGCTGAAACTCCCGGAAGACCTCCTCGAGCATGGCCTCGCCCTTGCCGCGCCCGGTGGCCTCCTCGACCATGGCCTCTTCCTCGGCGAGCTCGAGCTCGAGCTCCTTGGCGAGGTCGATGTACTGCTCCTCCGCCGCATCGCCGAAGAGCTCCTCGACCGGCGCCGGCGGCTTCACCGGCTCCGGTTTCGGCACCTCGGCGCCGAAGGTCGGCACGGCCTTCGCGGGCGAGGCCCCGAGCTCGTCCAAGTGGCGGCGACGCTCGGCGAGCCCGTCGTCGCCAGGGTAGTCCGCCTCGAGCCCGTCGAGAATCCTGAGGGCGTCATCGAACAGCTCCTGGTCGATGAACAGGTCGAGCTGGGCGAGCTCGCCGGAGGTCGGCCCATCGCCGACCGCGCTGATCTCGACCAGCTCCTCCTCGACGGGCTCGGGCTCGTCTGGAGCCCACGACACGACCGGCTCGTCGGGCGGCTCGACGGGTCGCCGCGGCGGCGGGGTCGTCACCCGGCCCAGGTCGGCCATGGCGAGCGCGACCATCTCGTCCACCGACGCCGCACCGCTTCGAGGAGGACGCTCGCGACCACGGCCCGGTTCCGGTGTCGGCGCCCCATCGGCGATCTCCTCGACGTCGCCGGCCAGGTCCTCGTCGAGGTCGACGATGATGACGTCGTCCTCGTCCTCCGGAGCGGGCTCGACGGCGGCCGCCCCGTAGGCCCGCTCCAGCTCCTCCGCCAGCGGGTTGCCGGTCCGCCGGTAGTGCTCGATCACCGGTCGGGCGGCCTCGGCCGCCCGGTCCCGCCGACCCACCGCCACGAGCTGCTTGGCGAGCTCGGTTCTCGCCTCCAGATGATCCGGATGTCGGCGGATCACCTCCTCCAGGTGGGCGATGGCCTTGTCGTGGAGGCCGTACTTGGCGAAGACCGCAGCCTCGCTCATCCGCTCGCCGATGTCGAAGGCCGGCGCCGGCGGTACGGCGCTGGCGACCCCGACCCGATCCGGCGCCTCGAGCTCCTCGTCGAGAACGAAATCGATCTCGGACGGCAGCTCGTCGTCGGCGCCGCCGACGGCGGTGCCCGAGGTGACGGCGTGATCTCCCCCGCCGACGCCGATCCCGTCGAGCTGGGCCAACCGCTCCCGGAAAAGCCGATTGGTGGGATCGCTGGCCACCAGCTCCATGTAGAAGCGGCGCGCTTGGTCCTCCTGGCCCTTCTCGAAGCAGACCTCCGCCAGGGAAGCGGTCAGACGGGTGAGGGTCTTCTCGTCGCCTGACGACCGGAACGCCCGAATCGCCAGCCGCAGCACCCGCTCGTCGCGGGGCGCGACCTCGACCAGCTCCTGCAGCATCTTCTGCGCCCGCGAGTAGTCAGCCTGCTCGAGCAGGGCCTCGGCGGCTGGGATCATCATCTCGGTCGCCTGCTCCTGGTCGCCGCCAGACATCATGAGGCCGCCGACCAGGCCGCGCACCTCGGGGTTGTCTGGGTCGACCGCCAGGATCTCCTGCGCCAGGCCGGCCGCCCGCTCGGGCTCGCCCAAGGCCATGAAGGCCCGGACCTGGAGGGTGCGGAGGGGAACGCTGTCCGGCGAGGCGCCGAGGCCCGCCGTGAGCAGCTCCTGGGCGGTGGTCAGGCGGCCGGCATCGAGCAGACGAGCGCAGATCGGCGCCATGACCCCGCCGTCGGGGAGCTCGTGCGTCGCGAGCCGGCGGAACAGCTGCTCGGCCTCGTCGAGGCGGTCGCGAGCGACCAGCGCGTCGCCGAGCTCCCGGTAGAAGACCAGCGCCCGCTCGACCTCCCCGGCCTCGAGCAGGAGATCGGCGAACCTCTTGCGGGAGCCGATGTCCTCGGGGTCGACGGCGTCGAGCTGTCCCCGAGCGCGGATCGCACCCTCGACGTCATGGTTCTTCAGATAGTGCTCGGCGAGCATGTTGAACTGGCTCTTGGCTTCGACGGTCAACCCCTGCTCGACGTAGAGCTCGCCGAGGCGCTCGAAGATGTCCAGGCGATGGGGCGCGAGCCGGTTGATCTTCTTGTAGATGGCGATCGCCTTGGGCAGGAAGCCCTGGTCGGCGAACTGCCGCGCCACCCGCTCGTAAAGCTCGACCGCCTTGTCGACCTCGCCCACCCGCCCGTAGAGGTCTCCCAGTCGGTTGACGGTGTTGCTGTCGTTCGGGCTCGCCTCGAGGAGCTTCTCGTACTCGCGGATGGCCTGATCGAGCTTGCCTTTCTGAACAAGCTTCTCAGCCGTTTTCAGGATCTTGTCCCGCTTGATGGCCATCCGCTGTCGAATCCCCTAACGCCTGTGGTCCGCGGCCCTTATGGTAGCACAGGAAGAAGACGGAAGCGTTGTCGCTGCAAGCAGCTGCGCTCGTGGCAACGGCATCGGCCACGACCCCGACCCGGCCATGTCGCGGGCCGTGAACGGGCGGCCGCGATCGTCTCGTGGGTCGGCAGCGGCTTGCGGTCGGAGCTCACGTTTCCGGTCGACCATCAGCCCCTCGCCCGGTTCCGCGAGGGCGGGTTTCGCGACGGCCATGAAGACGAATCCGCCGCTGCCGGGTTCAGCGGACCTGGGAGCGCTCCCGGATGCGCGCCGCCTTGCCCCGGAGACCGCGGATGTAATAGAGCTTGGCCCTGCGGACGCGACCGCGGCGGGTCACCTCGACCTTGGCGATGGACGGCGAGTGGAGCGGGAAGGTCCGCTCGACGCCGATCCCCGACGAAATCTTCCGGACCGTGAAGGTCTCCGACACGCCACCGTGCTTGCGGGCGATGACCAGGCCCTCGAAGACCTGGATGCGCTCCTTCTCACCTTCCTTGAGGCGGACGTGCACCTTGAGGTTGTCACCGGGACGGAAGTCCGGGATGTCGGTCTTGAGATACTGCTGAGTCACTTCCTGAATGACGTCCACCGTACTGCCTCCATGGGGACACGGAGACCCGCATCGGGCCCCCGGGGCTGCGGAGTATACACCATCCGCGGCGGTCGGCAAGAGGCGGCGGAGCCGCCTCAGGCGTCTCCGTCGTGTTCGTGGTCCGCCGGGGCGGGAATGGCGACCAGGAGGATCTCGTCGCCGAACGGCACCACGACCACGCGGCCGTGGGCGTCCAGGGTCGCGTCGTCGGGCAGCGGCGCCCCCGATTCGGCGTCGAAGGGGCGGAAACCGAACGGCACCTCGGCGCCGTCCGGGGCGAGCCAGTCCGGAACCACCAGGTCCCAGCGCTCGGCCTCCTCCGGCACGGGCCGGCAAACGACCCTCGACGCCTTCACCGAGCCCAGATCGGTGCGCTGGTCGCGCAGCTCCTCGGCCTCGTCGAGCAGCTCCTCGAGGGTGTGCTCGGTGAAGGCCTGGACGAGCTCGGCGTCCTCGACCCCCTCGACCTCGGCGGCAAGCAGCAGGCGGTAGCTGCCGCCCTCGATCTCGTCCCCTGCGGTGTAGTCGACCTCGAACTCCTCCCCCGTCTCCTCGGCCTCCACGTCGTAGGACGCGCCGTGGATCAGGTCGCGTACCACCAGCGCCAGCAGCAGCTCGTCGGCGGTGGCGGCTGGGAACTCGATGGCCCAGCCCGTGGTCCAGCTCGTCATGGCAGTCTCCTCCGTCTCGTCGTCGGGCCGGGCGCCGGACGCGCCCCGCCCCGGTGCGCCGCTCGGCCGGCCGCTTCAGTCGTCGTCATCGCCGCGCTTTTTGCCGAAGACCGCCGCCACCAGCACCCCGAGCAGGTACAGCAGGATCATGGGGACGGCGAACACGGTCTGGGTGGCGATGTCCGGGGTGGGAGTGATGATGGCCGCGGTGACGAAGATCCCGAGCACCGCCCAGCGGATGCCCTTGAGGAGCTGGCGCGCGGTCACCACCCCCATGCGTGCGAGGAAGAACATCAGCATGGGCATCTGGAAGACCAGCCCGAGCCCGAGCAGGATCTTGGACATCATGCTGAAGTAGGCCTGGATGGTCACGACCTGTTTGAAGTCCTTGCCGACGCCGAGCAGGAAGTCGACCACCATGGGGAACGCCACGACGTAGCCGAAGTAACCGCCGGCGAGGAAGAACAGGGTCGTGAAGACGATGAAGGGAACCGCCAGCCGCCGCTCGCTCCGGTACAGGCCCGGTCTGAGGAAGAGCCACAGCTGGAGCAGGAGGAAGGGCGAGGCCACGAAGATCGCCGACAGCAGGGCGACCTTGATGTAGAGCATGAACGGGCCGGCGAGGTCGGTGAATGCGAGCTTGTCGCCCTCGGGCAGGGCGTCCAGGATCGGCTTCTGCAGCCAGTGGAAGATGGTCGGTGAGAAGTACCAGCAGCCCAGGAAGGCGACGAAGATGGCGGCGATGCTGGCGAAGAGGCGGCGCCGCAGCTCGTCCAGATGGTCGAGCAGGGTCATGCGGGGCAGCTCTTCGAGCTCGTCCTCGGGCTCGTCCCGCAGGTCGGGCGCGGCGGAGGTCACGACTCTTTCGGCTCCCCTGGCGGCTCGCCGGAGGAACCCTCGAGGGTCTCCCGCACCGCCTCGGTGCCGGCCGCTTTGATGTCGCGCAGGTCCTTCTCCACCGACCGGATCTCCTCGGAGGCCACCTCGTCCTCGACGGTGCGCTTGAACTCGTTGGAGGCGCGTCGGAACTCACCCAGGGCGCGGCCGATGGAGCGGCCGATCTGGGGCATCTTCCTCGGCCCGAACAGGAGCAGGCCGACGATGAAGATCATGATGAGCTCGGGCATCCCGAGAGGTCCGAACACCGCGCACCTCCGGGCACAGTATAGCCCGCTCGTCGGCAACGGTGTCGAGCCGCTCCGGCGGCCGCCCGCCGGAGCGAGGCGCGGGCCCGATGCCGGGGAAGGGTTTGTGGCCTCGGCGCGGTTTCCTGTATCGTGAGTACGGGCGTCGTGCCGTTCGCCGACGCCCCACCAGGAAGAGCATGAAGCAGAGAAAACCTCGTCCCGTCGTCGTCCTCACCGTCACCGTGCTGGCCCTCGGCGCCGCCGCCGGCGCCCTGTTCGGCGAGCGCACCATCCCCGAGGACCAGGAGGCGGTCGTCCTGCGCGCCTCGGAGATCGTCACCACCCTGCTCGACTGGCTGCCCGAGGAGCAGGACCCCGCCGACATCGTCTACGACGGCATCGGCGGCATGCTCCAGGTCCTCGACCCCCACTCGAGCTACCTCGACCCGCGCTCGTTCCGTCACATGCGGGCCCGCCAGGAGGGCTCCTTCTTCGGCGTCGGCATCATCATTTCGCGACGCAACGGCAACGTGACCGTGATCTCCCCCATCGCCGGCACGCCCGCCGCCAACCGCGGGCTGCGCGCCGGCGACGTCATCAGCGCCGTGGCCGGCGAGCCCACCGAGGACCTCAGCCTGGACGAGGTCGTGGACCTGGTGCGCGGGCCCGAGGGCTCGACCGTCGTCCTCACCATCGCCCGGCCCGGATTCAAGGACACCTTCGACGTCGGGATCGAGCGCAAGAAGATCCCCCAGACCTCGGTCCGCTACTCCTTCCTGATCGAGCCCGACATCGGCTACATCCGGCTCTCCGAGTTCTCCAACACCAGCGTCCGCGAAATTCGGGACGCGATGGCCACCCTCCGCGAGGAGGGCATGAAGCGACTGATCCTCGACCTGCGAAACAATCCCGGCGGACCCCTCGACGCCGCGGTGGGCGTGTCCGACCTCTTCCTGGAGCCCGAGCAGCTCATCGTCTCCACCCGCGGCCGGACCGCGGACAACAACACGACCTTCCATGCCCCGGGCAACTCGGGCGGCTTCGACGGCCCGCTGGTGATCCTGGTCAACGAGGGCTCGGCGTCGGCCTCCGAGATCGTCGCCGGGGCGGTGCAGGATCACGACCGCGGCCTCGTTCTCGGCGAGACCACCTGGGGCAAGGGCCTGGTCCAGACCGTGTTCACGGTCCGCGACACCGGCCTCGCCCTGACCACGGCCCGCTACTACACGCCGTCGGGCCGCTGCATCCAGCGCGACTACGAGTCGTTCATCGACTACGTCACCCACCGCAACGGCGCCGACCCGGCGACCGCCGATATCTACGAGACCGAGGCCGGACGGACCGTGCTCGGCGGCGGCGGCATCACCCCGGACATCACCGTCGAGAACCGGACCCTGTCCGAGTCCATGGTCCGGCTCTACATGGTCTCGGCTTTCTTCCGCTACGCCGTCGAGCTCCTCAAGGACGTCCCCGAGGCTTCGCAGAGGGACTTCGGGAGCTCGTTTGAGGCCGGCGAGGAGGTCCTGGACCGGTTCTGGACCTGGGTGGTCGAGGAGGAGATCCTCGAGCCGGCGGTCATCGAGAGCCTGCGCGAGGACGAGCAGGAGGCGGCGGACGTGGCCCGCGCCATCACCTCGGAGGTGGTCAACGCCACCCTCGGCCTCAACGAGGGCTACCGGGTCGCGCTGGAGGGCGACGACCAGATGAGGGCGGCCATCGCCAACCTCGACGCCGCCGCCGACTTCTGGGAAGCGTACGCGAGCGAGCACGCGGAAGAATGATAAATTATGAATTATGAATTATGAATTATGAATGGCATCGCATGAGGGTTCGAAGTTGATTCGATGCGAAGTTGAGTTCTTAATTCTTGATTCTTAATTCTTAATTATCAGAAGCTTCGCGTCGAATCTCTGGCCGAAATACCGAAGCCTTTGCCCGTCATTCATAATTCATAATTCATAATTAATAATTGAGAATTTAGAATTGAGAATTGAGAATTCCGCGGAAAGCGTCAGCGTTCGTTCTGCCAGAGGAGGGTGACCGGGCCGTCGTTGACCAGCTCGACCTGCATCATGGCGCCGAAGACCCCGGCGGCGACCCTGACTCCCTGGTCCCTCAGCCGCTCGACGAAAGCGTCGAACAGGGGTTCGGCGGCCTCGCCCGGCATCGCCCCATCGAAGCTCGGGCGCCGACCCTTGCGGATCGACCCGGCCAGGGTGAACTGGGACACCGCCAGGATCTCGCCGTCGACCTCGTCGAGGCCGCGGTTCATGCGGCCCTCGTCGTCCTCGAAGACTCTCAGAGTGGCGAGCCGCCGGGCCGCCGCCGTGATCTCGGTCTCGCCGTCGCCGCGCTCGAGGCCGGCGAGCACCAGCAGGCCCGGCCCGATGGCTGCGACCCGCTGCCCGTCGACCGTCACGGTGGCGCGGGAGACCCGTTGAATCACCATTCTCATTGGTCGGCCCTCCGCCTGAGGGTGTCGAGGAGCACCGATGGCTCCCGTCCCCCGAGCAGCACCACGACCCCGAGGTAGAGGACCGCCGCCGGGCCGAGGACCGCGGCCATCCTGAGCGCCCCGTCGAGGCTCGTGTGGTCCACTCCGTCGAGCCAGGGGCGTAGCCGAAGCAGCAGCAGCGCCACCGCGGCCGAGGCCGCGACCTGCCGTCCGATCGCTGGCGCCACGGCCCGGGCGCCGCCGCCGTCGAAGCCGAACAGGGCCGCGTACAGCACCGTCAGGAAGGCCCCGAAGCAGGTCATGGCGATGGTGTTGGCCCAGCCCAGCCCGGGCGCGCCCAGGGGGCCCACCAGCAGCCAGCAGAACAGGGTGAAGATCACCAGGGCCACCGCGCTGCCCCACATGGGCATCCGGGTGTTGCGCTGGGCGAAGAAGGCGCTGGCCATGACCTTGACGTGGCCGGTGCCGACCAGGGAGAAGGCGTAGGCGGTGAGCGTCGTGCCGGTGACAGCGACGGCGGCGGCCCCGAACTCGCCGCCGCCGAACAGCAAGCCGATGATGGGCCTCCCGAGCACCGCCATCACCACGGCCGTCGGCAGGGTCACGAAGCTCACCAGCGAGATGGTGTTGAGGAGGGTCCTCGACGCCTGCTCCGGGTCGCTTCGCAGCTCCTTGGAGAGCAGCGGCAGCAGCACCGTGGTCATCTGCACCACCACCGCCCCGAAGACGAGCTCGGTGACCCGGTAGGCGCCGTAGGTGTAGCTCACTCCACCCTCGATGAAGGAGGCGAATCGGTTGGAGATGAGTTGGTTGATCTGGTTGATGCCGAGCACCGGGATGCCCGGCAGCATGAGGACCAGCACCTGGCGGACCCGAGGGCTGCGCGCCGCGCGCCACAAAGGCGTCAGGGCGAAGCCGAGCCGCCGCACCGCCGGCGCCTGGATCCCGGCCTGGAGGCAGCCACCGACCACCACCGCGCCCGCCAGCACCGGCCTCGGGTCGCCCACTCGCGGCACCAGCCACCACGCCGTGCCCGCGACCACCAGGTTGAAGAGCATCGGGGTGGCCGCCGGCAGCAGGAAGCGTTCGTGGCTGTTGAGCACCGCCTGGAAGAGCGCCGCAAGAGAGATCAGCGCCAGGTACGGGAACATGATCCGGTTCATGAGCACGGTGGTCTCGAGCTTGCCCGGAACCTCGACGAAGCCCTGGGCGAAGACTCGCACCAGCCACGGTGAGGCGAGAACTCCCGCCGCCACCACCAGCCCCACCACCAGCAGCAGGACCGCGAGCAGGCCGCGGAACAGCTCCTTCGCCTCCTGCTGCCGATCCTCGTCCTCCACCAGGCGCGACAGGGCCGGCACGAAGGCCGCGTGCAGGGTGCCCTCGGCGAACAGCCCCCGGAAGGCGTTGGGGATCCGGTTGGCCGTGCGGTAGGCGTCGTAGAGGAAGCCCGCTCCGATCACCGAGAACAGCGCCTTGTCCCGCAGGTAGCCCGTGATCCTGCAGAACAGGGTCACGATCGCCATTCGGGAGGCGTGCCGCAGCAGCCGCTGCTCCTGGCTCACCGGCAGAGAGTACCACCCGAGTGTGGCCGAATTGGGGCCGTCCGGGTCCGATCCCGACCTCGCCCGCGCCCGCATTCGCATCCGTTTCCGTTTCCGTTCCCGTGCCCGTGCCCGTGCCCGTGCCCGTGCCCGTGCCCGTGCCCGATGAACCGTACAGCTTCAGTGGCAGTGGCAGTGGCAATTCGTCGGACGAATTGCGGCGGCGCGTCGGACGCGCCGACCGGCCCGGTGTCGATCCCGGGGACCCGCGCCGTTTTCTGGCGCTGATCGCCGATCGCTGGTCCCCGGTTGCTGGCGCTGGTTTCTGATCGCTGATCGCCGTCGCTGGTTGCTGGCCCTGACTGCTGACCGCTGATCGCTGCTTGCTGAACCTGATCGCTGCGGCTGCATCGGGCACGGACGCGGACGCGGGCACCATCTACCGGCATGGTCCGGGCAAGGCCGACGAGCCGCCGGCTCTACAATCCGGGCCCGACACGGTGAGACCTCACCGCTTCGGATGCAGCAGCCGCCAGGTCATGGCGCGGACCTGGTCGAAGAGGTCGAGCGCCTCTGCCGCCCGTTTCGCATCGACGGCCCCGGCACGGGCGAGGAGGCTGAGATGAGCGTCAACCTCTTTCGCCGAGGCGAAGGCGATGCGCCAGTGGTGGATCCGGTCGCGGCCCGACCGCCCATGGCCCTCGCTGAGGTTGCTCGTGCGCTTCGCGCCCGGCGACCCACCCTCGTTCGGCTGCGGTCAGAGCCGTCCTCGCGTTGCGATGACGGCCTGACT
>DATHSO010000006.1:0-1709 GCA_035464095.1 Candidatus Methylomirabilota bacterium | reverse complement strand
GATCGACAGCTGAGGCCTCCAGGGCATCCGGTGAGCCTGCGGGGCGCCGCTTCAGGCCCGGGAGGCATCGCGTGAGCACCGGCCCTGTCGATCCAGTCGCTGTGGGCATGGATGATCAAGAGAGCCGCCTGAGGTGTACTGGGTTTGATGGAGACCCCAAGATGGCAACGAAGGAGGAACCATGGGGTCACGAGGAGGAGCCAGGCAACGGATCCCGCGGGAGTTCAAGGATCGTGCCGTGCGCATGGTCCTCGAGGCGTATGAGGAGGAGGGCACGACCTACGCGATCATCCCGCCCATCGCCAGACAGTTGGGCATCGCACCGCGCACCCTGCGCTACTGGGTGCGCGAGGTCCAGGACGGTGAGACCCCGCCACCGCGGCTCGACCGGGCCGAGCGGGAGCGCCTCATGGCCCTCGAGCGCGAGAACCGCGAGCTGCGCCGCGCCAACGAGATCCTGAAGGCGGCCTCGACTTTCTTCGCGGCGGAGCTCGACCGCCCCGAGTCGAGGTGAGCGCCTTCATCGAGGCCCATCGCGAGCGTTTCGGGGTCGAGCCGATCTGCCGGGTCCTGGCGGTCGCCCCGTCGACGTACTACGCCGCCCGCTCGCGGCCTCCCTCCGCCCGCGCCGGACGCGACGCCGAGCTCCTCGACGACATCCGCCGGGTCCACGCGGCCAACTACGGGGTCTACGGGGTGCGCAAGGTGTGGCACGAGCTGCGGCGCGAGGGCGTGGCGGTGGGACGCGACCGGGTGGCCCGGCTCATGCATGCCGAGGGCCTCGAGGGCGTGACCCGCGCGAAGGGCGTGCGCACGACCGTGCCTGCCGGCGATGCCCTCGCACCACCCGACCTGGTCGAGCGGGACTTCGCCGTCGAGGCGCCCGACCGGCTGTGGGTGGCCGACCTCACCTACGTCCGTCTCGCACCCGGCGGCTTCTGCTACACCGCCTTCGTGACCGACGCCTACGCTCGCCGGATCGTGGGCTGGCGAGTGACCAGCAGGGCCACTGCAGAGCATGTCCTCGACGCGCTCGAGCTGGCGGCCTGGAGCCGTCGGGGTCGTTCGCTCGAGGCCCTCGTCCACCACTCCGATCATGGCTGCCAGTACACGGCCCTGCGCTACACCGAGCGGGTCGCCGAGCTCGGCGCCCGGGCCTCGGCCGGCTCGGTCGGCGACAGCTACGACAACGCCCTCGCCGAGACGGTCTTCGGGCTCTACAAGGCCGAGCTCATCCATCGCCGCGAGACCTGGCGCTCGGTGGCCCAGGTCGAGCTCGCGACCGCCGGCTGGGTCCACTGGTGGAACCAGCGCCGCCTCCACTCGGCTCTCGGCTACGTGCCCCCGGCCGAGTACGAGACGGCATACTGGCAGCGGCAGGCAGCTGCCGCGTGAATGGAAAGGGTCTCCAGAAAACCCAGGGCGGTTCATGCCACGCCAGGCCCGGGGGGCATCAACGAACAAGGGCTCGGCCGACTCAATCACCGACGGCATGACACGCAGCCGCCAGCGGCACGCCTGCCCGATACCGCACGCTCGCCGGACACCGGACACCGGACACCGGACACCGGACGCCGCCGCTCGACGCCTCGATCGGAGGCTACGGATCGAAGACCGGCAGCAGTTCTCGGACCAGGCGTGCGGATGCCGCGGCGGCCGACGCCACGAAGGCCTGGAAGTCGGTCACCGAGTCCTCGCCGGCTCGGTCG
>DATHSO010000005.1:0-37713 GCA_035464095.1 Candidatus Methylomirabilota bacterium | reverse complement strand
GCCTCGTCGAGGTCCGGCAGCCCGCCGAGGTCCAGTCGGGACGGGGCCAGGTCGTCTGCGGATCGGGCCGGCATCGTGACATTCTACGCGAGCGGGACCCGCCGGGTTCTCCCACGGGACCGACCGTCACGGCTGTCACCGCCGCTGCCACCGCCACTGCCACTGACGCTGTCACTGCCGCTGATCGCTGTCCCCGATCGCTGTCGCTGCTTGCTGTCCCTGATTGCTGGTCGCTGATCGCTGCCGCCGGTTGCTGATTGCTGATCCCTGACATCGGGCACGGGCACGGTTACGGGCACGGGGCCGAACCCGACGCAGGCGAGGTCAACCGGATTCGTCCCGACAAGGGTGGGATGCTGATCACTGCCCCTGGTCCCCGTCCCCGTGTCGGCTATCATGCCTCCATGCACCGCGCCCGACCCCGGCCTCCGAGTCCCCGAGCCCGGTGGGTCTCCCTGGCAGCCGCGTCCGCCCTTCTCCTGGCCGCCGCGACCGCTGTCGCCGCCCCTCGCACCGTGGTCGACCTGGACTGGAGCGACGAAGCCGACGGGGCCACCACTGTCGTCGTCATACTCGACGCCGACCTGATGCCCGAAAGCTACCGCTCCTACACGGTTCCGCAACCGCCCCGGGCGGTGGTGGTCATCCGTGGCATCTCCGAAACCCTGGAGCCCCGGACGATCCCTGTCGGGGACCGCAACCTGCTGCAGATTCGGACCGGCCTCCACCGCGACGGGGGCGCCCATGAGCTCCACCTCGTCTTCGACCTGGCCGACCCCTCGGTCCGGGTCCTCGAGGTGAGTGGCAACGGGGCGGCTCTCCGGGTCGTTCTCGGTCCGCCTCCGGTCCAGATCGAGGCCGCGACGCCGTCGCCCGCACCGCCGCCACCGACCTCGGCGCCTCGGAGTCCAGTGCCAACCGCGGCACCTCCGAGCTCGCCGGGCCCCAACCCGGCAGCCGGTTCAACCGCCGATCTTCCGCTCCCGGTGGTGGCGCCCGACCTCGGGCCCGCGGCACGGGTCACCGAGATCACGGCGAGCCCCCGCGGCGACGGCTCCACCCTCCTGCTGGTGACCGCCGACGGTCGCCTCGCCGACGGCTGCGCCCGGGTCATCGAGGTCGCCGACGAGCCCGCACGGATCATCGTCACCCTGCGCGGCCTGCGGGCGCCGGACCTGCCCCGCACCATCGAGCTCGGCGACGAGATCGTGCACCGCGTCCGGCTGATCCACGACGCCGAGACCTCCCACGGCGAGCTCCACCTGGTGCTTCACCTCAGCGATGGCACCGTGGCGGTGACCGATCTGAACCAGGTCGGCGAGCACCTGGTCGTGCACCTCGACCGCCAGGACGCCGCCGGATCGGCACCCTGAAGGGTCGGGGCACCGCGCCCGGCGTCGGCACCGTGGTACAAGGGGGCCATGCCTGGCCGAGCCGCCGCCTTCGACCCGCAACGGGCTCTCGACCTGCTCTCCGGGGACGGACGCCCACCGGGGGAGCGCCGCCGGCTCGTGGCCCTCATGGAGCTGCTGGCCGGGCTGCCGCCGCCGCCCGACGCCGACCGGCTGTTCGACCGCTACGAGCAGCTGCTGGCCGACTTCCTCGAGTCCTGCGCCGGTAGCGACGGCGAGCTCCTCGAGGAACGCTTCCTCGAGCTGTATGCCCACCTCCACATGCACGAGGCCCCCTACACCCGGGCCGAGCGCCGGTCGATGGACGCGGCCGGCGGCTACTGGGCCCACGCCGGCGGGCTGAGCCCGATCCTCAAGGCCGGCCCCTGGATCCGGCCGGACACCGTGAGCGTCGACCTGGGCGCCGGCAACGGCCTCCAGGGGCTGCTCCTGCAGCGCCTCGACCCGCATCACCGCTGCGTGCAGATCGAGATCTCCAGCGCCATGGTCGAGATCGGTCGCGCCCTGCAGGGCTGGCTCGGCATCGCGGAGGACCGCGTCGGATGGCGGGTCGACGACGTCCTCGCCACGCCCCTGGGCGGCTGGGACTTCGTCTACCTCTACCGGCCGGTACGGCCCACCGGCCCCGGCGCCGCCTTCTACCGCCGCCTCGCCGAGGCCCTCGCCGCAGAGCCAGGCGAGGTGGTGGTGTTCAGCATCGCCGACTGCCTGCGCGGTTTCCTGGCGCCGGCCTTCGAGTGCTTCTACTCGGACGGGCACCTCACCTGCTTCCGCAAGAGGGGGAGGTATGAGGTATTAGGTTTTAGGTATTAGGTATCTTGTATTACCTAATACCTGATACCTGCTACTCAACGCCCTCGACGATGATCGCCGACAGATCATCGGCGGTGATGCCGCCGCCGAGCCGGCAGTCCGGGTTGCCCGGGGCATCCACGCCGAAGATGTGGCCGACGGAGGGCACGAGATCGTCGGAGTCGACCGCCAGGTCGTAGTTGGCGTCGCAGGGCGCGGCCGCCACGACCTCCACCAGCGCAGTGGCCTGGTCGTTGCCGACGAAGGTGTCGCACTGCCAGGCCGCCACCGAGGCGGTGCTCGCGACGGTGCCGGTCATGACGGCCTCGACCCCGACGTCGAGCTGCCACGAGGCGGACGGCGCCAGGTCCGGGCGGGTGCACTCGACGGCTCCTCCGACCAGGTTGCACTCGGACGACGACAGGTCGGCCCGGAACAGCAGCTCGGCCGGCAGCGGGATGTCGACCACCAGCTGCGTGGCGGCCACCGAGGACTGGTTGACCACCGTGACCCGGTAGACCATCTCGTAGCCCACCGACACCGGGTCCCGATCGGGAGCCGCCGCGACACCGAGGTCGGTCCCGTTGCACAGCACCTCGAGGGCAAGCTCGTTCGGCTGGACGTCGACGAACCAGATGAGGAGGTTCGGCAGGGGCGGCAACAGGATCGTATCGAACCACCCCGCGAGCTGCGAGAAGGTCAGGATCGGGTAGCGGTCGCCCTGGGAGGGCTGGTAGCTCTTGAGCAGGGTTACGGAGAGCTCGCCGGCCGCGGCCAGGGTGTCGGTCAGGGCGAGCTGGTCGAAGCCGGCCCCGGCCGTGGTGCCGCCGATCTCGATCGCGACCCGGGCGTCCCCGAGCAGACCCAACGAGCCCTCGACGTCGAAGATGCCCGGCGACAGCCCCGGGCTCAGCTCGCCGGCGAACACGACCGCGGCCGCCTGGTCGACGTCGAGCAGGCCGCCGCCCGAGAGACGGCCGGTGGTGGTCGTCTCGCAGACGGCGTCGACGATCTCGATGAGCCCGCCCCCGTGGATCACCCACGAGCCGTGGTTGACAGCCGTCATGGACGAGCTCTCGCCGACCCCGGCCGACCCGTTGACCCGGATCGACCCGCCGCTGGCCACCGTCGTCGTGCCGTAGTTGGTGAAGTTGGACGGCACCTCGGTGACCCCGGCCGACCCGTTGACCCGGATCGACCCGCCGCCGGCCACCGTCGTCGTGCCGTAATTGGTGAAGTTGGACGGCACCTCGGTGACCCCGGCGAGGTCGATCAGGAGCTCTCCGCCGGCGACCTGGATCGTCCCGCTGGCGGCGTTGACGTGGTGCGACCCGTCACGGGCGATCTTGAGGCCGATCCCGTCGACGCTCACGACCCCCCGATTGTCGAGCTCGGCCCGAAGCTCGGGCGCTTCCACCGATGAGCCGGTGGTGGGGTGGCTTCCGATCACGCCGCCCTCGCCGTTGACGAGGGTCCCCGCGGCCACGGTCAGGGACTGTTCGACAGCGTTGTTGAACAACAGACTGCCATGGTTCGAGAAGCCGTTGGCGACCGTCAGGTGGGCCGCCATCATCGGCTCCTCGACCTCGATGACGCTGCCGGGGTGGGTCGTCAGGTTCCCGGTCAGCGAGCTCGGCCCCCACCAGTTGAGGTGGCCGTAGAGGTCCACGTCGACCGCCACCGTGCCGCCCTCGATGACCAGCTGGGAGCGGACCTCGAGAGCGCCGCCGCCGTCGGTCGCCAGGACCGCCCCGTCGTTGACCTTGAGCTTGGTCGATCCGGCGAGGCGGCCGAGGCCGTTGAGGGTGAAGTCGGTGGCGATGATCTTCAGGCTCGGAGCCTCGGCACCGGCGGCGTCGAGGTCGAGACCGGCGATGGTCACGGGCTGCGTCACGCGGACCTCGTAGGGCCCTTCCTCGTAGATGCAGGCGATGTCGACGTGGCCGGGAACCCCCGGCGGGCTCCAGTGGGCGTCCACGTGCCAGCTGACCTGGCCGACGGAGACGGGCGGTTGGAAGTATTTCGTACAGTCGCCCTGAGCCCAGACGGGGGAGGCCGCGAACAGGAGGCAGACTCCCGCCGCCAACGGCGCCCTCCGCCGATCTGTGAGCCACCAGCGCTGCATGTAACCGACTCCCCTCGGGGGCCCACGCATACTTCGAAATCTGACCAATCTATAGTATAGCAGGTCTGCTCGACAAACCGACAACCCCGGCAGCGTCAAGGCCCGTCGATCCCGTCGGCAATCACTCTTGCCTTGTCGGCGACCAGCATCCACCCGCGGGCGACCGCCTCGCGCCGGACCTCCTCGAGCCACTGGCGAGCCTCGTCCGCACGCCCCGCCCTGGCGAGGATCTCGGCCATCACCAATCGGGCCTCGAGCTCGACGCCGAGGCTCGACTGGTTGCGGGCCTCCTCGATCACCGCTGCCAGGTCCTTCTCCGCCGCGTCGAGGCGCCCCTCCATGGCCGCCAGCCGGGCCCGGTTCATCCTCCCGACCATGAGGGTGACCGAGTTGGCCGCCGGCGCGAGCTCGTCCAAGCGCTCCATGTGCCCCTCGGCGGCCTCGAGCCGGCCTGCGCCGAGCTCCGCCTCGACGAGGTAGTTGACCGCGTCCGCCTCCAGCGCCGGCCGGCCGCTGACTGCCAGCTGCTCGACCGCCGCCGTCAGCTCCTCCACCGCCTCGCCGTAGCTTCGCCGCCCCACAGCCGCCTCCGCCAGCGTCACGCCGGCGAGCGCGAAGCGGCTCTCCACCGCACTCGGCAGACCCGACCGGTCCCTGAGACTCATGGCCTCCTCGTGGCGCGCCCGCGCCGCCTGGAGGTCGCCCTGGGTCAGGAGCACCTCGCCGAGCCCGAAGAGGGCTTCCGCGAGGCCCTGGTTGAGCTCCTGGGCCCGGAACAGCCCGGCCGCCTCCTCGAAACGGCTCCGGGCCCGGTCGAGATCGCCGCGGGCGGCGTCGATGCGGGCCAGGTTCATGACCACCGCCGCTTCCATCTGGGGCTTGCCGAGCTCAGCGTACTGCGCCCGGGCCTGGGAGAAGCTGTCCACCGCGGACACGAAGTTCCCGGACCACATCTGGACCAGGGCCAGGTTGTTGAGGGTGTCGGCGGCGCCGCTCTCGCTGCCCAGGTCGCGCTGAAGCCCGAGGGCCTCGGCGAAGGTGGACTCGGCCGCGACGAGGTCCCCCTGCTGAAGGCGGATGGTGCCGAGCAGGTTGAGGGCATCGGCCTCCACCTGACGAGCTTCCACCGCTCGCGCGGTCTGAAGGCACTGCTCGGAGGTCCGGAGCGCCTGCTCGACGTCGCCACGAGCGGCGTGGGCCACGGCCAGGGCGTAGATCGCCTTCGCCTCCCCCGGGCGATTGCCGGCCGAGGCGGTCAGTGCTCGCGCGGCCTCGAGCTCCTCGACCGCCCGGTCGAGCTGTCCCAGCGCCCTCAGGGCGCTGCCCAGGGCCACGCGTCCCTCGGCCTCGAGCTGACTCGAGCCGAGAGTCTGGCTGGCCACCACCACCCGTTGGGCGGCCTCGGCCTGACGTTCCGCGTCGCCCATCGCACCTGCGGCGGAGGCTTCGGCCAGGTCGATGCGCGGGTCGGCGCTCAGCGGCGCCGGCAGCGCCCGGAGCTCGGCCACGGTGGCGAGGGATGCCGACGGCCGGTTCGCCTCGACCTGGGCGCGGGCGAGGAGCAGCCCGTACTCCAGGTTGTCGGCGTAGACCAGCCAGAGGGACCGGAAGGTGTCCACCGCCTCGTCGTGGCGGCCGGCGAGCAGCTGGTATTGACCCTCGGTCCGCAGGCCGAGCTCGCGATCGAGGCCGTCCGCGAGCTCCATCGCCCGCTCGGCGGCGGCGTGGGCCTGGATCCCGTCCCCCAGCTCGGTCCAGGCGTTGCTCAGCTCCACCCAGATCAGCGGCGACTCGGGCTCGGAGCGGGCCGCCCGCTGCAGCAGGTCGCGGGCTCCGGCGGGGTCGAAGGAGCGCAGCCGGGCCACCCCCTCGGCGTACAGGCGGGCGGCTTCGGGATCCGACGGGAAGGCCTCGCTGGTCACCGACTCGGCGACCACGTCGAGACCGAGCCGGCCCCGGATCTCCGCGGCCGCCCGGCGGACGACGGCCACCAGGTCGTTACGCGGCCCGGTCACCGGCGGCAGAACGATGATCTCGTCCCGCGCGACGTCCTGCACCCGCGAGTCGAGCCGGATCGTCACCTCCTCGCCGTCCTGGGAGAGCGCGTACGACCCGAGGACGAGGAGGTCGGTGGTCAGCATCTCGCTCAACCGGTTCGCGGTATCGGACCCGAGGGTGGTCACCTGACCCAGGCCGAGCTCGGCCCGCGCCTGGGACACGCTCTCGCCCGGGACCGCCCGAACCGCTCCTCCGGCGCTCAGCTCAGTGGTCAGCATCTCGGCGAGGCCGGTCGAGATCCAGGCCGCGTCGGGGTCGCCGGTGACGTTCTCGAAGCCCAGCACCGCCACCGAGCGCCGGATCGCCCGGTCGCCCGGCAGTCCCGATCCCCCTCCCCACGGTCGCCAGCCCCCGATCGCGAAGGCGCCCGCGAGGGCGATGGCAACGAGGCCGGTCGCAGCTGCCGCCCGGAGCCACCGGTTGGCGGCGATCCGACGCCACCTGCGACGGGGCAGCGCCCGGGTTCCTGCCAGCACCGCCGGGATCTCGGCGACCTCGGAGAAGCGGTCCTCCGGCGCCTTCTCGAGGCAGCGCAGGATGGTCCGGTCCCAGCGCGGCGGGACCCCGGGCCGGCGCTTGCTCGGGCTGGTCGGCGCCTCCTGCAGCTTGGACAGGGCGACCTGGAAGGCGCTGTCGCCCTCGAAGGCCCGCACTCCCGTCAGCATCTCGTACATGATCAGGCCCAGGGTGTAGATGTCCGAGGCGGTGGTCGCCGGCCGGCCCTCGATCTGTTCCGGCGACATGTAGGCCGGGGTGCCGAGGACCTCCCCGGTGATCGTCACCGTGTGGCCGGCGGCGTCGGGCAGCTGCGACCGGGCGAGGCCGAAGTCGGCGATCACGACCCTGGTGCCGTCGCCGTCGGGGACCAGGAAGATGTTCGACGGCTTGAGGTCGCGGTGGACGATGCCGCGGCGGTGGGCGGCCGCCAGGCCGGCGGCCATCTGCTCGACGACGCCGAGAGCCTCGTCCGGGCCCATGGGCCCCTCGAGGAGCCGATTCCTCAGGGAGCTTCCCTGGAGCAGCTCCATGGTCAGGAAGACCACGCCCGAGCCGTCGGGCGCCACGTGCCGGCCGAGGTCGAAGATCCGGCAGACGTTGGGGTGGCTCACCTTGCGAGCGAGCTGGATTTCGCGCCGGAAGCGATCCAGAGCGGCCTGGTCGCCGGCGCTGGCCGGCAGGATGGTCTTCAAGGCCACGCTCTCGCCCAGCTCCTGGTCGAAGACCTGGTAGACCTCTCCCATCCCGCCCCGAGCCACGAAGCGCTCGACCCGGTAGCGGGACGCGAGGACCTGGCCGACGGTGAAGCTCCCGCCGGTCGCCTCGGGGCCGACCCGGTCCTCCGGGCGCAGAGGATCGGCGTTGGTCAGAGTCCCGTCGTCCGCCGCCGGCCGGCGCGGGGCGGTGTCGCTGTCGTCAACCACCGACCCTCCGCAGCAGGGCGCGACTCAGCATTCTCAGGCGCTCGCTCCACGGGAATCGCCAGAAGTTGGTGGCCACCACCCCGCGGCTGAAGTAGGTCCGAACGGAGTAGTCGACGGCGACCTCGAGCATCACGGGCACGCCGCCCCGGACGAGCTCGAGAGCCGCTGGCAGCACCGAGTCCAGCTCAGCGTCCCTGAGAACGCGGAAGTAGCGGCTGCCCACCGCCTCGGCGATGCCCTGCAGGCTGTAGTCGGGCAGCACGCTGCAGGTCTGGCGGTTCAACGGCACCTTCTGGAACTCGGCGATGAGGCCGTGCTTGCCGTCCCGAAGCACACAGAACAGGGGGGCGGCGCCGTAGTTGGCCGCGGTGAGTGCCTCCAGACCGGTCATCAGGAAGGCCCCGTCGCCCACCAGGGCGACCACGTCACGACCGGGGTTGGCGAACGCGGCGCCGACCGCCGCCGGCACCGAGTAGCCCATGCACGAGAAGTCGATGGGGCCGATGAAGCAGCGCGGGTGGTCCAGCCGGAGGTGCTCGGCGGCCAGGAAGGTACCGTTGCCGCTGTCGGTAGCGTAGACGGTGTCCGGCCGGCAGTGGCGCTGGAGGGCCTCGAACAGCGCGTGCGGAGTGACCCGGTCGGGCGACGCCGAGCGCCGCCACTTCTCGACGACCCCGGCGTGCCCCTCGGCGATCTCCCGGGCGAGGGTGTCGGACGGCCGCCGGCCGCTGATCGCCGCCGTCAGCGCAGCGAGGAAGTCGCCGGCGTCGGCCGCCACCGCGAGCTCGGTCGGGAAGTTGCGGCCCAGGACCTCGGGGTCGACGTCGACGTGGATCAGCCGCGCGGGCGGGTCCATGCCGTAGGAGCCGGTGGCCACCTCGCCGAAGCGGCAGCCCACGGCCAGCAGGCAGTCGCAGCGGTCCATGACCCTTCGCACGAAGGGAGGGGCCGAGCGGCCGAAGCCCGTCCAGAGCCACAGCGGGTGCGACTCGGGGAAGATCCCCTTGCCCTGGAAGGAGGTCGCCACCGGCGCCGCCAGCTGCTCGGCGAGCGCGATCAGGGCCTCGCGGCCGCCGCGGGCGCCGGCCCCAACGTAGATGGCCGGCTGCGAGGCCTCGCCGAGCAGGCGCGCGGCCCGCTCCACGAGGTCCCGGGCGAGGGGGCGCTCCAGCTCCGGGTCCGGCTGCCACTCGATCCCATCGACCTCCTGGGTGAGCATCAGCAGGTTCGCGGGAATCTCGACCGCGACCGGTCCCGCGGGCGCCCGGCGGGCGATCTGGAAAGCGCGCCGGACGGTCGGGTAGACGTCGTCGGCGGCGGCCACCCGGAAGGCCGCCTTGGTGACCGGACGGAGCACCGCGAGCTGGTCGATGTCGTGGAGCTGGAAGGCGGCCCCGGTGTCGGTGCGGATGCCGCAGGCGATGACCACCAGGGGCACCTGGTCCATGAAGGCCTCGGCGATGCCCGACAGGCTGTGGGTGACGCCGGCGCCCGGGACCACATTGAGCACCCCGACCTGGTCCGAGGATCGGGACACGCCGTCGCCCATGAAGGCCCCGGCCAGCTCGGAGGTGACCAGGATCGGCTCGACGCCGGCCTCGTCGGCCAGGGCGTCATAGAGCTCGATGTTGTGCGTCCCGGGAATGCCGAAGGTGTGCTTCACTCCCTCGTCGGCGAGGGCTCTCGCGATCAGCTTCGAGGCGCGTGTCTTCATCGGCTCAGCAGCTCTCCAGCGTTGTCACGGACGTGCCCGGCCACCCGGTCGGCGAGGGCCATCACCGTCAGGTAGGGGTTGACCTCCGACGACTGCGGGAACAGCCCCGAGTCGCCGACGTAGAGGCCGCTCGTCCCGTGCACGCGGCCCCAGCCGTCGGTCACCGAGTCGGCGGGGCCGCGGCCCATGCGGCAGCCCCCCATCAGGTGGGCGCTGGCCACCGAGATCTTGCCGGGCTGCACGCGCGACCTCGGGATCAGCTCGTCGACCCGGTCAGCCTCCTCCCGCTCGATGAAGAAGCGGACCCCCGCCGGGGCGTGGACCCTGCGGGCGCCGGCGGCGAAAAAGACCCGTGCGCTCGCCACCATGCTCCGGTGCAGCGAGTCGAGGACCGTGGGGGCCAGGTTGTAGTCCACCACCGGTTCGCCCCCGCCGTCGAGCACGACCCGGTTCGACGGCAGCGCCGGGTCGACGGCGAGCACCAGGATCATCTGCAGCCGCTCGAAGGCCCGCATGAGCTCGGAGTGCTCCCGGCCGAAGCCGATCAGGTTCTTCGCCGTGGTGAACGGGAAGTACATGCAGGTCTCGAGCAGGAAGCCGTCCGACTCGAGGAACTCGTCGCTGTAGAAGCTCTTGGGGTGGCCGTGGAAGTTCGAGATCGGCGCTGGGTGCTCACCGACCAGGATCAGAGCCGGGTGCAGCGTCAGGTAGCGGCCGAGGGCCGGCAGCCGGTCGCCGAAGCCCGAGCGCAGCAGCAGCGCCGCCGAGTTCACCGCACCGCCGCAGACCACGACCACCTTGGCGGTTATCCGGACCTCGCCCGTTTCCCACGAAGAGGGCAGCCCGAAGCCCGGGTCGGCCACCGTCGCCTCGCACCAGCCCTCCCCCACCCGGGTCACCCGGCAGTTGGTGACCACCTCGACGCCCGCGGCCTCCGCCGCCGGCAGCTGGACCCGGTGGGTGCCCTGCTTGGCCGAGTTCGGGCAGCCCAGGTTGCACAGGCTCGAGCCCAGGCAGCCCTCGACGTTGATCGGGAACTGGCGGACCCGCCAGCCCAGGGCCTCGCAGCCGGCGCGGAACAGCCGGTTGTTGTCGTTGAGCTCGGCCTCGTCGAGGAGGTGGACGTTGTTCTCCGCCACGTACTTCGCGAACCTCGGCTCGAGGTCGGAGAAGTCGACGCCCGGCACGTCCCAGCGCTCCACCACCCGCTCGGGGATGATCAGCGAGGTCCCGGTGTAGACAACCGTCGAGCCGCCGTAGGCCCGGCCCATCGCCATGGTCACGGTCCGGTCCCTGGTGAGCACCCCGCCCGAGTCGAAGTAGAGCTGGCGCGCCATCTCCACCTCGCGCCCGCTGTACGCGGCCTCGGCGAGCTTGGGGCCCCACTCGAGGACCACGATCCGCTTGCCCGCTGCCGCCAGGGGCGCCAGCTCCTTGGCCACCGTTCCGCCGCCGGCGCCGGAGCCCACGATCACGATGTCGTAGGCGAGCTCACGCACGGCGCACCCCGGCCCGTCCGTCGAGCTCGGGCGCGTAGCCGATCTCCGGCCAGCACTCGGGCCGGCCGTAGTAGCCCATGAAGACCATGGCCTTGAGACCCCAGAGGCCCTTGCGGAGCAGCCCCACCGGGCAGCCCTCGAACCACCGCAGCACCGCCTCCCGCCGGTCCGGGTCGAGGCGGTCGAAGGTGCGTCCGTAGCGCGCCACCGGCGCGAGCCGGATCAGCCCCAGGAAGGTCCCGAGCTGCTTGCGGGTACCCGGGTCGCGATCCATCAACGCCGTGTCCACGATCTCGAGCATCCGCTCCCGCCCGACGGCATCGAGGTCCGCCACCTCGGGGGTGATCGTCTCTGCGACCACCTCGAAGAACGCCGCCTGCTTGTCCGGGAGCGACCTCATGGTCAGCATTGTACCGGGGTCCAGGCAGCAGCGGCAGTGACGGTCACAAAAGCAGTGACAGTGGCAGTGACAGTGGCAGTGATATCGGCAACGTCAGCGCCGGCTGGGACAGCGCTCAATCACGGCGGAAAGGTCCATCCCGGGACCTCCATTGAACCGGGGCTGACAACGGGCCAGCGCCTCGAACGGGTAGCGCGTCGCGCTTCGTGCCACCCTACCTCGCCGGGAGCTGACGGATCTTCAGCGCGATCCCGATCAGCACCAGCACGATGAACACCAGGGACAGGGCGAGACCGCGCCGCCGGAAGCGCAGCTGCTCGAGGCCCTCCTGCCCCACGAGCAGCGCGGCGTGGGCATGCTCCACCCCCGCCGAGTGGGTCTCGGCGAACTCCGAGCCCTCCCAGGGGGCGAACGCATGGACCAGAACCTCGAGCTCGATCTGGGCATCCACAGCCTGGTCGATCTCGCCCAGGGCATCCCGGATCTCGACCCCACCGCGTCGCGCGGCGAGCACGATTCGCTCGGCCCGAGCCGTCAGCACCGTCAGCTCCCGCATCCGAGTGACGATCGTGGACGCCACCCGCAGACCTGCCGGTTCCTCGGCGAACACGGGCTCGGCGGCATGGCAGTCGCCGCAGCGCACGACGCGCTCGGAGACCGTGTCGCCGGTCACAGGGTCGGGAAACGTGAAGGTCGTGGTGCTGATCCGGAACTTGGTGAAAAGGCGCTCGAACTCGGCGCGGAGCACTCTCCCGCCGGCGTCCTCCGTGCGGCTCGCCTCGGTGTGGAAGTCGAGCTCCAGCGCGCGCCTGACCAGCTCGTTGAAACGCTCCTCCTCGCTCAACGCGGACGTCTCCTGCAGCAGCTCACCGCGCACGCGCTCGAAGTTCTCGCGAGCCTTCTCGGGCTCCGGGACGGCCTCGGCGAGCTCTCCGACCGGTTCGTGGCAAAAGGCACACGGCGTCGCCGGCAGGGGCTCGAGCATCGCGACGCCCGGACGCACGACGGCGTGGTTGCCGTGGCACGTCACACACTCCGAGAACTTGTGCGCCTCCACCAGGCCGGCCGCCGGATCGGGGGGCTCATGGCAGCCCGCGCAGCTCTCGTCTCCGGCCTCGCTCAGGAGGACATTGTGGTTCTGGAAGCCGTCCTGCTTCGGGCTCGACCGGAAGAGGGCGGCCTCCCGACCGTGACACTGACCGCACACGAAGTTGATTGAGTCGACGCCGGGCGGTGTCGCACCGTGGTTGCCGTGGCAGTCGTTGCAGGTGGGCGCCGAGAGGTCGTCCTTCTCGAACATCGCTCGGGCGTGCACGCTGCGGCGCCACCTCGCCTGCTGATCCACGGGCAGCGGTCGTCCGTCCGGCAGCGAGGAACCGGCCATCCGCTGGGGGTCTGAGTGGCACCGGCCGCAGGTCTCGGCAACCGCCTTCGGGTAGACGGGCGACTGGGTGTTGCCGGCTCGCAGGACACCGTGGGCCCGGTGGCAGTCGACGCAGGTGGCTACCCTCGGGTCCCCGCGCCGGAGGGCCTGGCCGTGCTGGCTCGTCCAGTACTCACGCTCCTGATCCACCCTGGCCGCCGGGTTGAAACGCTTCATGAACTCCGGGTCCGAGTGACACCGGCCGCAGAACGACGGGACCATCGCGGCTTGGGGCGTCCCGAGGTAGGGATTGTCCGGGTAGTCCCGGTCCATGGCCGCAGCCGGATTCTCGGCCAGGGCCGGGTCGGGGTTGCCGCCGTGGCAGTCGTGGCAGCCCAGCTCGACCGCGGCATGAACCCCACTGCGCCACCTCTCCACCAGCTCGAGAAGCTCGCCGTCGAAGACATCCGGGTTGCCGTGACAGGCGACGCACGAGGTCGGCTCCGATGCCGGCACGCCGCCCGGAGCGACGAGCGCAAGGCCGAGAATGATGGCGCACGGTGTCGTCGGCTTCATCGCACTCCCCTCAATCACGGCGTCGCGTCACCGCGGCGAGCACCGCCGTGACCACCGCGGCGGCCAGGGTCACCAGGATCGGCACCGCCGAGTGGTAGCCCCAGGAGGTCATGCCGACGATGAAGACCAACGCCGCGACCCCGAGGGCGGTGAACACCGGGCTGCGGCCGGTCCGTACGACCCCACGATCCAGAAACGGCACCAGCACCAGGAGCAGGCCGGCCAGCCCGAAGAGCACGATCGGGATCGCCTCGTACTCCACGCCCAGCACCTCGCCCCCCGGGACCAGCTTCAGGGCCTGGAACATGAACATGAAGTACCACTCCGGCTTGATGTCCCTGTACGCCGGCGCGAACGGATCGGCCTTCTCCCCGAGCTCCCACGGGAAGAGGGCGGCGAGAGCGGCGAGCACGCCCAGGGCGAGCGTCCACCCGAACAGGTCCCTGAGAACGAAGTGCGGGAAGAAGCGCATCGGCGGCCGACGCCTCGCCTCGTCCTCGAGGGTCGGCGGCGAGCTCATGCCCTGGAGCTGGACCAGGAGCAGGTGCAGGCCGAGGACCAGCCCGGTGAGCGCCGGCAGGACCGCCACATGGAGGGCGTAGAACCGGGACAGCGTTCCACCGGTGACACGGTCGCCCCCGCGCATGAAGCGGAGAACCCACTCCCCCACCAGGGGCACGGATCCCGCGATGTCGGTGCCGACCTTGGTGGCGAAGAACGCGAGCTTGTTCCAGGGCAGCAGGTAGCCCGAGAAACCGAAGCCCATGGCGAGGAAGAGCAGCAGGCAGCCGGTGATCCAGGTCAGCTCCCGCGGCGGCCGGTAGGCCTTGGCGAAGTACACCGTCACCAGGTGGAGGATGGCCGAGAAGACCATGAGATTCGCCGACCAAGAGTGGATCGACCGGATCAGCCACCCGAACGGGACGGTGGTCATGATGAACTCCACCGACTCGAAGGCCTGATCCGCCGACGGACGGTAGTAGAGCATCAGGAGAATCCCGGTGGCCACCTGGATCAGGAAGAAGAACAGCGTCATCCCCCCCAGGTAGTAGATGACCGAGGCGCGATGGACGGGGACCTCCTTGTGGACGGCCGCCTCGTACACCCTGGAGACCCGGAGTCTCTCATCCAGCCACTCATAAGCTCGGTTCAACCTGTCGCGCATCGCTCACGCCCTCGAGACCACGATGGTCGCGGGTTGACCCGATCCCCGCGAGACGAGGTTCACCTGATAGGGCTCGAGGGGCTTCGGTGGTGGGCCGGACACGTTGCGTCCGTTGAGATCGTACTCACCGTTGTGGCAGTTGCACCAGATCCGCGACTGGTCCTTCTGGTACTCGACGATACAGTCCAGATGGGTGCATGTGGCGGTGAAGGCCCGGAAGTCGGTCTCCGAGACCCGGATCAGGATCACCGGTTCGACGCCGAACCGCACGATCTTGAACCCCCTCTCCACGAGCTCGGGGTCATTGGTCGGGCCCGCCTCCACCTGATGGGTTGTCGCCTCGGGCTCGGCGGGCGGGCTGATGAAGCGGAGAACCGGGTAGACGACGGCCAGAAGGAGGCCGCCGACGCCGCTTGCGAGAAACCAGTTCAGGAGCTTCCGTCGACCATGGTCCGGTGCAGCCATTGCCCTGGGCTCCTCTCCCCCAGCCGGTTTCGGGGTCGACGTCGCGGACACCCGGGCTTGCGGGCATTCGCTGTCGACCCGAGAGCTCTTCGGAAGACGATGACCAACATTCTACCGCCTCCCACTCCCGGAACAAGGCGCCGGCGCGGTCCCCACCGTGGTGGATCGGTGTCCGGCATCTCCACCCGATCCGGCTTTGATCAGCCCCCCACCCTCTTTGTCCCGGGAGACAGCGGGGACGTAACACGACACTCCCCGACCAAGTCCGCGGGGGTGTTACTTAGGAGAAGCTGCCACTGCCACTGACTCTGCCGCTGGCACCGACTCTGCCACTGATCCTGGCCCGCGTCCCGGGCGCGGACGCGGCCTCGTCACACGACCCCGAACTTCCTCGCGAGCAGCCGGGCGAGCAGCTTCTTGGGCAGCCGGGACAGGGCGGGGACGAGACGGGCGCCGCCGCCGAGCTTGAGCACCGCCGCCGGGTTGGGCCGGGTGACGGCGCGCACGACCCGGCGGGCGAAGGCGTCGGCCGGCATGGCGAGGTTGCGCGACATGGCCGCCCGCTGCTCGATCCCCTCGAACCGGTCGTGGTACAGCGACGACGGGTCGCGGTAACGCTCGATGCCGCGGGCCGCCGCCTCGGGGAAGCGGGTCGCCACCGCCCCGGCCCGCACCACCACGACCTGGATGCCGAAGGGCAGCAGCTCCGAGCGGAGGGCGTCGGACAGAAGGTGGAGCGCTGCCTTGGAGGCCGAGTAGGCGCCGCCATAGGGCGTAGCCAGCAGCGCCGACACCGAGCCGATGGTGACGATGCACCCCGAGCCCCGGGCGGCCATGTGGGGCACCACCGCCTGGATCGCGGCCACCGCCCCGACCAGGTTGGTCTCGAGCTGGAGGCGCAGCGAGGCAGCGTCGAGCTCGGCCACCGGGCCGATGAGCCCGTAACCGGCGTTGTTGACCAGGATGTCGAGCCGGCCGGCCCAGTCCAGGGCCGCCGTCACCGCCGCCTCGACGCTCGACCGGTCGGTTACGTCGAGGGGCTGCAGGAGGGTCCGAGGGCCCTCGAGGTCCGCCAGAGTCTCCGGCTCCCGGGCGGTGGCCGCGACCCGGAGGCCCGCCTCGGCGAAAGCCACCGCCAGGGCGCGCCCGATCCCCGACGAGCACCCCGTGATCAGCACGACCCGATCGTCGCGGCCCGTCATGTGCTCTCCCCCCTCCGGGTGCGGCAGTGCTCGAGGAATTCCCGGATCGCCTCGAGGTAGGCGACGCCACCTACCAGGGCGACCTCGTTGTGCCCCGCCCCCCGGACCTCGTGGAACCGCGCGTCGCCGCCCGCCGCCTCGTACAGCGCCCGGCCCATGTCGTAGGGCACGATCTCGTCGTCGGTGGAGTGGATGACCAGCACCGGGCTCGAGATCCGGCCGATCGTGGCCAGCGAGTCCATGCGGGTCCGGATCAGCCAACGCGGGACGAAGGGGTAGTGCCGGGACGCCATGTCGGGCACCGAGGTGAAGGCGGACTGGAGAATCAGCCCGGCCGGGTTCACCTCTGCGGCCAGGTCGACCGCCACTGCTCCGCCCAGGCTCTTGCCCAGGACCACGATCCGTCCGGGGTCGACACCCTCCTCCTCGACCAGGAAGCGCCACGCCGCCCGGGCGTCCAGGTAGAGCCCGGCCTCGGTGGGCCGGCCCTCGCTGCGGCCGTAGCCCCGGTAGTCGAGGATGAAGACCTCGGCCGGCAACCGGACCAGCTCGACCACGGCCTCGGCACGGTGGGACAGGTTGCCGGCGTTGCCGTGGAAGTAGAGCAGCACCATCCCGGTGCCGGGGTCGCCGGTGTCGGAGGGCCGGCACCACCAGCCGTGGAGGCGGGTGTGGTCGGCGGCCTCGAGCCAGCAGTCCCGGATCCGGGTGCCGGACGCGCGTGCGATGGCCTCGACGTCCCAGGCGCCCGCCGGGTAGCGTTCCGGGAAGTAGATCAGAGAGCCCTCGAACAGCGCCATGGTGGCGACGATCGTACCCCAGACGATGGCCACGCTGACCGCCGTCCGCACCCACCACGGCCGCCGCGTCCGCCTGGGCAACCGCCACTGCCGCCGTTCACTCACCCCATGAGTGAATCACGTCCCCACCACCTCTTCCAGCCCTCCTGCGATGCCCTCTCCTCGTCATTCCCGATTTTCGACACCCGGCTCGCCGCGAGCCGGGTGTCGAAAATCGGGTACAGTGATGCCGTGGCCACCCAGGACGCGCCTCTCGATCCTTTCGACGAGCTGCTCGACATCGACCCCTCCCAGGCCGCCGCCGAGCTCGCCGCGCTCCTCGACGAGGTGCCGGTTGAGCGCCGGGAGGCCGCCGACGCCCGCGCGGTCCAGCTGCTGGAGGACCGCCGGGTCGGCCGGGCCCTCCTCGACCACCTGGACCTGGACGTTCTCGCCGCCCTCGGCGAACGCCTGGTCGCCCGCCAGGACCCGGAGCATCCTCGGGTCGACGACGAGCGCCGATGGGCCGCCTGGTCGTTGCTCGACATCCTGAGGCGGTCCGAGGTCCTGACCCGGATCGCGGCCGCCGGCGCCGTCGCCGCCTGGTCCGACCGGATCCTGCGCCTGGTCGAGGCCTCCAACTTCACCTTCGGGCCGCTCTTCGAGCAGCGGGTCGCCGGCTCGGGCTCCCGCACCCTGTTCGAGCTTCCTGGCTCCGGGGGCACCACGACCGTGAGCTGGGTCCAGGCCGCCGGCCGGGTCGGCCTGATCGCGCGCGGGCTGCTCGGGCTCGGGATCGGATCCCCGGACCGGCCGCTGGCGATCCTGTCCGACAACCGCCTCGAGATGGCCCTCACCGACCTCGCCTGCCTCACCACCGGGCTGGTCGACGTCATGATCCCGGCCACCGCCACCGACACGGAGGTCGGCTATATCCTCTCCCACTGCGGCGCGGGCGCGGTGATCGTGTCCGACGCCGCCCAGCTGAAGAAGGTCCGGCCCCAGGTCGACCGGCTGCCCGCGCTCGAGCAGGTCATCGCCTTCGACCCGGCCGCCGCCGGCCGCGGCGTGCTCGCCTTCGAGGAGGTCCTCGAGCGGGCCGCCGAGGTGCCCTCCGAGGCGATCGGCGAGCGGCGGGCCTCGGTCCGCATCGACGACCTCGCCACCGTCATGTACACCTCGGGCACCACCGGCCGGCCCAAGGGCATTCGATTCTCCCAGCGCAACGTCGTCTTCAAGCGCTTCGCCCGGGCCCTCGCCCTGCCCGAGATCGGCGAGGACGACCGTTTCCTGGCCTACCTGCCGCTGTACCACACCTTCGGCCGCTTCCTGGAGCTGTGCGGCGCGGTCTTCTGGGGCGCGACCTACCGCTTCGCCCACAGCCCCGCCATCGACTCCCTGGTGGCGGACATGCAGGCCTTCCGCCCGACCGTTTTCATCAGCATCCCCATGAAGTGGATCCAGCTTCACGAGCTCGTCCGCGCCGAGATCGACCTGACCGCCGCCGAGGACCGGGAGGTCGAGGCCGCCCTGCGCCGGCTCACCGGCGGCGCCCTGCGGTGGGGCCTGTCGGCCGCGGGCTACCTGGACCCGGAGGTCTTCCGCTTCTTCCAGCGCCACGGCGTCGAGCTGATGAGCGGCTTCGGCATGACCGAGGCCACCGGCGGGATCACCATGACCCCCCGCGGCGGATACGAGGACGACTCCATCGGTGTTCCGCTACCCGGGATCGAGGCCTGCCTGGCGGCCGACGGCGAGATGCTCATCCGCGGCCCCTACGTCATGATGGGCTACCTCGCCGACCCCGACGGTGCGCCGTCCTTCGACGACGACGGCTGGTTCCACACCGGCGACCTCATGGAGCAGGACCGCCGGGGCGGATTCCGCATCGTCGACCGCAAGAAGGAGATCTACAAGAACGTCAAGGGCCAGACCATCGCCCCCCAGAAGATCGAGAACCTGTTCCGGGACTTCGAGTCGGTGGCCCGGATCTTCCTGGTCGGCGACCACCGCGCCTACAACACCGCCCTCATCTACCCCAACTCCGACTTCGAGGAGATCGACATCGACGCCCTCGACCCGGTCGAGAAAAAGGCCCACTTCCGCTCCCTGGTTGTCAGCGCCAACGCCTTTCTCTCCCCCTTCGAGCGGATCGTCGACTTCGCGGTCATCGACCGCGATTTCTCCCTCGAGCAGGGCGAGCTCACCCCCAAGGGAACCTACCGCCGCAAGGCCATCGAGCGGAGCTTCGCCGACACCATCAAGCTCCTCTACCGCCGGACGACTGTCACTGTCGGCGGCGCCGACATCGTGGTCCCGAACTGGCTGTTCCAGGCCCTCGGCATCACCTCCCAGGAGCTGGAGGTCGACGACAACCGGCTCAGCCTGGGCAGCGTCGGCGAGCCCCTCACCGTCCGGGTGCTGCCCGGCGGGGAGGTCCAGATCGGCTCGGTGATCTACGGCAACGGTCTCTCCGGCTCCTTCGACCTGGGCCGGGTGCTGTCGACCCCGCTGCTGTGGCTCGGCAACGACGAGCTGGTCCGCTTCGCTCCCTTAGAGGCCGAGCACCGCGACCGGCGCCGTCGGCGGGAGGAGGAGATCAGGTGGCGACGGCGGGTCCCGCCACGGCCGCCCTCCGAGGCGGATCGCGATGCCGCCGCGGCGCTCCTCGCGGGCAGCGAGGTCGGGCTCATGGACCTGCACGTGGCGGCCGACCTCCTGGACTCCGCCGACCCCGAGATCGGCCTCCAAGCGGTGCGCTTCCTGGAGGGCGTCGTCGACCACGGCGAGGGCGAGCTCGTGGAGACCGTCCTCGCCGTGCTCCGCCACGCCGCCGCAGGCGCCCGGCCGGCGGTGGTGCGTCGCGCCTTCCAGGTCCTCACCATCGCCGAGCTGCCCACCGTCTACCCCCACACCCTGGCCGCCTTCCTCGACGCCGTGCCGGACCTCTTCGACGACGACACCTCGGCCTTCCTCAACGAGCACGAGCTGTCACCCGAGATCGTCCGGGCCCTGGTCGCGGCCACCGAACGCCGCTTCGCCGCCGCCGGCGAGGACCCCGAAGGCCCAGCCGCCTCCATGATCCGTTTCCTGGCCCGCTACGGCGCCTGCCACCCGGCCCGGTACCGCCAGCTGCGCTCCTTCATCACCCGCCTCAGCGTCACCGCCGCCACCACCCCCGGCACCGAGCTCGCCCGGCGGGCTCGGGCCGAGCTCGACGACGGCTTCCGCGGCTGGCTCGGCCCGGCCTCGCGCATCGCCGTCGACCCGGAGACCGGCCTCGAGTACCGCTGGGACGACGTGGTCGCCTTCTCGGACGACGTCGACGAGGAGGCACAGCACCGGCTGATGGCGGCCATCAAGAGCACCACCATGCTCCAGGAGGGCATCTTCCTGGCCTCCCGGGGCACCACGGTCCGCCTCGACGACATCCTGCCCGGCGGGGTGTGGGTCCGCCACCTGGGCAGCGAGCACGGCAAGTCGGTCTACCGGGTCGCGGTCAAAACCCGGACCCGCGGCCACTTCGACCTCGCCGTCAACCTCAATCGCGAGCTCGGCCCGGACCAGGTCGAGGAGGAGATCGACTGGCTGCTGGTGTGCTCGGAGGAGCGGGACCTCGGCCCGCTGGTGGAGGAGTTCGGCGGCTATTGGCCGGAGCACGGGCTGTGGACCGAGGAGTTCATCCCGGGCGAAACCCTGGACCGAGCCGTGGCGCGGCTGTCCCGGCGCGAGGAGGATCGGCAGCGCCTCGAGTCCCTGTGGCCCTTCGCGGCCTGGAGCGCAATGTCGGCCTACGTCGACTTCTGGAACCGGACCGGACGGCGGCTGGTCGTGGCCGACCCGTCGCCGAACAACGTCATCGTGCCGACCCACGACTACCACACCGGCGCCCGGCTGGTTTCGATCGCGGCCCGGCGGCCCTTCACCGACATCTTCGACCTCCTGCAGAGCTTCCGGCGCGAGCTCCTGGCCCCCATGGAGCTCGCCCACCCCCACCTGCGCGGGCTGGTCGACTGGTCGGTGCTGTTCTCCTCGGTGCTCGAGATCGTCGGCGAGGGAGAGGGCCGCGTGCTGCTGGACGGCGTCCTCGAGCGCGCCCGGAACGCCGACCCGGCCCTCACCCAGGCCCTCCAGAGCTACCTCGGGGTGGTCGAGCGGAGGGGCTTCCTCCCCAGGCGCCTGTTCTTCGCCGCCAAGCGCTTCCGAACCTGGGACCGCCTCGCCCCAGACGCCACCCACACCGTCCGAGCCCGAACCCTGCAGGAGCTCTACGAGACCTACCGTCTGGCCGACCTGCGCCACGCCTACCCGGAGAGCCGGGCCCGATTCTTCCGCGAGACCGTCCTGCGGGACGTCTCCGAGCCCCTCGCGCGCGGGCTCGAGGCGATCATCTCCGACCTGCGCAGCGGGACCTTGCGCACCGACGACCTAAGCTCGGCGGTGTCGGACCTGCGGGCCCACCTCGACCTCGAGCCCGAGATGGACTACTTCCTGGCCCGCCTCTCCTACCCCTACCTGCAGCCCGAGGACCAGGCCGGGTACGTCGCCGCCGTCGCCCGGGGCGAGCAGCGCAGCGAGATGGTGGTGACCTTCGACGACCCCGAGGGCCGGCCCTACCGGATCCGACACGCCCTCAACCCCAAGGAGATCGCCCGCCTGCACCGCCTGTTCCTGGCTGCCAAGCTGCCGGTCCAGTTCCGGCCGGAGCACCGTTTCCTGGTCGCAGTGTCCGACCGCGGCCACCTCCTGGGAGGCCTGTTCTACGAGGTCCAGCCCGAGGCGCAGTCCGCCCACATGGACAAGATCGTGGTCACCGAGAGCGCACGCGGCCACGGCGTCGCCGGGCACCTCATCGAGGAGCTCGCCAACCGCCTTCGGGCCGACAGCTACCGCTGGCTGACCACTGGCTTCTTCCGGCCCCAGTTCTTCTACCGCTACGGCTTCACGGTGGAGCGGCGCTACGCGGGCCTCGTGCGCCAGCTCCGACCCGAGTCCGAGGAGGGGCATTGAGCCGGGGCTTCGAACGAGCGGTGGTGTCCCGGTCGTCGCTGCTCTTCGACCGGCTCGAGGCGCGCTGGGACACCCTCGCCACGCAGCGCCGGGTGGCGACCCTGCTCACCCTGGTCTTCCTGGCGGGCATGCTGATCATCGAGCTCCGCCGCCAGGGCTGGCTGCCCGAAAGCCTCGCCGTCCACCTGCCGGACAAGCACTTCGACGCCATCCTGTGGGCCTTCACCCTGCTGCTGCTCGCGGAGGTGATCTCCCTGATCTTCGCGCTCGCCAAGTCGGTGGCGACCGCGGTCGGCAAGCAGCTCGAGATCATGTCCCTGATCCTGGTCCGGCAGTCGTTCAAGGAGCTGACCAAGTTCTCCGAGCCGATCGAGTGGTCGGACACGGTGCAGGACCAGGTCGTCTTCATCCTCTCCGACGCCTTCGGGGCCCTCGCCATCTTCGCGATCCTGGTCGTCTACGCGCGCCTCCAGCGCCACCAGCCGATCGGCCGGGACGCCGCCGAACGGACCAGCTTCATCGCCTCGAAGAAGCTCATCGCCCTGGCGTTGCTCGCGAGCCTGGCCCTGATCGCGGTCCACGTGGTCTGGTCCTGGTGGACCGGCACCCACACCGACAGCCTGTTCAACGTCCTGTCCAACGACTTCTTCGAGATCTTCTACACCCTGCTGATCTTCGCCGACGTGCTCATCGTCCTGATCTCCCTGCGCTCGAGCATCACCTACCCGGTGGTCTTCCGCTACTTCGGCTTCGCGGTGGCGACGGTGCTCATCCGCCTCGCGCTGACCGCCCCGCGCTTCATCGACGCGGGCCTCGGGATCACCGCCGCCCTCTTCGCGCTCGCGCTGACCTGGCTGTACAACCACGCCGCCCCCGCCCTCGAGAAGAGCCCCGAGCTCTGAGCCAATGGGCCCGGAAACGAACGGACCGCCCCGCGACGGGGCGGTCCTGAAAACGGTCGGCCAGTCGCCTAACGGTAGCCGAAGACCATGGTGTAGACGATCAGGAAGATCAGGGTCAGCCCGATGCCGAGGGCGGTGAAGCCGAAGATCCGGGAGGCCTTCTCGAGCCTGGCCTCGGCCGGGCCCTTGATCCGCTCGGCCAGCTCCTCGGGCTCGGCGGCCTCGACGAACTCCTCGTACTCCGCGGGCTTGTCGTGGCGCAGCTCGTCCAGGGGCACCCGGCCGGTGAAGATCACCGGGTCCATGGGGAACTTGTCGGGCCGGAAGTGGGTGTTGAAGAAGTGGATCGTGAAGATGAAGCCGACCGCCAGCAGCGCCTCGTCGGAGTGGATGATCGTGGCCACGTTGACCGACCAGCCGGGCAGGAAGCGGGTGAAGAACTCGGGGAACCACAGCACCAGGCCGGTGGAGCCGATCACGAAGACGCCCCAGAAGACCGCGAAGTAGTCGAACTTCTCCCAGTAGGTGAAGCGGCCGTAGTGGGGCCGCGGCCCGCGCCCGAGGAACCACTTGGCGTTCTGCCAGAACTGCTTGATGTCGTTGAGGTTGAACATCAGCGAGTTGGGGCCGAAGATGAAGGCCAGCCAGCTCTTGCCAGAGGCGGCCTTGGCCTTGAAGACGTCACGGATGTGGTACGCGAAGAGCCCGATCAGAATCACCGCCGCCCAGCGGTGGAGGTTGCCCATGCTCGCGTAGCCGCCCATGATCCTGGTCACGGCGTGGGCCCACCCCATATACGAGAACTTCAGGGCCATCCCCGACAGGGCGAGGGTGAAGAAGCTGAGCAGCATCACCAGGTGCATGATCCGCTGCTTGGAGCTGAAGCGGATGTAGAAGCGCTGCTCGGCGTGCGCTTTGTCCCTGACGGAGCGCCAGACCTCGCGGGTCCGCCACAGCCGGAACAGCCACAGCATGGTGTGGATGAGGAAGAAGGTCAGGGTCCCGACGAGAAGGGTCGTCATGAACCAGTAGGCGTAGAACAGGTAGGGGTACTTCTCGCGGTCGTGGTGGGTGGCGTGGCTGAGGTAGCCGGCGAACTCGAGGTGGGCCCTCGGGTGGCACTGGCCGCAGGTCGCGACCACGTTGCGCCGGCTGAGGGTCGAGTCCGGGTTGTCCGACGGCAGGATGTTGTGGGTGCCGTGGCAGTCGTAGCACTTGGCCGCGCCCTCGGACCCGAGCTGGGTGACCTTGCCGTGGTAGGTGTCGAAGAAGGTCTCCGCGAACTCCTCGTGGCAGCGGCCGCACTGGTTCATCATCATGAACCGGAAGCCCTGGGCGTCGATTCGCGTGATCTCGTGGGAGGTGTGGCAGCTCTCGCAGGTCGGCAGCTCCTCGTTGGTCACCACGTTGGCCGGGTAGTGGATGCTCGCCCTGAACTCCTCCTCGATGCCCCGGTGGCAGCTGCCGCAGGTGTTGAGGATCTTGTTCTCGCTGACCGTCGAGCGCGGATCCTCCTCGGGCAGTGCGGAGTGGGCGGTGTGGCAGTCGATGCAGCTCGCCGACACCACCAGTCCGCTGCCCATCAGGCCGCGGCCGTGGGTGCTCTGAAGGTAGCTCTCTACGATGTCCCGGTCGTCGCCCAGTCGCACCGCCGCCGGCGCTCCCGCAGCGTGGCAGGCGCCGCACAGGGCAGGTACGTTGCGCGAGTAGGAGGGCGACATGGGCAGGCGGTGGTTGGTGATGAAGTGCACCTCGCCGTGACAGGTCGCGCAGCCCGGCGCGTCAGGGTCGCCTCGAGCCTCGAGCTCGCCGTGGCGGCTCAGGGCGTGCTGCTCGACCTGCTCGGCGTGGCAGATCCCGCAGTCCACCGTGACCGGGGTGATGACCGTGGCGCACGGGCGCTCGGGGTGGTCGGGGGTCACCTGGGTGTGGCACTGGGCGCAGGCGGTCTGGGCGTGGGAGCCGAGGGCGTAGGTCGCCTCGTCGACGTACAGGGAGATTGCCTCGCCGTCGCGGATCACGCTCAGGTCCGGCTTGCCGTGGCAGGTCAGGCAGCCCTGGGACGAGGCCTCCTGGGTGGTCACCGTTCGCCGGCGGATCTTGTGCGGCTGGTGGCACTCGACGCAGGACGGCACCTTGTGGGGCTCCTCCTCCCACAGCCGGCCCTCGACGACCCTGACGTGGACCTCCTCGATCCGGGCATGGCACTGCATGCAGGTGTCGGCGACGTTGGCGCGGTTGATGCTCGACGCCGGGTGGTTGTGGTCGAGGATGTTGTGGGCGGTGTGGCACGAGGTGCAGACCGCCGTCACCGTCAGACCCTTGTTGAACAGGGCGTCCCCGTGGACCGACATGGAGAAGTTCTCCAGGATCCGGTCCTGCGGGATGTCGTGCTGCAGCGACACCTCGGTGCCCTCTCGGTGGCAGCGCCCGCACAGCAGCGGGATGTTCTGGACGGCGGTCGGCGCGCTCGGGTCGGTATGGGACTTGATGGCGTGGTGGTCGTGGCAGATGATGCAGTTCGGCGCCACGGGGTCGCCCTTCACCGCCGCCTGGCCGTGCAGCGAGTTGCGGTTCTGCCGCGAGACATCGGGGTGGCAGACGCCGCACGCCTCCATTTGGACCAGGGGCTCCACCGGAGCGTGCACGTCGTGGCCCTGGTGGCAGTCGACGCAGGTCGCCGCCGGCCGCTCGCCTCGAATGCGGCCGTGGGGGCTCGTCGCCACCGCCTTGAGAGCCGACGGGTGGCACCGGGCACACAGCTGGTTGACCCGTTCGGGAGCCGTCGGCGAACCAGGCGTCTTACTGGAGCGGACGTCGTGCACGCCGTGGCAGCCGGTGCACCGGGCCGCCGGAGCGGCCGGGTCGACGGCCCACTTGCCGTGGGGGCCCGCCTCGAGCTGCCCGGCCATGTCGTCGTGGCACATGGCACAGTCAACGGCGTCGAGCTCCTCGTCGTGGGGCAGCTCGACGCCGTCCAGGTCCATGTGGCAGTCGATGCACGCGAACTCCCCGTGGACCGACGCCGCATAGCCTGCCGGATCCACGAACATCGAGACCTCGACACCCGCCTGCTCACCGACGAGCTCGGGGTCCTCGTGGCACATCAGACAGTCCTGGTTGGTCTGAGCGAGAAGGCCCGGCGGATTCGCGAAGCCCAGCACCGACAGCACCAGCAGGAACGACACGATCCGAAGCACGGACGCGACCCGAGAATCAACCAGAGCAGTCACCGATGGCCTCCTCCGCCCGTCATCACTCTATCGACAGATGGAGAATTTCACAAGCTCACGGACACCCGGAGAGTTGAGACAGCGCCTCAATTCAGGCGACCTTCCTTTACGGCCACTGCCGACGCCCGCCCCTCGCGCCTGCTGGTCTCGGCCACCGCCCGGGTCCGGACCCGCGCGCCGACCCGCACCCGGAACCGTACCCGCACGCTGTCGCTGGTCGCTGACATCGGGCACGGACGCGGACGCGGACGCGGGTCACTGGTCGCTGTCGCCGGTCGCTGATTGCTCCTAAGTAACACCTCGGGGACTTGGTCGGCGATGTCTGCTGGAACCAGTGTTGTGTTACTTCCCCGGTGTCTCCCGGGGCAACAAGGGTGGGATGCTGATTGCTGCCGCTGATCGCTGGTTGCCGGTCGGCGCGTCCGACGCGCCGCCGCAGTTCGTCCGACGAATTGCCGCCGCTGCCCCCACGCCTCCCCGCTGCCGCCCCGGTTGCGTCACAATGAGGCGGCACCCTGACGGTGGGAGGCGCCCATGATTGCAGCACCCGAACGGCTCCGGCTGGCCCTGGTCTTCGGCGGCCGCTCCGGCGAGCACGACGTGAGCGTGGTCTCGGCGCGGTCGGTGGCCCGCGCCCTCGACGGCGACCGTTACGAGGTCGTGGCCATGGCCATCGACCGGGCCGGGCGCTGGGCCGACCCCGCCACCGCAGCCCGGGTTCTCGCCGAGTCCGGCGACCGCACCGACCGCGTGGTCACCTTCCACGGCACCGAGCGCCTCGACCGTCGCCTGGCCGACGAGCCCTTCGACGTGGCGATCCCGGTCCTCCACGGCCCCTACGGCGAGGACGGCACCATCCAGGGCCTGTTCGAGATGATCGACCTGCCCTACGTGGGCTGCGACCCGACCGCGTCGGCGGTGTGCATGGACAAGGCGCTGACCAAGCGCCTGCTGGTCCAGGCCGGCCTGGCGACGCCGCCCTGGATCGAAATCGGCCGCCGCTCGTGGTCGAACTCCCGCGACGCACTCACCGTGCGCTGCCTGGAGCTCGGCGTGCCGCTGTTCGTCAAGCCCGCCCGTCTCGGGTCGTCGGTGGGCATCTCCAAGGTGATCGACCCCGCGGGGCTGGCGCCCGCCGTGGAGCTCGCCCTCGGCCACGGCAGGACGGTGCTGGTGGAGCGCGGCCTCGACGCCCGCGAGATCGAGATCGCGGTGCTCGGCAACGACGAGCCGCGAGCGTCGGTACCGGGCGAGGTGGTCCCGGGCCACGACTTCTACGACTACGACGACAAGTACCTTGACGACGCCTGTCAGCTCCTGGCCCCGGCGCCTCTCGAGGCCGTTCAGGCCGACGCGGCGCGAAAGCTGGCGCTCGACGTCTACCGGTGTCTGGGCTGCGCCGGGATGGCCCGGGTCGACCTCTTCCTCGAGAAGGCCAGCGGCTCGCTGTGGGTCAACGAGGTGAACACGATTCCCGGCTTCACCTCGATCTCCATGTACCCCCGGCTGTGGGAGCTCACCGGCACGCCCTACCCCGCCCTGCTCGACGAGCTGGTGCGGCTCGCGCTCGAGCGCGCAGGGGTCGCTTGACGCGCCTGCCGGCAGGCACTATGTTCGCGCTCGTGAAATCTTTCGCATGCGGCTCAATCGACAACCGTCCCCGGGAGGCAAGACCATGAAGAAGATCACCCGCGAGGAAGCGCTCGCCTACCACACCGGCAAACGGCACGGCAAGACCGAGGTCGTCGCCACTAAGCCGTGCGCGACCCAGCGCGACCTGTCGCTGGCCTACACCCCGGGCGTCGCCGAGCCCTGCCTCGAGATCGCCAGGGACGCCGAGCTCGCCTACGAGTACACCAACAAGGGCAACCTGGTGGCGGTGGTGTCCAACGGCACCGCGGTGCTCGGCCTGGGCAACATCGGGGCCCTCGCCGGCAAGCCGGTCATGGAGGGCAAGGGGGTCCTGTTCAAGCGCTTCGCCGACATCGACGTGTTCGACATCGAGGTCGACACCCTGGACCCCAAGGAGGTGATCCGCTTCTGCCAGCTGCTCGCCCCGACGCTGGGCGGCATCAACCTCGAGGACATCAAGGCCCCCGAGTGCTTCACGATCGAGGAGGAGCTCAAACGGACCGTGGACATCCCGGTCTTCCATGACGATCAGCACGGCACCGCCATCATCTCCGGCGCCGCCCTGCTCAACGCCGTCGAGATCGCGGGCAAGAAGCTCGACGAGGTCAAGGTCGTGTTCTGCGGCGCCGGGGCCTCGGGCATCGCCTGCGCCACCTTCTACCTCTCCCTCGGCGTCAAGCCGGAAAACCTGATCATGGCCGACTCCAAGGGCGTGATCTACAAGGGCCGCACCGAGGGCATGAACGAGTACAAGGAGCGCTTCGCCGTCGAGACCGACCGGCGCACCCTGGCGGAGGCCATGGTCGGCGCCGACGTCTTCACCGGCGTCTCGGTCAAGGGCATGGTCACCAAGGAGATGGTGGCGACCATGGCCGACAACCCGATCATCTTCGCCATGGCGAACCCGGACCCCGAGATCACCCCCGAGGAGGTCGCCGAGGTTCGCTCCGACGCCATCATGGCCACCGGCCGCTCGGACTACCCGAACCAGGTCAACAACGTCCTCGGCTTCCCCTTCATCTTCCGCGGCGCCCTCGACGTCGCCGCCACCGACATCAACGAGGCCATGAAGCTGGCCGCCTCCAAGGCCCTCGCCGACCTCGCCAAGGAGGACGTGCCCGACAAGGTGATTCGGGCCTACGGCGGCAAGCCGCTCAAGTTCGGCCGCGACTACCTCATCCCCAAGCCCTTCGACCACCGGGTGCTGCTGTGGGAGGCGCCGGCGGTGGCCGAGGCCGCCATCTCGAGCGGCGTCGCCCGCAAGCCGTGGACCTCCCGCGAGGACTACGTGCGGGAGCTCGAGAACAGGCTCTCCCGCACCTACGAGGTCATGCACGTGGTCTTCGACCACGCCAAGCTCGACCCCAAGAGCATCGTCTTCCCCGAGGGCGAGGCCCCACGCATCGTCCGCGCGGCCAAGATCCTCGCCGAGGAGGGGATCTGCCGCCCGATCCTGCTCGGCAGCTCGGAGGTCATCACCGGCCTGCTCGAGGAGCACGAGGTGCCCGCCGACCTGGTGGAGGTGGTGGACCCGTCCCGGGACGAGCGCTCGGCGAGCTACGCCCAGGGCCTGTTCGAGCTGCGCTGGCGCTCCGGCGTCACCGAGATGGGCGCCGTCAAGCTGATGCGCGACCCCATCTACTTCGGCAACATGATGGTGCACGCCAGGCACGCCGACGGTCTCATCGCGGGCCTCAACCACTCCTACCCGGAGACCATCCGCCCGGCGCTGCAGATCCACAAGACCCTGCCCGGGGTCCACAAGGCCGCCGGGGTGTACCTGCTGCTCTTCGAGGACCGGATGCTGTTCATCGCAGACACCACGGTGAACCAGGACCCGAGCGCCGAGGACCTGGCCGAGATCGCCGGCATGGCCTCCCGGGTCGCCCGGATCTACTTCGAGGTCGAGCCCCGGGTGGCCATGCTGTCGTACTCGAACTTCGGCTCCAACAGCGACCACCGCTCCCGCAAGGTGCGCGAGGCGGTGGCCATCGCCAAGGAGCGCTGGCCCCAGCTGGTCATCGAGGGCGAGATGCAGGCCGACACCGCGGTCGAGCCGTCGGTGGCTCAGGAGAACTTCCCTCTGTCGCGAATCCACGGCGACGCCAACATCCTGGTCTGCCCGGACCTGGAGTCGGCCAACATCGCCTACAAGCTGCTCTGGCGCCTCGGCAGGGTCGAGGCCATCGGGCCGATCCTGACCGGCATCGGCGCCGCGGTCCACGTACTGCAGCGCGGCGTCGGGGTCGACGACATCGTCAACATGGCCGCCCTGTGCGTCCGCAAGGCCCAGCGCTACAGCGAGCGATAGCGATTGTGGAGAACGCCTCGGCGGGACCGGACGGCCCCGCCGACGCCGCCGCCACCGGCCGCCGATCGTGCCTTTGACAGCCCCGGCCGACCGGCCCTAAGATGAGAACACTCGGGAGTCTTGGAGGGAGGAGAGCATGAGAAATCTGACCATCTGCCTGCTGATCACGCTCGTGGCCGCCGCCGTTCCTGTCGTCGCGGAAGACGCCGCGGGCGGGCTGCGCTATTCGATCACCGTCACCAAGTTCGAGAACCAGGCCGGCTGGCACGGCCGCTGGGACATCGGCGACGCATGGGGCACCGTGCTGACCGACATGCTCAACCAGACCGGGTCGTTCATCGTGCTCGGCGAGACCGACATGCGGGCCGCCGCCCTGGACGAGCAGGACTTCGCCTCGTCCGGACGCACCGCGGGCGGCGCCAAGGCTCCGGTGACCGGCCAGATGACCCCGGCCCAGCTGCTGGTCAAGGGCGCCATCACCCACGTCCAGGACACCACCGCCGCCGGCGGCGGCGGCGTCCGGATCAAGGGCTTCAACATCGGCGGCAAGGGCGGCAAGGGCGAGATCAACGCCACCATCTACGTCGTCGACTCCACCACCGGTATGGTGCTCGCCTCCACCAACGTGGTCGGGGAGTCCAAGCGCAAGGGCGCGAACCTCGGCTACTCCACCGGCAGCTGGGGCGCCGCCTTCGGCGGTGAGAAGAACGACAACGTCGGACTCGCCGTCCAGGACGCCTGCGCCCAAGCGGTGGACTTCCTCAAGGCCCAGCTGCCGAACATCGCCTGGACCGGCTCCGTGGTGATGGTCAAGGACGGCAAGGTCTACGTCAACCGCGGCTCCCGCGAGGGCGTCGGCGTCGGCCGGCAGTTCGTTGTCGGCGAGGTCGAGGTGCTGCGCGACCCGGACACCGGCGAGGTCCTCGACGAGGACATGACCGAGATCGCGGCCCTCAGGGTCGACGAGGTCAAGGAGAAGCTGTCCATCTGCTCGGTGACCTCCGGCGACGCCGGGGCGGTCGCCAAGGGGATGGCCATCCACCTCCGCTGACGACCCGAACGGACGACATCACCGACGACGCGCGGCGCCCGAGCGCCGCGCGTGGTCGTGTCGGTCTCGCGGTCGACCTCGACGGCGGGGACCCTGTATACTCGAGACAATGAACCTCTGTCGGCCGAACCGGCTGATCATGGGATGCTCCCGGTTGGTCCTCGCCGCCGCGATCGCGACGCTGTCGACGGCGGTGCCGGCAGACGCCCAGTCCGACACCTGGCGCGAGGTGGACAACCCCTACCAGGAGGATCTCGACCACCGGGTCGGCGCGACCCTGAATCCCGGGGTCGAGATCGACGGCGTGCGGTGGCGGTCACTGCTCCTCGAGGCCGACGGCAACGAGGTCGTGGCCGCCGGCGAGGACGTGGACCTGAAGGTGACGGTCTCCTTCGAGAACCGGAACCCCGCCAGCGTCAAGCTGCTGGTGATCCTGTTGCTGGAGGACGGCAACGGCGCACCCCTGGAGCGGGTCGAGCTGGGGACCTTCAAGGTCGGCGGCCAACGCCTCAAGGAACGCATCGACAGCGCGACCGTGACCGGAGACGTCCTGCTCGCGACCCGCAGGGTGTACCTGTTCTGCGAGGTCATCCGCTAGCAGTTCAGAGTTCAGAGTTCAGAGTTCAAAGTTCAGAGTTGCCATCGCACCTCGCATCGGGGGGCGCTCGGCCACGATCGCTGACCTCTCAACTCATAACTCCGAACTCTGAACTCTGAACTCTGAACTCCGCTCGTCCTACCACGCGGTCTGGCGGTTGAGCAGGGCGAGGAACTCCTCCCGTACCTTGCGGTCGGCGAAGCAGCCGCGCAGGGCCGAGGTGGTGGTGAGGGCGCCGGTCTTCTTGACGCCCCGCATCTCGACGCACAGGTGGCGGGCCTCGATGACCACCATCACCCCCTGGGGCTCGAGCTCGCGCCACAGGAACTCGGCCACCTGCTCGGTGAGGCGCTCCTGGAGCTGCGGCCGCTTGGCGTAGAACTCGAGGATCCGGGGCAGCTTGGACAGGCCGACGATGGTCTCGCCGGGGATGTAGGCGATGTGGGCGTGGCCGTAGAACGGCACGAAGTGGTGGGCGCACATGGAGTAGAAGGGGATCTCCTTCTCGATCACCATGTGGTGGTAGTCGCCCTCGTTGGGGAAGGTCGTGATCTTGGGCTCCGCCCCCTCGCGGAGACCGTGGAACATCTCCAGGTACATCTTGGCCACCCGGGCCGGAGTCTCGACGAAGTTGGGATCGGCGAGGTCCAGGTTGAGCTCGCGCATGATCCCGGCCATGTGGGTGGCCATGCGGGCGATCCGGTCGGCCTCGTCGCCGTTGGGGATGGAGTTGTCGCCGTCGCCGGCCTGTAGGTCCTCGGCCTCCGACGTCACGCCTTTGGTCAGGAGATCTTCCATGGTGCCCTCCTCGGGTCGTTGAATCATAAGCCATTCGAAACGAGCACTATTCCTGGGCCAACGGCTCGGGCCGGCCGGTCGGCGTTCTGCTACCATCCGCTGCCATGGAGGCATCCGCCCGGTCGATCGTCGTCGCCGGCTCACACGGTCAGCTCGGTCGGGCGGTGCTTGCCGCCGCGGCTGCCCGCGGCCTCACAGCCGAGGGGCGGGACGTCGACACCATCGACATCACCGATCGTCTCGCGGTGACGGCCTGGCTCACCGGCTCCACCGGCTCGCACCCGTGGGTCGTGGTGAACTGCGCCGCCTACACCGCCGTCGACGACTGCGAGAGCCGGGAGGCCGACGCCCTCGCGGTCAACGCGACCGCCGTCGGCCACCTCGCCGGCGCCTGCAACCAGGTCGGCGCCACCCTCGTCCACGTTTCCACCGACTACGTCTTCGACGGCCGCGCCGGCCGACCCTATCGGGAGGATGACCCGACCTCGCCGGCCAGCGCCTACGGGCGCACCAAGCTGCTGGGCGAGGCACAGGCCGCCACCGCCCTGCGCCACCTCATCGTCCGGACAGCCTGGCTGTACGGCCACGGCGGCCGCCACTTCGTGGGCGCGATCCGGGGCCAGATCGAGGCCGGCAAGCGGCGCCTTCGGGTGGTCGCCGACCAGCACGGCTCGCCCACCTTCTGCGGCGACCTGGCCGAGGCGATCCTCGACCTGGCTGAGCTGGGGGCCACCGGGGTCGTCCACGCCGTCAACTCGGGGGCGACCACCTGGCACGGCTTCGCCGTCGAGATCGTGCGCCGGCTCGGGGTCGAGGTCGAGGTCGAGGTCGAGGCGGTGGCGACGGACGCCTTCCCACGCCCGGCGCCGCGGCCGGCCTACTCCGTGCTCGACACCTCGCGCCTGACCGCGCTGCGGGGTCGCCCGATGCCGAGCTGGCAGGACGCCCTCGGCCGTTACCTCGAGGCGGCATGCGGGTCCTGATCACCGGGGTCACCGGCTTCGTGGCCGGCCACCTGCTGGCCGAGCTGCGCCGCCACGACCCGGCCGTCGAGCTCTGGGGGCTCGCCTGGGGGGGGTACGACCGGGCGTCCCTCGAGGGTGCGGCGCCGGGGATCCGGCTGATCGAGGCCGACCTGGTGGACCCACCCTCGATCCCGCCGGTTCTCGCCGAGGCCCGCCCGGACGCCGTCTACCACCTGGCCGCGGCGTCGTCGGTGGCCCGGTCCTGGGACAACGCCGCCCGGTCTCTCGAGATCAACGCCGTCGGCACAGCCCACCTCTTCGAAGCTATCCTGCGGGCCGGCCTGGACCCGGTGGTCCTGGTCGCCTCCACCGCCGAGATCTACGGCCGAGTCGAAGCCGCGGACGGCCCGGTGGCGGAGACCTCGCCGGTGGCGCCCATGTCCCCCTACGGCACCTCCAAGGCCGCCCAGGACTGGCTCGCCGCCCAGTTCCACCACGGCCGCGGGTTGGCGACGGTTCGGGTGCGCTTCTTCCACCTCACCGGGCCCGGCCGGCCGCCGCACTTCGTGGCCTCGTCCTTCGCCCGCCAGATCGCCCGCATCGAGCTCGGCCTCGAGCCGCCCCGCCTGGCGGTCGGCAACCTGGACTCGGTGCGCGACTTCACCGACGTCCGCGACGCGGTCCGAGCCTGCCGTCTGGCCTGCGACCGCCGCCACGCGGGCGAGGTCTTCAACGTGTGCACCGGGCACGGGGTCGCGGTGGCCGAGGTCGTCGAGACCCTGCTCGGCCTCACGGACCACGACATCGAGGTCGAGGTCGACTCCGCGCGGGTGAGGCCCTCGGACATCCCGTGGCTCGTCGGCGACCCGTCGCGGATCGAGGCGGCCACCGGCTGGCGACCGGAGCGCTCCCTGCGGCAGACGCTCGCGGACCTCCTTCAGTGGTGGCGGAGCGAGTTGAGAGCTCAGTAGAGTTCAGAGTTCAGAGTTCAGGGTTGGGGGCTCGAGGCTCGGGGGGTGCGGCTTGAGCTCCAAGCCGCACCGTGGCACAGTGTGGTCCATGCCGACGGCATCGGAGCGAAGGGGAGGATCTCATGAACCTTGACCGCCGGAACCGGGTCGCGCAGTGGGCCTACGACACGCGCGGGGTTCTCGGTCGATTCCACCTCTGGCTCGAGGACGTGGTCGAGGACTGGCACGGCGACGAGCCCCGGCTCGAGCATGCCTTCGTCGGCGACTCCCTGGAACGCGCCTTCGTGGTCGCCAACGCGGTCACCGCCCTCGGCACGCGGTTGTTCGGACGATACGGGGAGGGCAAGGGCCAGGACAAGGCCCTGGTCAACCGGGTCAAGAAGGACGCCGACGCAGTCTCGGCCTATGCCCTCTCGGAGGCCCTCTGGTACCTGACCAGGAACCTGCCGGAGAACCATGCCGTCATGGTGAGCCTCGGCGAGGGCCTGATGCCCAAGGCCGGCGAGACCCCGGAGATGGGCTCCAACCCGCAGCTCGGCTTCGGCCGCGTCTACGCCCGCCCCCAGGTGGCCCGCTTCCTCGACCGCTGCGTCCACCGGATGCTCAACGAGCGCGGCTTCGAGTGGCCCGAGTTCTGGCACGAGATCCAGAGCGCCGGTGTCACCGTCTGGGGAGCGGCGGTGGACACGCTGGAGAACACCTCGCGATTCGCCAAGGGCGCCCCCACCGGCCCCCTCACCGTCCTTCACCTCTTCGACCAGCCGCTCAAGGTGTCGCGCCCCTACGAGGGGTACATGGGCAACCTGGTCCTGCCCCGGGCGGTGGTGGACCAGGCGGCGGAACGCTCCATCCTGATCGACTTCCTGACCCCCCGCCGGCTGGTCATGGAGGCGATCCTCGCGACCTACCCTGACCTCCGCCCCGAGAACGTCCACGTCTGGACCCTGGGCGGCGCCTCGCGCGAGCACCGGATCGGCAAGCTGTGGGTGGAGTGGCGCGCCCTCGGCGCCCACCTCGTGGAGGACGGCTGGACCGTTCCGAGCACAGGGATGGCCGCCTTCATCGAGTCCGGGACCTACACCCCCATGTACCTGGTCGGGCCGTTCGAGCGTGACGGCCAGCGGCACGTCTTCATCTGCGACGGCTACGCCGCGTCGGCAGAGGCCCTGCAGGGCGCCAGTCTCGACCCGATCCTCGGGACCCGCACCTCCATGTGCCTGTTCTCGTCCCGCTTCAACATTTCTTACGACCGTGAGCACCTGCTCATGCGCCTGGACCCCGAAGCGCCCGACTACCCCGACCGGCTCGCCGAGATCGCCGGCGAGCCGGTCGACGACGAGGTGGTGAAGCTCTATCGCGGCAACCTGCGCGACGCCATGGCGGCGTCGATGCCGGTGGGCAGCCGCACCGCCACCGCCGACGACTTCTTCCCCAACAAGGAGTGGCGGGTGCTGAGCCTCAACTCGGCAATGCTCGACGACCCCTACACCGGAATGCGGGGGGTCGAGCAGGCGACCGACGACACCTACCGGGTCACCACCCGGACCGCCACCCGCCGCGGCATCGTCGACGTCACCCTGAGCCTGCGCCTGATGGAGCCCATGGACGAGATGCGGATGGTCTTCTCGCCCCTGCTGGACCGCTTCTACGCCGGCCAGGACTACCGCCGGCGGGCGGTCAAGATCTCCGACTCGGGCCGCATCCGCAACGAGCTCCAGACCCTGTGCTCGGAGGCCATCGAGTACCAGCCCAACGACCGCATGGTGGTCCACTTCGACCAGGTGGACGACGCCGTGCTGCCGCCCGACAAGAAGGCCCTGATCCAGGAGGTCCTGGCCTGGTACCAGAAGAACCACCCGATCTGGTTCCGGTGGCTCGCCGACTGACCCGCGTCCGCGTCCGCGCCCGCGTCCGCGTCCGATGTCAGCGGCAGCGACCAGCGCCAGCAACCAGGGGCAGCGATCAGCGATCAGCGTCAGCAGCCGGCGACCAGCAGCCGTGCCCGTGCCCGATGAAGCCACCGGGTCGCCTGTCACTCGAGCAGGAGTGTCTCCAGCTTCGCGCGCATCTCGGGCGCGATCCGGGTCGGCTTGCCGGTCGGGCCGACGTGGGCCATCTCGGTGCGGGCGTCGACGGCCTGGGCGCCGTTGGACTCGATGCGGTAGCAGAAGGTGTAGCTCGCGCCCCGGAGGTCCTCGATCCAGAGCCCGATCCGGACCTCGTCGTCGAGGGTCAGCTGACGCCGGTAGTCGACCTCGACCCGACGGACCACGAAGGGGATGTCGGTGCCGCCGCCGAAGCGCTGCCGCCAGAGCTCGGTGCGGGCGGTCTCGAGGTAGGTGACGACGGTGGCGTTGTTGACGTGGCTCTTGGCGTCAAGGTCGCGCCAACGCACCTGGATCCGGGTCACGAAGGGCAGGTCGTCCATGGGCCGAGGGTAGCAGGGGGTCAGTCGGAGAGGTAGCATCCGTGGCGATGGTGCCTACCGTTCCCCAGCTCCTGTGGGCCAAGCTGCCCGACATCGAGGGCCGCACCGACGACCTCCTGTCCGCGCTGCCCGAGGACGAACGGGCCCGCGCCGAGCGCTTCCGGATCGCCAACGCGCGCGGCCGCTTCGTGCTCGGCCGGACCCTGCTGCGCCGCACGCTCGGCGAGCTCCTGGCCGTTCCCGGTGAGAGCCTTGCCCTGGCCGTCGACGACCGCGGCAAGCCCCGGCTCGCCGAGCGCGACGCGCAACACAGCCTCCACTTCAACCTCTCCCACTCCGGCCGGGTGGTCACGCTGGCAGTGGCGGCCGTCCCGGTCGGGGTCGACGTCGAGGCCCTGCGCGAGGTCGCCAACGTCGAGCGCCTCGCCCGGCGCTTCTTCAGCTCGGCCGAGGCCGCCGCCGTGCTCGCAGCCCGGGGTCCCGACCGCCACCGCACCTTCCTCCGCACCTGGACGCGGAAGGAGGCCTACCTCAAGGCCACCGGCCTCGGCATCGGCATGGCCCTGCGCGAGGTCGAGGCCGAGCCCGACCCTCACCGCCCTCCCCGCCTCCTCGCCGTCGCCGGCGACCGCGCCGAGGCCGCCCGCTGGACCCTGGTCGAGGTGGAGATCCCAGGGGCGGTGTGCACCGTGGCGGTTCTCGGCTACGCGGCGGGGATCGTCGTGCGGCGGGTCACGCCGGAGGCGCTCGCGGGCTGACGGCATCACCGACCCCTGTTCCCCGGTGGCTGGCGGGGGCGCCGGCTCCGGGCGCTGGTCCAATGTCGGCGACAGCGATCAGGGG
>DATHSO010000004.1:0-33385 GCA_035464095.1 Candidatus Methylomirabilota bacterium | reverse complement strand
CGGTCCCGGGAGAAGCTCATGAACAGGTCCTCGGGGGCCTTCTCCACGTCCCGCAGGTTGGTGGAGGTGCCGTATACCACGTAGAAGACGTCGGGGTTGTTCTTGTCCTCGTCCTTCCCGGTCCACTCCCCGGTGGCCGGGTCCTTGATGGTCCCGGGCACCTTGACGAGGCGCGGCTCGATGACGCTGGTCTTGTTGTTCTTGAGCAGCGACACGTTGCGCGCCGGCTCGTAGACGCCTGGGCCGTACTCGGTCACGACCTCGTAGTGCTTTGTGGGTTCGGAGACGTCGTCGCCCATCTCGTTGAGCTCGTACTGGGAGATCCCGTCGGGGTCGAAGAAGATGTCGGTGTGGACCGAGTTCGGAGCGTACGGGTCCGGGTCCGTGGTCCAGTGCTCGCCGCCGTCGAACGAGCGCCGGATGTAGAAGTCGTACTTGTCGTGGGCGTTGCGCGACGCCGCCCAGTTCGGGGTGTACGAGTAGCCCAGGACCACGAAGTCCCCGTTGATGCCGCCGCGGTGGGCCCGGGCGTCCTCGTAGGGGTTGGCGCTGGACTTCATCGCGAGCGCCTCCACGGGCTGGGTCCAGTCGCACACCTTGGTGCCGTCGCCCTTGGCCTTGGGGTCGCGGTCGGGGTTGACCCAGGTCGTGCCGGGAATCACGGTGCTCAGGTTCTGCACCGCGACCCGGCTGTCGTTCGCCGTCTGCGGCACGAAGTTGGCCGGCCGGTAGGGGTTGCCTGACATGATCTGGCCGGACTCGTTCTTCACCACGCAGCGGCGCGCCAGGATGTCCGACGGCCGGCCCTGGCCCTCCTGGCCCTCCTTGTAAAGGACGATCAGAACCGTGCCGGAGTTCCCCGGCTCCTTGAAGTTGCCGGAGGGATCCTTGCCGCCGAAGGCGCCATCCTTGCCCTGCAGCAGGAAGCGCGGCCGCCGGGCGTTCTCGTAGCCCAGCTGCGCGTCGCCCTTCCAGTCCAGGATGAGCTCGCCCGCGAACGGGTTCGGGATGCACATGGGGGTTCCGTCGGGGTTGTACATGACGTTCCCGTCGCCATCCCGATACGCCCCGAGGAACGGCACCTCCTCGACGTAGAGCGGCGTGCCGGACTCGTCGGTCTCGGGCAGATTGAGGATCGTGCCGGCGCTCACCACGTCCGGCTGGGTGAAGTCGAAGCTGTGGTAGATGACGTTCTTGCCCTCGTCGGGCACCATGGCGCAGGGGTCCCAGCCGCTGCCGTCCTGGGGCTGGGTGCCGCCACCGGCGTCCTCCGGCGGCCCCGAGCCCATGCCCTTGGTCTCCTCGTAGGCGAGGATCGCCCAGGCGCTCTTGCTGCCGTCGAGCTTCTCGTAGGTCTGCAGGAAGAGGTTGGGCCGCGACGCGCCGGTGTTGCCGTCCAGCGGCCGGCCGTCGGCGGTGACGACCACCCGCTTGATCTCGTCCTGGTGATTGATGAACTCGTACAGGGTGCCTCCGTCGCCCTGCTGCCAGTCGACATCCTGGCCGTCGACGTAGATCGTGCCGTTCCAGCCCCACAGGCCGTCCAGCATGTAGCCGTAGCGGTGGCAGCCGTAGGCGTCCTCGGAGTGGGCGTCGGGGTTCGCCACCGGCGTGTAGTTGCCGGAGGCGTCGCGCACCGGGAGACCGTCCGGCCCGAGCTCGATCATCATGTTGTCGGTGTTGACCACGTCGTTGTCCGAGAGCCGCACCGGCAGCGACATCGGCACCAGGGCCTTGGGCCGCCCAACCAGGTCCGGGTCGTCGTGCTGCGGGTCGCCTCCCGGCACGAAGTTGATGTCGACCTTGGAGTGGTCGGCCATGGTCAGGTAGCTGTACCAGATGTCGGTCTTGTGGTTTGTGGTGGCGCCGCCCCAGCCGGGGCCCGGTCCCTTGGCCTCGCCGGGCCGCAGGCCGCCGGGGTCCTCCTGCCAGGCGATGGCGAAGCCCGCGCCGTCGGAGGCGCCCATGAAGACCTGGTTGGCGTCCCGGCGGCCGGAGGTCAGCCGCTCGGGCTTGAACCACACGATGTCGCCGACGTAGTCGGCCACGCCGCTGTTGACATCGGCCTGGGTTCCGATCAGGCCGCGGGCGGTCCAGACGCAGCTGTAGGGAACCTCGCCGACCTCGGGGTAGCCCTCGTCGGTGTAATCGTGGGAGCGCTGCGGGCCGGCGACGCCCCAGATGTCGTCCTGCCAGTAGGGGTCGTCGTAGGGGTAGTCCCACTCGATCGCGTAGTTCTCTCCGTAGCCGTGCTCGACCATGCAGGGGTCCGGCTGGCCGTCGCCGTCGGTGTCGGGACAGACCTTGATGGAGTACGCCGGCCGGCCGCCCCGGCAGTACTTGGAGGTCCAGGCCACCAGCATCTTGTTGCCCTTGACCTGCATGACCGGCTTCTTGGCCTCGCCGTAGAACGGCGTCCCGTCGGCCAGGGTGAAGGACGACCGGTAGGCCGCGCGGGACAGGTTCTTGCGCTTCCACGTATTGCCGTCGTCGCGCGAGACCGCACCCCAGATGTCGTGGGCGCCGGTGTCCGGGTCGGCGTCGGTGTAAACGGCCACCAGGGGCTTGGCGTCGACCACGACCCGGATCAGGTTTCCGTCGGCATCGTAGTACGGGACCCCAGAGACGATGGCCCCATCGTCCAGGTAGGTCGCGAGGTCGCCGTTGGCCTTTCTGGCCGGCAACCACATCCCCATGACGTCGAGCTTGGACTTGCTGCTGCCGAGCTCCGGCGTGCGCGAGATGTTCTTGCGGAACATGTTGGAGTTAAGCGTCTTGTCGAGGTGGGCGACCGCGTCCTCCCGGGTCACCTCGACCAGCGGCAGGCTCGCACAGTTGGCGATGGTCCTGTCCACCAGCGCGTCGACGTGCGCGTCCGCCGCCCAGTCCGAGATCATCCCGTGCACGGCCAGCGCGTCGTTGAAGCAGGCCGTCACCTCGGGGGTGATGTGGATCCCCCCCGAGAGATTGCCGTCGGCGTCGAGGCTCTGCAGCAGCATCGCCATGTTGGCGACCCGCGGGTCCTCGATGTCGGCGCCGGGGAACAGGTCCAGCGGCGACACCTTGTGGTCGAGCATCGTTGACCCGAGGAGCTGGGCGCCGAGGGAGTAGGTCCCCGACTCGCCCGGGAAGTAGGGCGCGCCGCCGCCGTCGTCGGTCAGCACGTCCTCGGTCGGGCTGGTCAGCCGCAGGCCGGCGACCGGGGCGTCGATGAAGTGCACCTTCGCCTTGTGGGCCATCAGGTACTTGAGCCACCAGCCCCACTGGCCGCCCTCGAAGGGGATGTCGCCCTGGGCCCACGCGCCTTCCGCAGCGACGATCTGACCTGACGCGTCCCGCAGCACCACATCGGCGTGGACCGCGATGTGGCGCAGGCGCTCGGCCTCGTAGGGCTCGCCCCAGCGGAAGCCCTGCAGGTCCTCCACGAAGTCCAGGAACACCGGCTCCCGGAGCTGGGGCGCCGCGTACTCGTACTTGAAGTCGAACTGGCCCGGAACCGGGTTACCTCTCTTCATCGGCACCGGGTTCTCAGCCCAGCCGGCGTGGACGTGGAGCGCGGTCATCTCCCAGCCGTTGGCCGTTTGCACGTCGATGAGCAGGCCGCCGTTGTTGTTGTGGATGGCGACCGTGCCGGCGTCGTAGTGCTGGCCCGCGATCAGCGGCAGGTCGACCCGCCCCGGCCCGTTGGCGTTCTGCGCCGCCGCCAGCGAGGCCGTCAGCAGCACCAGGGGAACGATCCAGATTGCTCGTTTCGTGGACATGGCGTTTCCTCCCTTGCCGTGCGGCCGCGACGAGCCCGTGGCAACCGGCTGCGTCTGTCGGGGGCTGGCGCTCGCCGCGGTCCGCGTTGCTCTGGTGACTTCGCCGATGGTGATTCAGGATCCGTGCCAGCCCGGTGAAATTCGCCTAAATGGATTTAGCATCAGTAACTTTCGAGCGAACTCCCAGATCTGGCCGCTGCCGACCGTTGCGCCGGTGCAATGATCGCTGGGACCAACCCCGGCCCAACCCCGAGACGAGACCCCAGGTCGCGAAAGGAATGGGGCCCACCCCGGCAAACGGGGGCGGGCCCCATGGTCCCGCAGCGTGGGCGAGCTCAGTCGAAGACGACCGTCGCCTGGTTGGAGCAGGTCTGGGTACTGGCCTCACAGACCCGGTAGACGTAGGTCGCGGGGCCGGTCCCGCCGACCTTGTCGGTGTGGGCCCCGTCGTTCGGGGTGGTGGTGATGGTGGCGCCGTCGCGGACGACGTCGACGCTGCTCGAGGTCGCACCGCTCCAGGCGAGGTCGGCGTACTGCTTGGGCCCCTTCAGGTAGCCGACGGCGGTCAGGGTGATGGTAGCGGGGGCGCTCACCACCACGGTCGAAGCGGTGCTGGCCGTCGCCCCGAGGTCGTCGGTCACGGTCAGGGTGACGGTGTAGGCGCCGCCTGCCGGGTAGGTGTGGACCGGGTGCCGCTCCGTGGAGCCCTGGCCGTCGCCGAAGTCCCACAGCCAGTCGACCACGGTCCCGTCCGCGTCCGACGACGCGTCGGTGAAGGTGACCGTGAGACCGTCGACGGCGTACGTGAACGACGGGCCCGGCGCCGCGTTGCCCGGGCCGGTGCCGCCGGTGTCGGGGGGAATGTAGTCGTCGAGGAAGAGCACCCGGCGCAGCCAGGCGTCGGAGCCGACCTCGTCGCCGGTCTGGACGTCGAAGTCGACCTGGTTCCAGTCCGCGTACATGAACATGCCGCCGGGGCTCGCGGTCACGGCCGCCTCGCCCGACTCGGCGAACTGGCTGCCCTCGAGGGCGTCGAACTCGTTGCAGAAGCCCGACAGGTCGTACTCGTCCTCGGTGTCGGCCGAGGGCAGGCACGCGTTCGTGTCCGGCTCGTCCTGCCACACCAGGTAGTCGTCGCCCCAGTCGACGCCACGGCCGTAGTAGAGGTTGAGGGGCTCGGCCTCGCCGACGTCGTAGGGGCTGTTGGCGCCGGTCTCGTAGACGATGAAGTAGCGCGACGGATCGCGGGTGTCGTCCGGGTAGAGCGGAGCGCTGAATCCCGCGGGCAGCGACCCGGTGTTCACCGAGGACTCCGTGATGCTCGCGGTGGTCGGCGCGTAGCGCGGATCGATGATCGTCACCGCCGAGCCGACCAGCTGGGAGACGTTCCGCGCCGGCTCGAAGGCGCCAGCGGCGTAGGAGAGGCACTCCGGGGTCTCGCTCGCGCCGTCGTAGAGCATCCACTCGCAGGTCGTGGTGCCATCTCCCGAGTAGGTGATGCCGTCGGTGTGGGTGAAGCTCCCGGGCAGCGTGGTGAAGGTCCGACCGCCGTCGAAGGAGCGCCGGATGTAGAGGTTGAAAGCGTCGTGGGCCTCGGTGAGGGCCTGCCAGTTGGGCGCCCAGGCGTAGAGCACCATGAGCATGTCGCCGGCGAGGAAACCGCGGTGGCCCTTGGCGACGTCGTAGGGGTTCTCCCAGGACACGTCGTCGAGGTTGTCGGTCGCGACGTCGGGGGTCCCTCCGTAGTCGGCACCGTCCTGCTGCCACGTCCAGACCTTCGGGATCGGCTCGCCCCCGGCGAGGTCATCGAAGTACTCGCTGAAGGGGAAGGCGTCGAGGCAGGCGGTGGCGTCGCCGCACTCGCCGGTGAGAATGGTGTTGGCCGAGAGGTTGACCGTCGGCGCCGCGCACAGCCCCTTGACGTAGCGGGGGTTCGAGCCGTCGGCAAAGGCCCAGGCGGAGGCGCCGTCGGCGTTCTCGCAGACCATGTTGGCGTAGCCGTAGGGGTTGTCCACAGTAGCGTCGAAGTCGTCGGGGATCACGAAGCGGCGGGCCATGATGTCGGCCGGGCCGCCGCGCCGGATGATGCCCTGCTTGAAGACCTGGAAGGCCACGGTCCCGGTGTCGCCGGCGTCGTACCAGTTCTGGGTGATCGGGCTCGAGCGCCGGCAGATCTCGGTCTGGTAGAGCGTGGTCGCGAGCCCGGCCTGGGTCTCGTAGATCGGGTCGGGCTCGATGTCGTAGAAGTTGTAGCCGAGCGAGCCGTCCTGGGTCAGCAGTCCGGACGTGTCGCTCCAGTCGTCCGGGTAGACCGAAGGCTGGTTGAGCATGAGCCCCTGGGAGACCAGCTCGGGCCTCGCCATGTCGAAGGTGTGGTACCAGATGTTCTTGCCCATGTCGACCTTGAGGGCCGGGTCGTCGGGTACCTCGACCGCCTCGCCGTCCTCGCCGAGGCCCTTGTTCTCCTCGTAGGCCATGGAGAACCAGGCCCGGTCGATCGGGCAGGCATCGGGAGCGGCCGGATCGTGGGCGCAGACCGACGAGTAGCCGTGCAGGGCGAGGCGGGCCCGGGTCGCGGCAGTGTTGCCACGCAGCAACCGACCGTCCTCGGTGACGCACATGTCGACGTCCTGCGTCCCGATCGGAGTCTCGATGGTGACCGGAACGGTGGCGGCGCAGAGGTCGGCGGTCCCGGAGCCGTCGAAGTCGGCGTAGCAGTAGGGGGTGTCCGTCATTCCGACCAGGTCGGTGCACATCGCGTTGTCGGTGAGTCGCACCGGGATCGACATCGGCACAGCGGCCGTGGGGCTGCCGCTTACGTTGGCGGCCGCCCAGGCCGCGAGATCCCCGGTGGTGTCGTAGAACGTCCCGTAGCCGCCGTCGTCGGCCGCCACCAGGCCGAGGTCGTCCCAGCCGATGTAGGAGTACCAGGAGTCGGTCTCGTGGTGGGCGATGGCGCCGGCCCAGCCCTCGCCGGGGCCCTCGCCGCCGCCGGGGCGCACGCCGTCAGGGTCCTCCTGCCAGGTGACGACGCAGCCGGCGCCCTTGACGCACGCCGCCTCGGGGCGATCGGCGCTGCGCGTGCCGGAGCTCAGGCGCTCCGCCTTGAACCACACCACGCGGCTCATCTCGAGCCCGGTGGCCTCGGGCGGCAGGATGACGCCGCGGGCGGCCCACATGCAGGAGTAGGGGTAGTCGCCGATCAGCGGAAAACCCTCCGCGGCGAGGTCCGAGGCGCTCTGGACGCCCTGGGAACCGGCGACGCCGAAGTAGTCCTCCATATAGAGGCAGGGGGTGTCGAGGTTGTTGATCGTTCCGTCCGCGTTGAACAGATCGGTGCACGAGCCGGCCGTGAAGCCGAAATGCGCCTCGAGGAGCCCGATTTCGTCATCGCTCATCGCGTAGTTCGGGCTGCCGCCGCCGCAGTACTTGCTCGCCCAGACGATGAGCACCTTGTTCCCGTCGGAGGCGGCGGCGGAGCGCAGGACGTCCCCGGGGTAGGGCTTGCGGTCGATCTTGACCGACGACCGGTTGGCGGACCGCGACAGGTTCGCGCGCTGCCACGTCGCCCCGTCGTCGAGGCTGACCGCGCCGAAGGCGTCGCGCTTGCCGTGGCCGGGGAAGCCACCGTAACCGTCCTCGTCGATGCCCTCGACGTGGCCGTCGACGTAGTGGACGATCAGCGGCCGGGCGAGCTCGCGGGTCTCGGCGATTGCTCCGTCCGCGTTCAGGTAGTCGATGGCCCCGAGCAGCGTTCCGTCCGAGCTCTGCGCCGGCAGGTAGAGCGGCAGCATGCGCAGGGCCGCGTGCTCGGTCTCGAGCTCCGGGGTGTTCGACACGTTCTTGCGGAACATGGTGCCGTCGTCGGCGAGGGCGATCCCCGCCGCCAGCAGCACGACCACGATCCAGGCGAGGCGTCTCATGGCGAATCCTCCTTGGTCTCCGAACGGTTCCGTCGGAGCGATGAGGACCCCCGGGCCGACCCATCGACCCGGGCGACCCACCGCAAACACCGATTGTCAGTTCCTGCTCTGACGGATGCCGTTCACGATCCGTTCCAGGTCCGGATCGGAGCTCGGAAGACTCTGACAATTCGTGAGTTGGAGCTCGAACCAGCGGTCAGGGGCGGGTCCGAACGTTGCCGCGATGCAACCTTGCAGATTGTGATTTGGGTCACACCACTGCACGAATGCAACGGTCGCCGCGCGGCGGCGCCGGTCAACGGGCTCGGCTGCGTCCGTCGCGCTCGGGAAGCTCGAGACCGAGCCTCCGCGCCTGGCGCCAGAGGGTGGTGACGTGGATGCCGAGCTCCTTCGCCGCCGCCCGGCGGTTGCCGCCGTGGCGCTCGAGCGCCCCGACGATGAGGTTGCGCTGCAGAAGCTCCACCGGGTCGGTCGAGCCGGTCATCGGCGTCCGCCCCCCGAGGTCCTCGGGCAAGTGCTCCGGCAGCACGACGCCCTCGCGGCACATGATCGCCGCGTGCTCGAGGATGTTGCGCAGCTCCCGGACATTGCCCTGAAAACGGTGCTCGATCAGAACCCGCATCGTGTCGGGCGCGACGCCGTCGAGCGGCGTCTCTCGGCGCCGGTTGAGATCGGCCACCATGGCGTCCACGAGCAGGGGAATGTCCTCGCGGCGCTCGCGCAGCGGCGGGAGGTGGATCCTGACGACGTTGAGGCGGTAGTAGAGGTCGGGCCGGAAGCTGCCGGCCTCCATGAGATCGGTGAGGCGCCGGTTGGTGGCGGCGATGATGCGCACGTCCACCGGCACCACAGCGGTCGCGCCCAGGGGCTCGACGACGCGCTCCTCGAGGACCCTGAGCAGCCTCACCTGGAGCGCCGACGACACCTCGCCGATCTCGTCGAGGAAGAGGCTGCCCCCGTCGGCGAGCTCGAACCTCCCGGGCTTGTCGCGACGCGCGTCGGTGAACGCCCCGGCGCGGTAGCCGAAAAGTTCGGACTCGAGCAGCGTGTCCGGGATCGCTCCGCAGCTGACGGCGACGAGGGGGTGCCGACGCCGGCCGCTGAGCTCGTGCAGCGCCCGCGCCACCAGCTCCTTGCCGGTGCCGCTCTCGCCCTCGATGAGCACGGTGCTGTCCGACTCCGCGACGATCGGCACCAGGGCCGCGATGCGCTGCATCGCCGGGCTGTGGCCGACGATGCCCGGCAGCCCGGTGCACGACTCCGGCGCGTCCTGACGGACGCTCTCGATGAGGCTCAGGTCACGAAAGGTCTCGACGCCGCCGATGATGTTCCCGTCCCGGTCGCGGAGGACGCTCGCCGACACGCACACGGGCAGCCGCTCGCCGGCTACGTTGTGGATGTAGATGGCGCGCATGAGCACCGAGTTCCCGTTGGTCATGGCGCGGCGCAGGCCGCAGCACGAGTCGCAGATGCTCGCGGCGAAGACCTCGGAGCACGGACGGCCCAGGACCGCGTCGCGGCTCAGGCCGGTGATCTGCTCGGCTGCCCGGTTGAAGGACGTGATGCGCCAGTCGGCGTCCACGGTGAAGACACCGTCAGCCACGGAGTCGAGAATGTCGGCGTCAGGCCCGCTCGGCGCTGTCAACATATCGACCAGCCTACCAATCGTCAACGATTACCATTCACCGTAGAGTGCTCCCCCGCGTTTGTCAACGTCCTGAGGCCTGCTGGTGGATCGGCGCGAGTCCATCGATTCGCCTCAACGGACGCCCCGGTCCGTGGTGAAGCGGGCTAGAATCCCCACCCTGCACTCGCGGTGAGGGTCCACCGCCGCCCGTCGCCCCCGTCCACGCGCACCAGGGCGCCGATGCCGACGTTGGCCTGGGCGATCGGCACGCCGAGCTCGACCCCGGCGTAGGTCCTGTTTCCGGGCAGCCAGCCGTCGTCGCCCCAGGTTCGAAGCAGGGTCAGCTTGGGGGCGAGGCCGAAGTACCCGGCGGTCAGCCACCGGCCCGAGACGTCCGTGGTGCCGACGACCCGCGCCCAGCCGACGCTCAGCTTGACGCCGCCGACGCCCGGCTCGAGCTCGGCGAAGGGTCCGCGGAAGTCGCACGGCGTCCGGCACAGCCAGCCGTGCGGCTGCGACGTGGCCATCACCGCCACCGAGGCCGACACGACCTGGGGGTAGGTCAGGTGAATGCCGACCAGGCCGAGGGCGAGGCGCTGCCGGTCGGACTCCTCGTCCGCGATCGCCCGAGCGAGGTCGATCGCGGGCGCGGCGGCGTCGGCCGCTCCGGGCTTCGGCGGCACCTCGTCGGTGGCTTCCCGCGACGGGTCCACGACGCCGCACACCGCCTCGATGCCGAAGCTCTCGGGGTCGGCGAGGGCTCCCGCGGACACCAGCTCCGCCACGACCTCGGCCACCGGGGAGGTCCGGTCCCGCTGCCTGTAGGCCCGTCTCCGCGCCACGACCTCGGGGTCGCCGAGCCGGTCGCAGGAGCCCTCGAGGACCGGACGGACCAGGCGCCAGCGCCGCGGCCGGAACACCGACGGCTGGTACGACTCGTCCCAGCGCGGGCTCACGTAGCCGCCGAGGTCCACCGGCCGGGTCGCCCCCCAGCGCTCGCCGTCGAAGACCAGGACGGGCTCGTCGCCGTGGCACAGGTCCCGGTAGAAGCGCATGCCCGCCGCCCCCGCCTCGAGGTCGGCGACGGCCTGCACACCCGAGGTCAGGCCGCCCAGGATCAGGCGCTCGTCGAGAACCGCCCGGCGGACCGCGCCCCGCTCGGCCTGCTCGGGGCTCGCGCCCTCGGCCACGTTCTTGCGGAACCCGCGGTACAGGATCCACCCCGACGACACGAAGTGGGCCAGCTTGTCGGTCCCGAAACGGACCCCGGCGACCTCGATGGTCGGGGTCACCGGCATCCAGGTCCCAGGGTCGACGAGCGGGTGGCGGGAGTAGAGGTTGCTTCGCCGGTGGACCTCGCGTTCACCGTCGCCGTCCGGCGCGCGGTCGATCAAGCGCGAGCTCCACGCCCAGATTTGGAGGTCGTGCATGAGGATGAAGCGCATCCGCGCCCGGTAGACCGCCGCGACCTCGTCGCAGCCGGCCGGCGGCGACTGGGCGGGGAGGCTCGCGAGCGCCCGTTCCAGCTCCAGGTTCAGCTTGGCGTTGATCGCCCCGGTCGAGTCCCCCAGAGGCAGGCCCCACGCCCAGTACTGGTCGGTCTCGAGGGCGCCGGCGGTGGCCGACGCGATCCCGAGCAGCGCTGGCACTGCCAGCCGGAGGAGCGGTCTCACAGTCACGGGATGCGTCCCCTCCGATTCTATCCGGCTCGGCCTGGCCCGTCGGCCGCGACTCGGGCTGCCGCCGCCGACCGGGTTCTGGTACGCTCGATCGACCAAGCTGCCCGGGGGGGGAGGCATCTCATGAAACCGGGTCATCGGGCTCTCCTGGTCCTCATCGCCGTCGCCGCGGCCGCCGGTTTCACCGCGGCCGCCGACCCCGCCGACACCTTCCCGACCAGCCTGCACGCCACCCGGGCCGGCAAGGCCCACTGGTACGGCGCCGCCGCCGGCGGCTTCGAGGGCCTGGCCGGCGTCGGCATGGCCGAGCTCGGCTGCGCCGGCTGCCACGGCGCCGTCGACGCGGACGGCGCGGCCTACCCCGCGCCCTTCCCCGGGGCGAGCTGCACCGACTGCCACGCCACCGCCGACCGCTCGGTGACCGAGGCGCGCTGCTACGGCTGCCATGGCCGCCAGGCCCTGGAGGCCAAGCGGCTCGGTCTCCCCGACGTCCACCGGGAGGCGGGGATGACCTGCTGGGACTGCCACCCCTCCGAGGACCTGCACGGGGACGGCGAGCGCTACCTGTCGATGCACGAGCCGGGCGCCATCAAGGCCGACTGCGCCGGCTGCCACGAGCGGTCGTCGTTGCCCGCGAGCCACGCCGAGCACGACCCCCACCAGGGGGCGTTGCACTGCACGGCGTGCCACGCCGCGAGCGTGGTCAGCTGCTACAACTGCCACTTCGAGAGCCAGGTCGAGTCCCAGGTCAAGCGGGCCATGAAGCCCTTGTCCGGCTTCGTGCTGCTGGTCAACCGGGCCAAGGACGGCACCGTCCACCCGGCCAGCTTCCAGTCGGTCACCTACCGGGGGCGGTCCTTCGTCGCCGTCGGACCCTACACCCCCCACGCGACGATCAGGGCCGGCCGCAGCTGCGGCGACTGCCACCTCGGCCGGGGCGAGGCCCCGAACCGCGCCCTCGAGCAGCTCGCCACCGAGGGGGCCATCCGGCTCGTCAGCTGGAACGCGGAGACCCGCGAGCTCGAGTGGCTGCGCGGGGTGGTGCCGATTCCCGAGGGCTACGAGAGCACCCTCCGGATGGACTTCATGACCTTCGAGGGCGACACCGCGACGCCGCCGGGCCCCGACGCCGGCCCCTGGTCGCCCCTCGGCACCGGAACCCCGGACGGCTGGCAGATGCTCTTCGCGACGCCATTGACCCCGGATCAGATGTCCAGCCTCGGGGTTCCGCAGCAGGAGTGATCGCCGTGGCCCAGCTGCTCGATCCCGGCATCGCACGGTGAGCAACGCCTCGACGATCAGCGAGCGCTTTCAGCTTCGAGCTCTGAAGTGTCTATCAGTGCGCGGTTTGCGAACGAGCGGCCGGTGCGACCGTCGGCCGGGCTTGACGTCTTGTGAATTGGTCATAAGTTTAGTACATTGATACCACGGAGGTGCAATCCGTGACATTCGACGCCCCGAGCCGCCGCAGCGACGCCATCCCCGGTCGTGCTGCGCTGAAGCTGCCGTCACCGCGGCCGACGGGCGGATGAGACCGCGAACGGGTGGAGGGGACCGGGTTCAAACAAGGCCGGAAGGACATCAAAGGAAGAGGGATATGACTCGGATCACAGAGCTCGGACGGGCAGTGGTAGTGGCTCTCTTGCTGGCGCTCGGCGCCGGAGGAGCCGGAGCACAGGAGGTTGAGGGCGCCCTCGACGCCGCCGCCTCCATGGACGATGCGGCGCGCCGGTCGCAGGCGGCCATCGACCAGACGGTGGACGAGACCCGCGCGCTCGAGCGCGAGTACAGCGCGATCATGAAGGAGATCGACGGGCTCGAGGTCTACAACGCGCTCCTGCAGAAGCAGCTCGACAGCCAGGAGCAGGAGATGGCCGACCTGAACCAATCGATCGACCAGGTCAGCGTCATCGAGCGCCAGGTCACGCCGCTGATGCTCAGGATGATCGACAGCCTGGAGCAGTTCATCGAGCTCGACGTGCCCTTCCTGATGGAGGAGCGGCGGCAGCGGGTGGCCTTCCTGAGGACCATCCTCGAGCGCTCGGACGTCAGCGTCGCCGAGAAGTTCCGCCGCCTGCTCGAGGCCTACGAGATCGAGAACGACTACGGGCGGACCATCGAGGCCTACAAGGGAACGTTGGAGGTCGGCGGCGCGACCCGCGAGGTCGACTTCCTGCGCATCGGGCGCACCGCCTTGCTCTACGAGACGGTGGACCTGAAGACCTTCGGCATGTGGGACAAACGCCAGCGGACCTGGGTCCCGCTGTCCGCCGAGTTCCGCAACCAGATCAAGGCCGGGATTCAAATGGCACGCAAGCAGGTGGCGCCGAGCCTGCTCCTGCTCCCCATCGAAGCTCCGGAGGCCGCCCGATGAGCAGACGCATCCTCACCGCCATCGTCGTCCTCGCGAGCGCCACCGCGTTCGCCCAGTCCGGCGCCCCCGAGGGGGCGAAGACCCTGGACGTGCTCCTGTGTATGGTGCAGCAGGGCCGAGCCCAGGAGACCCAGGAGAACCGCGCGCGCGAGCAGCGCTTCGCCGCCGCCAAGGCCGACCAGCAGCAGCTCCTCCGCGAGGCCCGGCAGCGCAAGCAGGAGCTCGAGCGGCGCAGCGACCAGCTCGAGGCGGTCTTCGACCGCAACGAGATCCGCACCAGCGAGCTGACCTCCCTGCTCGACAGCCGGCTCGGTTCGCTGAAGGAGATGTTCGGCGTGCTCCAGCAGGTCGCCGGCGACGCCCGGGCGACCTTCGACAGCTCGGTCACCACCGTCCAGTTTCCCGACCGGGGCGAGTTCCTGACCGAGCTCGCCTCGACCCTCGGCAGCACCTCCCGGCTCGCCTCCATGGAGCAGCTCGAGCGCCTCTGGTTCGAGCTGCAGCGCGAGATGACCGAGTCCGGTAAGGTCGTGAAGTTCACCACCAAGGTGATCACCGGCGAGGGCGAGGAGGTCGAGGAGGAGGTGGTCCGGGTCGGCACCTTCAACATCGTCACCGACGGCGCCTACCTCCAGTTCGTGCCCGAGACCGGCAACGTCCTCGAGCTGCCGCGCCAGCCCCAGGCGCGCTTCGTCAGGACCACGACCGAGCTGTTCAACGCGACCCAGGGCCACGTGGCCTTCGGCGTCGACCCGTCGCGGGGCTCGATCCTCGGTCTCCTCGTCCAGACCCCGAACCTGCGCGAGCGCATCGCCCAGGGCGGGCTCATCGGCTACCTGATCATCGCCCTCGGCGGCCTCGCCCTGCTCATCGCCGCCGAGCGGCTGATCGTCCTCGGGCTCGAGGGCCGCAAGGTGCTCAAGCAGCTCAAGAGCAAGACGGCGAATGACTCGAGCTCCCTGGGCCGGGTGCTGAAGACCGCCGAGAAGTACCGGGACGCCGACCTGGAGACCCTCGAGCTCAAGATGGGCGAGGCGATCATCCGGGAGTCCCCCAAGCTGAGCCGCGGCCTGCTGTTCCTCAAGATCATCGCCGTGGTCGCGCCGCTCATGGGCCTGCTCGGCACCGTGACCGGCATGATCAACACCTTCCAGGCCATCACCCTGTTCGGGACCGGCGACCCCAAGCTCATGGCGGGCGGCATCTCGCAGGCCCTCGTGACCACCGTCCTCGGGCTGACGGTGGCGATCCCCACCGTGCTGCTCCACACCGTGGTGACGGGGCGCAGCCGGCGGATCATCCACGTCCTGGAGCGGCAGAGCACCGGGATCGTCGCCGACCACGCCGAGAAATCGCGCAACGGCAACGGCAAAGCCGCCGTCGCGGTCACCGGCGCCGGCGTCGGCGCCGCTCCGGCCTGAGCGGGCATGGAGTAGCCCATGTACCGCCTGCTCGACTGGTACGAACAGATCCGCGACTTCCTCGAGATGGGGGGTCCGGTGCTGCTCGCCATCGGGGTGCTGACCTTCTTCATGTGGGCCTTGATCTTCGAGCGCATGGTCCACTACCGGACCGGCCTGCGCGGTCTGATCGACGACACCATGTCGGTCTGGAACGCCCGCTCGGAGCGCCGCTCCTGGCACGCCCGCAGGATCCGCGCCGCCATGATCTCGAGGGTTCAGCTCGACATCGAGAAGCACCTGCCCCTGATCAAGACCATGGTCGCCCTGTGCCCGCTGCTCGGGCTGCTGGGGACGGTCACCGGGATGATCGAGGTCTTCGAGGTGATGGCGTTCTCGGGAACCGGCAATCCGCGCTCCATGGCGGCCGGCGTGTCCAAGGCGACGATTCCGACCATGGCGGGCATGGTGGCGGCGCTGTCCGGCGTCTTCGCCTCGACCCTCCTGGCCCGCTTCGCCCACCGCCGGGTGGAGCACCTGAAGGCCAAACTGACCACCATGAGGTGACCCTATGCGGCGAGTCTTCTCCAACGTCCACCACACCGACGACGAGACCGAGATCAACATCACCCCGATGCTCGACGTGGTCTTCATCATGCTCATCTTCTTCATCGTCACCGCGTCGTTCGTCAAGGAGTCGGGCATCGAGGTCGACCGCCCGTCGGCGGTGACGGCGGTGGTCAAGGAGCAGGGCAACATCCTCGTCGCCATCACCTCCGCCGGCCAGATCTGGATCGACCGGCGCCAGGTGGACCCGCGGGCCGTGCGCGCCAACATCGAGCGCCTGCACGCCGAGAATCCCCAGGGGAGCGTGGTGATCCAGGCCGACAAGAACTCCACCACCGAGATGCTGATCCAGGTCATGGACGCGGCGCGCCAGGCCGGGGTCTACAACGTCTCCATCGCCGCCCAAGAGTGAGCCATGGCCAGCGTCCTCAAACTGATCGTCGCAGTCGTCGCGGGCGCCATCGTGGCGTCCGGCCTGCTGTTTCTGATGCAGGCCCTGATCGCCTCCGGTCAGACCGCCATCACCGAGGTCTCGGTGACGCGGGTCGTGGACTTCGTCCGGGTCAAGCGGGAGGAGCGACTCGAGAGCAAGCGAGCCAAGCCCGACCGGCCCCCGAACCCCGACCAGCCGCCACCGGAGGCGCCCCAACCGTCCATGAACGAGTCCACCAGCCTCGGCGGCGACGCCACCGCGGTGGAGGCGGCCCACAATGCCCCGGTCCCGGTGGCGGACGTGGACATAGCCGTCAGTCCGGGCTTCGGCATCGCGGCGGGCAGCGCCGACGGCGACTACCTGCCGATCGTCAAGGTGGCACCGATCTACCCCCAACGAGCCATCGACCGCGGCATCGAGGGCTACGTCATCGTCGAGTTCACCGTCACCAAGACGGGGTCGGTCAAGAACCCGAGGGTGGTGGAGTTCCACCCGAGCACGATCTTCAACAAGGCCGCCATCGACGCGGCCCTCAAGTTCAAGTACAAGCCGAGGATCGTCAACGGCGAGCCGATCGAGGTCCATGGCGTGCTCAACAAGATCACCTTCAAGCTCGAAGACTGACGACGCGGAGGAAGGCATGACGACACCCGCCACCCCCTTCCCGCGGCGACTCCGAGGGCCCGCCGTAACGGGCGTCCTCGTCGCCGCGCTCGTGCTCGCGATCCTGCCGCCGGCGGCGGCGCAGGAGGAGGCGGCCGAGCAGTCCCTGGGCGACCTCGAGACCCGGGAGACCGCGTCCATGCGCGAGACCACCTACAAGGAGCTCGCCAAGGCCCAGGAGGCGGTGGAGGCCGAGAGCTACGGCCAGGCGATCCAGATCCTCGACAAGCTGTCCAAGGAGGACCTCAACAACTACGAGCGGGCCCAGCTGCTCAACCTCCAGGCCTTCGTCTACTACGCCCAGGACCAGACCGGCAAGGCGATCGGCGCCTACGAGCAGCTCCTGCGCCAACCCGACCTGCCGGAGGCGCTGTCGACCTCCACCCTCTACACCCTCGCCCAGCTCTACTTCTCCCGCGAGGAGTGGCAGAAGTCCGTCGACGCCCTCGAGCGGTGGCTCGCCGCGACCCCGGAGCCGACCCGACAGGCCTACGAGATGATGGCCCAGGCCTACTACCAGAAGGGCGACCACCGGAAGGCCCTCGAGCCGGCCCGCAAGGTGATCGAGCTCACCCGGCAGGCCGGCGAGCCGGTCAAGGAGCACTCCTACCTGCTGCTGCGGGTCCTCTACTACGAGCTCCAGGACTACCCGCGGGTCGTCGACATCCTCCACCAGCTCATCGGGACCTACCCCAAGAAGCAGTACTGGATGCAGCTCGCGAGCCTCTATGGCGAGATGGAGCAGCTGGACAAGCAGCTCAACGTCCTCGAGCTGGCCTATCTCCAGGGCTACCTGGAGCAGGAGTCCGAGGTGCTCAGCCTGGTCAGCCTGCTGCTCAATAACGAGATCTACCTCAGGGCCGGGAAGATCCTCGACAAGGAGCTCGCCTCGGGCGCCGTCGCCTCGACCTTCGAGCACTGGCGCCTGCTCGCCCAGGCCTGGACCATGTCCCAGGAGCACGAGCGGGCGATCCCGGCCCTGACCCGGGCCGCGGAGCTGGCACCCGACGGCCGCATGGACGTCATCCTGTCCCAGACCCTGATGAACCTCGACCGGTGGGAGGAGTCGGTGGCCGCGGCCCGGACCGCGCTGCGCAAGGGTGGCCTCAACCGGCCCGACCAGGTGCAGGTGATGCTCGGCCAGGCGCTGTTCGAGCTCGGCCGCTTCGACGAGGCCCGGGAGGCCTTCATCGCGGCCCAGGCCGACCAGCGCAGCCGCCAGCTCGCCGCCCAGTGGCTCGCCTACATCGACAACGAGCAGGAGCGGCGGGCCCAGCTGGCCGCGGCCCTCGAGTAGCTCAGCCCTTGGCCTCGAGGACGAACGGGACCCGGACCTTGCTCTCCTCGAGATCGATCATCAGGGTCCACTCCCCCGGCTGGACGCCGCCGGGGACCCGGAAGACCATCGGGCCGGTGCAGTACTGGAAGTTCGAAGGGTAGATGGTGTCGCGGTGGAAGAAGTCGCCGGGCGGGCTGAAGAACCACTCGTCGGCCCGGGTCAGCGAGCGCTCGAAGGCGGAGGACGCGGGCTCCCAGGTGTTGTCCCGCTGCAGGGCCATCCGGTACTCGCCCAGCCCCTCGCGGAACTCGCTCTGGGTCGGCAGCTGGTAGACCTCGCCGGCGGGGCTCTGCACCCGGACCGCGCTGCGCTCGACCTCGATCACCCCGGCGGAGCCCCCGGCGATGGACACCTTGAGAATCAGCCACTCGTCGCCCAGGTGCCGCGAGGCCCAGTGGTGACCGACCTCGACCCGCGCATCCGGCGAGGTGTACCAGACCCGGTACTCGCTCTGCCGGGCGACCTCGGTTTCCTGGCCCGACGTGAGACCGGCGACGAGGACCGCGGCGACCATGGCGCTGACGACGACCACCGTCCGATGCTTCATGCTGCCTCCCAGCTGCCGTGGTTGAACGACGTCGGCCCGCATTCTACCCCCCGGCGCCACCGGCCGCGACCGGGGCCTGCCCCCACGAGCCCGCCGGACCCCTGCCGACACGTCGCAGGGGCGCGGGCGGCGCGGATTCCATCGAGGAAGGAGCTTTCATGACACCGAACATGCGCGCCCTCGTCGCCGACGAGCCCGGCCCACCCGAGGTCCTCGAGCTGCGCCGGATCCCGGTCCCCGCACCCGGCCCCGGCCAGGTCCTGGTGCGGGTCGCCTACGCCTCCTTGAACCCCCTCGACACGCACGCTCGCGCCGCGCGGGTGGCCTACATGGCGCCGGCCTTCCCATTCACCCCCGGCATCGAGTTCAGCGGGCTGGTGGAGGCGGTGGGCGACGGCGTCGACCCGGCATGGATCGGGCGCCGGGTGGTGTCCGAACGGCACTGGGGCGGCTGCGCCGAGTACGCCGTCACCGCCGCCGACGCCCTCCTCGAGATCCCGGAGGGCTTCGACTGGGTGCTCGGGACGGTCTTCCACACCTGTGTCTACTCGTCGTGGCACGTGCTCCACACCGCGGGCCGGATCCGGTCTGAAGACACCGTCCTCCTCCACTCGGCCGCCGGGGCCATCGGCGCCATGTCGGCCCAGATCGCCAAGGAGGCGGGCACCACCGTGATCGGCCTCTGCGCCCCGTCCAAGTTCGACTTCGCCCGGCCCTACGGTTTCGACCACCTGGTGGACAGCCGCGCCCCCGACTGGGTCGAGCAGGTGCTCGAGGCGAGCGGCGGCCGCGGCGCCGACCTCATCGTCGACGGCGTCGCGGGACCCGAGGCCCCGAAGAACTTCCAGGCCCTGGCGCCCCTGGGCCAGGTGATCTACATCGGCGCCGTCGGCGGCTACGCACCGCCGGTGGAGATCAGCCGCGAGCTCTACGCCAAGTCGATCGCGGTCCGGGGCTTCATGGTCTACGTCGCGGCCGCGGCCACCGGCGGGGTCGAGAAGCCGGGCATTCACGAGGCGCTGCGCAGCCGCCGCTGGCGCGCGCCGGTCAGCCGCATCGCCGGCCTCGACGAGGCGGTGCAGATGCACCGTCTGTTCGAGGCCCGCGAGCTCTGCGGCCGAAACCTGTTCCGCGTCGGCGGCGAGCTCTGAGGCGGCTGCCGGCGAGCGCTCTCAGCCGCGCTCGGCGAGCCGTGCCCGCACCCACGGCACGAGGCCGCCCCGGCGGACCATGTCGAGGACGAACGGCGGCAGGGGCGGCACCTGGAACCGGCGTGCGTCGACCTCGACCAGGCCCCGCTCGGCCGCGATCCGGATCGCCGATCCCGGCCGCGCCGCGGCGACGGCCTCCGGGCACGTGATCACCGGCAGCCCGAGGTTGATGCCGTTGCGCGAGAAGATGCGGGCGAAGGAGCGGCCGACCACCGCCCGGACGCCCCAGGCCTTCATGGCCAGCACCACGTGCTCCCGAGACGAACCGCCGCCGAAGTTCTCGCCGACCACCAGCACCGTGTCACCCGTCAGCTCGCCCCTCAGGCTCGGGTCGAGGCCGTCGAAGAGGTGGTGCTTCATCTGCTCGGGGTCGTCGATGTTGAGGTAGGGGCCCGGGTAGAGCAGGTCGGTGTTGACGTCGTCGGCGTCGATCACCACCGCCGTGCCGTCGAGGATCATGGCGAGCCCTCCCCCACCACCGCCGCCGGGTCGACGATCTCGCCCGCCACCGCCGCCGCGGCCGCCACCCAGGCGTTGGCCAGGTAGACCTCGGCGCGGTCCGAGCCCATGCGGCCGGTGAAGTTGCGGTTGGTGGTCGCCACGGCGACCTCGCCGGGGGCGAGGATCCCCATGTGGCCGCCGAAGCAGGCCCCACAGGTGGGCGTGGACACCACCGCGCCGGCGTCGAGGAAGATCTCGAGCAGCCCTTCCCGGAGGGCCTGGCGGTAGACCCGCTGGCTCGACGGCACGACGATCATCCGGGTCCCGCGCTGCACCTTGCGGCCCTTCATCACCGCCGCGGCCTGCCGAAGGTCCGTGATGGTTCCGTTGGCGCAGTTGCCGATGTAGACCTGGTGGACCGGCCTGCCGGCCGCCTCGGCCACTGGGGCCACGTTGCCCGGCGACGGCGGCCGTGCGACCAGCGGCTCGAGGCCGCCGAGGTCGACGCCGAGCCGACCCGCGAGCTCGGCGTCGGGGTCCGAGCGCAGAACCTCCCAGGCGCGCCCGGCCCGGCCGTCCAGGTAGGCGGCGGTGACCTCGTCGGCCGGGAACAGCCCCGTCTCCGCACCGGCCTCCACCGCCATGTTGGCCGCCGCCCTGCGCTCGTCCATGGTCAGCGATGCCGCACCGGGGCCTGAGAACTCGAGCACCTTGCCGGTGCCGCCGGCCACCCCGATCTGGGAGAGCACCGCGAGGATCACGTCCTTGCCGGTGACGAAGGGGGCCGGGCGGCCCTCGAGCTCGACCCGGATCGTCCCCGGCACGCTCTGCCAGAACTCGCCCAGGGCGAGGCAGCAGGCGATGTCGGTGGAGCCGAGGCCGGTGCCGAAGGCGCCGACGGCGCCGTAGGTGCAGGTGTGGGAATCGCCGCCCGCGATCACCATCCCGGGCACCACGAAACCCTCCTCGATCAGGACGGCGTGCTCGATGCCGCCCCGCCCCTGGTCGAAGAAGTGGACGCCCTGGCGGTGGGACCACTCGCGGAGCCGCTGCTGGAGCTCGGCAGACCGGACGTCCTTGGCGGGCATGAAGTGGTCCGCCACCATGACGACCTTGTCGGGGTCGAAGACCCGATCGGCCCCCATGCGCTCCATGGCCGTGAACGCCACGGGCCCGGACACGTCGTTGGCGAGCACCAGGTCGCAGCGGACCTGGACGATGTCGCCGGGGGCCAGGTCCTCGACCTCGCTGTGGGCGATCAGGATCTTCTCGGCCAGGGTGTGGGGCACGGTCACCTCCCGAACGCGGTGGCTCGTTCGACCCGGCTGTCTCGCGTCGACCACCGGCGCGACGGGGACCGCCGCCGGTCGCCGGTCACTCGCCGCGCAGCGACCACCCCTCGCCCCCGCCGGGTCCTTCGTGGGACCAGGTCAGGCGCAGGGTGAAGGCGTGGATGTCGCTGCGGTAGAAGATGACGGGGGTTTCGACGGGGTTGCCGTCCACGTCCCGGATCAGGTACTCGACCTGGAGCAGAGGCGCACCGATCCTGACCTCGAGCAGGCGCGCGAGCCGGGCGTCGGCGATGGTGGCCCGAACGTACTCGTCGGCGTCCCCGAGCTTGACGCCGTGGTCGGTCTGGAGGTGCTTGAGGATCGAGCCGCTCTCCCAGTCCTCCTCGCTGATCATGCGCCCGATGTGCAGGGGCAGGGTGTTGACGATGTAGCAGTAGGGGTGGTCCTTGTAGTAGCGGACCCGGCACGCCCGCATGGCGTGGGTCCCCGACTCCATGCCGAGGACCTCGGCCTGCTGCGGCGTGACCGTGACCTCCTCGAGCTCGACCAGCCGCGGCGAGGTCGCCAGGCCCATGGCGATGAGCCCGTTGAGGGTTCCGTCCATCTTGAGGGTCCCGGTGAACTCCGGAAAGCCCGACACGAAGGTGCCCCGGCCGGCCTCCCGGCGGATCAGACCCTCGTCCTTGAGGCTCTGGAGGGCTCCCCGCACCGTCGCCCGGCTCACCGAGTACATCTCCACCAGGTCGGCCTCGGTGGGGAACTTGTCGCCGACGACGTATCGGCCCGAGATGATGTTCTCGCGCAGGATGGTCGCGAGCTGGTAGTACAGCGGGACGCTGCTGTCCACGAACTGGACCATCGTCTGGTCGTCGCCCGAGCGAGGAGTGGGGTTACGTGGCGCCATGCTTGCTCACCTTTGCCGGTTCATGATCGGTTGGCGGAGCCCATCGCCGCCCGCCACAGCCGAGCGGACACCAACGGCCCGCAGCTCCCTCCCTGCCCCGACACTCTGCTGCGTGTTGTGCTCCCGGCCGACCGAGCGAATCGTAACACGAACCTTGTCCCATCTTCATATTGACAGATTGCACGGACAATATAACATTAGAACCATGATACTCGTTCCGGTTCCGTATTGAAAGAGGCGACCGGGGCTCCGCCCGATCGGCGGGCGGGGCCGGCCCGCACCGGCCGAGGTCATCGCCCGAGGGACCGGTCGATCCGGAAGGGGCGCTCATGACAACCAGTGACACGGCGCTTGCCGGTATCAGGGTGCTCGAGCTCGGCCAGCTCATGGCGGGGCCCTTCGCGGGCACCCTCCTCGGCTACTTCGGTGCCGAGGTGATCAAGATCGAGCCCCCCGGCAAGGGCGACGCGGTGCGCGGATGGCGGGCCGTCGAGGGCGACACCTCCCTGTGGTGGTACAGCCTGGGCCGCAACAAGCGCTCGGTCACGGTCAACCTCAAGAGCGACGAGGGCCGAGAGCTGGTCCGAAAGCTCGCCGCGAAGGTCGACGTCCTGGTGGAGAACTTCCGACCCGGGACCATGGAGGGATGGGGGCTCGGGCCCGACGATCTGTGGCCGTCGAACCCGGGCCTGATCTACGCCCGGGTCTCCGGTTACGGCCAGGACGGACCGTACGCGACCCGACCCGGCTACGCCTCGGTCTGCGAGGGCGTGGGCGGGCTGCGCTACGTCAACGGCTTCCCGAACCAACCCCCGGTCCGGCAGAACCTCAGCCTCGGCGACTCGCTCACCGGCCTCCACACGGCCTTCGGCATCCTCCTCGCCCTCTTCCACCGCGACCGCAAGGGCGGGCGGCCGGGCCAGGTCGTCGACGTCGGGATCTTCGAAGCCGTGTACAACATGATGGAGGCGGTGGTGCCCGAGTACGACCGTCTGGGCATGGTCCGGGGCCCGTCGGGGACGACCATCACCGGCGTGGTGCCCACCAACACCTACCCCTGCCGCGACGGCAGGTACATCATCATCGGAGGCAACGGCGACTCCATCTTCAAGCGCCTCATGACCGCCGCGGGCCGGCCGGACATGGCCGACGACCCGGCGCTCGCGGACAACGCCGGCCGTCTCGAGCACCAGCAGCGGGTGGACGGCGCCATCGCGGACTGGACCCGGACCCTGACCGCGGCCGAGGTCCTCGCCGCCCTCGAGACGGCTCGGGTCCCGGCCGGCCTCATCTACAGCGTCGCCGACATGGTCGACGACCCCCACTTCGCGGCCCGGGGACTGTTCGAGACCGTGGACGCCGGCGGTCGTCCCCTCAAGCTGCCGGCGATCATTCCCAAGCTCACCGCGACCCCCGGCCGGACGGAGTGGGCCGGGCCGGCCGTCGGCGAGCACACGCGCCCGGTTCTTGGCGACCTGCTCGGGCTGAGCGATGATGAGCTCGACGCGCTCGTCGCCAGGGGGGTCATCTGAACCATGACGGCTGAGGGGGGCTCCGGCCGCCACGGCGGCTCCGTTCTCGAGGGCTACCGACGCAAGGGCTTCGCCGGCCGGGTCGGCTTCGGCCGCCGACCGGCGGTGCTGGTGGTCGACTTCATCGTCGGCTTCACCGACCTCGACTCACCGCTGGCGAGCGAGCTCGGTCCCGAGCTCGAGGCGACGCGCCGACTGCTCGAAGCCGCCCGCTCGCGATCGGTTCCGGTGCTCTTCACGACCACCGCCTACCAACCGGACCTGGTCGACGCCGGCCTGTTCATCAGCAAGGTCCCTTCCCTCCGGCTGCTGGTCCGCGGCAGCCGGTGGGTGGCGGTCGACCCGCGCCTGGAGCCACGGCCCGACGAGCCGGTGATCGAGAAGCGCTACGCCAGCGCTTTCTTCGGCACCCACCTCGCCTCCACCCTGACCGCGAGCGGCGTCGACACCCTCGTCGTGGCCGGCTGCACCACCTCGGGCTGCGTCCGGGCCACCGTGGTCGACGCCCTCCAGCACGGCTTCCGGGCGATCGTGCCCAGACAGTGCGTCGGCGACCGCGCCGAGGCCCAGCACCAGGCCAACCTCGTCGACATCGACGGCAAGTACGGCGACGTGGTCGAGCTCGACGAGGTCCTTGCACGGCTCGCCGAGGCCGGGGAGTGACCGTGACGACGCCCGATCGCGTCACCATCGTCGAGGTCGGGCCGCGCGACGGCTTCCAGGTCGAGAAGTCCTTCGTCCCCACCGAGCTCAAGGTCGAGGTCATCGATGCCCTCGCCCGGGCCGGGCTCCCGAAGATCGAGACCTCGTCCTTCGTGAGCCCGAAGGTCGTGCCCCAGATGGCCGACGCGGCGGAGGTCTTCGCCGCCATCGAGCGGCGGCCGGGCACCCGCTACACGGCCCTCGTCCCCAACCTCAGGGGCGCCGAGCGGGCCCTGGCCGCGGGCGCCGACGGCGTCCGCCTCGTGGTCACCACCACCGAGACCTACAACCGCAGGAACGTCGGCATGTCGGTGGACGAGTCCCTCGACGTGTGCCGGCAGATCCTCGAGCGGGTCGCCGAGGAGCCGATGACCGTCGAGGCGGTGATCGCCCTGGCCTTCGGCTGCCCCTTCGAAGGCCCGGTGTCGGCGGACCGGGTGGCCGAGCTCGCCCACCGCTTCGCCGACATGGGCGTGCGCGAGCTCTCCATCGCCGACTCGGTGGGCCTGGGCAACCCGGCCCAGGTCGCGGCCACCATGGCTCGGCTGCGCTCGGAGCTGCCCGGCGTCGCGCTGTCCCTTCACCTCCACGACACCCGCGGCCTCGGGCTGGCCAACGCGGCGGCCGCTCTCCAGGTGGGCGTCGACACGTTCGACGCCTCCATCGGCGGCCTCGGCGGCTGCCCGGTTCTGTCCGACGGCGCCGGCAACATCGCCACCGAGGACCTCGCCAACATGTGCGAGGAGATGGGGATCGCCACCGGGGTCGACATCGCCGCCGTCCAGGCCGTGTCTCGGCGGATGCAGGACTTTCTGGGCCGCCGCCTGCCGAGCCGGGTGCTCCACGCGGGGACCCCGGGCCAGCTCTACGCAACCATCGCCGAGGGGTCCGGATGAGCCGTGCCGTCCCGATCCCCCCGGCTCGACCCGACCCGTGCTCTCGGCACGACACCGAAGACCAACTTCTCACCACGAGGCACAGACCATGGCGCGGCCGCACCGTCGCGCCCGGCCGAAAGGAGGCGTGATGGCCTATCGCTTGGGAGTGGACGTCGGCGGCACCTTCACGGACCTGATGCTGGTCCGTGACGAGGACGGTGCCACGTATCGAGTGAAGACCCCGTCGACCCCGGCGGACCCGTCTCAGGGCGTCCTCGTCGGCGTGCGCCGCATTCTCGAGGAGAGCGGCATGGCGCCCGGGGAGCTGGCGAGCATCATGCACGGGACCACGGTGGCGACCAACGCGGTGCTCGAGAGCAAGGGCGCCCGCGTCGGGCTGATCACCACCGAGGGCTTCGGGCAGATCCTGCACCTGGCGCGGTCCCAGACCCCCGGCCCGCTGGCGGGCTGGATGATCATGATCAAGCCCGACCCGCCCGCCGCCCTCGAGGACACCCGCGAGGCCGCGGAGCGCATGAGCGCCCACGGCGAGGTGGTCAAGCCCCTCGACCCGGAGCAGATCAAGGCCATCGTCACGGACCTCGTCGAGTCGGGCGTCGAGTCACTCACCGTGTCGCTGCTCAACTCCTACGCCGACCCGGCCCATGAGCGCGAGATAGGCCGCATCATCAGGGAGCTCTACCCCGACTTCCCGGTGACCCTGTCGTCGGAGGTGCTGCCGGAGTTCCGCGAGTACGAGCGCACCCTGACCGCCTGCATGAACTCCTACGTCCGGCCCAAGGTCGCCGGCTACCTCAAGAACCTGAGCTCGTCGCTCAAGGAGCAGGGGGTCAAGGGCGCTCTCAACATCCTGCGCTCCGACGCCGGGCTGATGACCTCGGAGGTCACCCAGGAGAAACCCGTCTACGGCATCCTGTCGGGTCCGGCCGGCGGCGTCGCCGGCGCCCTCGAGGTCGCCAAGCGGGCCGGCTACCCCGACATCCTGGTCTTCGACATGGGCGGCACCTCGACCGACGTCGCCCTGTGCCAGAACGGCCAGCCGGGCCTCGGCCGGGAGACCGAGCTCGGCCACTTCCGGGTCAAGGTCCCCAGCGTCAACGTCCACTCGGTGGGCGCGGGCGGCGGCTCCATCGCCCACGTTCCGGCGATCACCGGCGCACTCCGGGTCGGGCCCGAGTCCGCCGGTGCCGACCCCGGCCCGGCGTGCTACGGCAAGGGCGGCGACCGGCCGGCGGTCAGCGACGCCAACGTGGTCGTCGGCCACCTCCCGCCGAAGCTCCTCGGCGGCGAGATGGTCCTCGACGTCGACGCCGCCAAGGCCGCGGTCCAGACCATCGGCGACGCCCTCGGCCTCGACCTCTACCAGGCCGCGGCGGGCATCCTCGACATCGTCAACGAGAACATGGCCGGCGCGCTGCGCCTGGTGTCGGTGTCTCGGGGCTACGACCCGCGCGACTTCGCCCTGGTGGCCTTCGGTGGTGCCGGCCCGATGCACGCCAACGCGGTCGCGGCCCTGATGGGCTCGTTCCCGGTCATCGTGCCGCCGGCGCCGGGCGTGCTGTGCGCCGAGGGCGACCTGGTCGCCGACTTCCGCGAGGAGTTCTCACGCACCTTCATCCGCACCGTCGACTCGGTCTCGGCCGACGAGGTGACCGGCATCCTGAAGGGCCTCGGCGAGGAGGCCATGGCCTGGCTCGAGCGCGAGGGCATCGAGCAGAGCCGCCGCCGCCTCACCTACAATGTCGACGTCCGCTACTACCGCCAGGGCTACGAGATCCCGGTCGAGATCGACCTCGCCGAGCTGTCCAACGGCAGCATGAAGCTCCTGGTGGAGCGCTTCAACCAGCTCCACGAGCAGTTCTACGGCTACCGGATGGAGGGCACCGCGTGCGAGATCGTCAACCTGCGGGCGGTGGGGGTCGGCAAGGTGCCCGACCCGCCGGTCCGCGAGGCCGGCAAGGTCGAGTCGGCGGACCCTGGCGCGGCCGTCGTCGAAGAGACCTCGATCTACCGCGACGGCGAGTGGATCCCGGCGACGATCTACGATCGCGGCAAGCTCAAGACCGGCAACCGGATCCCCGGGCCGGCGATCATCACCGAGTTCGACTCGACCACCGTCGTGCTCCGCGGCTACACCGCCGAGGTCGACCGCTTCGCCAACATCCTCATCAACCCGACGAGCTCGAGGGAGGTCTGAGGCAATGAAGAACGTCAAGATTGCCGAGATTCCGAACATCGAGATCGACCCCATCACCCTCGACATCATCGAGGGTGCGCTCAAGAACACCCGCCACGAGATGGACGCGGTGCTGTTCCGCACCGCCATGAGCCCGGTCATCCGCGAGCAGCACGACGAGTTCCCGATGATCACCGACCCCCTCGGCCGGATGGTCGTGGGGCAGTTCGGCTCCTACATCAACGAGATGATGACGAGCTGGGACGACACCATCGAGGAGGGCGACGTCGTTCTCACGAGCGACCCCTACAAGTGCGGCGGGGCGATCTCCCACATCAACGACTGGATGGTGCTGGTCCCGATCTTCTTCGACGGCGAGCTCATCGGCTGGTCGAGCATGTTCGGCCACCAGATGGACGCCGGGGGCCCCCTCGCGGGCTCACTGCCCACGGGCGCCAAGACCGTCTTCGGCGAGGGCCTCCGGATCCCGCCGGTCAAGGTCTACAAGCGGGGCAAGCCGGCCGAGGACGTGATCGGGCTGATCCTCAACAACGTGCGCATGCCCGAGATGAGCCGGGCCGACCTGATGGGCATCATCGCCGGCTGCCGGACCGCCGAGAGCCGGGTCAAGGCGATCTGCGAGCGCTTCGGCAAGGCGACCTACCTCGCCGCCTGCCAGGCGATGCTCGACCGGACCTACAAGGCCATGGCCCAGCTCATCGTCCAGAACATCCCCGAGGAGCCCCAGTCCTTCGAGGACTGGATCGACGACGACGGCCTCGGCCACGGCCCCTACAAAATGAAGCTCACGATCTGGCGCGAGGGCGAGCACGCCTACTTCGACTGGAGCGGGACCGACCCGCAGGCCGTCGGCCCGGTGAACTTCTACCTCAACGAGGAGATGTTCAAGATGTTCATCGGGGTCTACCTGATCATGGTCTTCGACCCCCAGATCCTGTTCAACGACGGCTTCTACCCCCTGCTCCACGTGGTCATCCCCGACGGCTCCCTGCTCCACCCGAAGTTCCCGTCCGCCTTGGGCTGCCGGACCCACGCCCTGACCCGGCTGTTCGACGTCCTCGGCGGCGCCCTCGCCCGCAAGAGCCCGGAGCACACCACCGCGGCGGGCTACGGGACCTCGCCCTACATGCTCTACTCGGGCTGGGACTCCAACGGCGAGTTCTTCTACCTGATGGAGATCTCCTACGGCGGCATCCCCGGCCGGCCGATCGGGGACGGCATGGACGGCCACTCCTGGTGGCCTTTGTTCGAGAACATCCCCACCGAGTACCTGGAGTCCTACTACCCGATCCGGGTCGACGGCTACACCACGGTCAAGGACTCGGGCGGCGCCGGCCTGCACCGCGGCGGCAACGGCATCGAGAAGCGCTACGTCTACCTCGAGCCGGGTGAGGTCTCGATCCACGACGACCGCTGGCTCACCTACCCGTGGGGCATCCTGGGCGGCACCCCCGGCGCGCGCTCGGAGAAGATCCTCAGGCGAGCCGACGGCACCGAGCAACGGCTGCCGTCCAAGTGCGACGAGATCGCGGTCAAGCCGGGCGACATGCTGATCTACCGGACCGCCGGCGGCGGCGGCTGGAAGGACCCCCTGGACCGCCCGGCCGGCCTGGTCGAGTCGGACGTCGCCAAGGGCCTCGTGTCCGCCGACAAGGCGAGGAAGGAGTACGGGGTCGTGGTCGGCGACGCCGCCGCCACCGAGGAGCTGCGGGCCACGATGCGTTCCGAGCGGGGCGGGATCAAGGACTTCGACATGGGCCCGTCGCTCCAGGAGATCCTCGCCCGCTGCGAGGCCGAGACCGGGCTGCCGGCGCCGGTCCAGCAGGAGCCCCTGTCCTGGGCGAAGATGGAGTCGGCCGAGGACGCCCTGCGCCGGGTTCGCGAGCAGGACAAGCGCTGACGCCCGCTGCCGACCTCGACTATCGCGAGCCACGCTGGCGGCCCCGGGCCGCCAGCTCTTTTTTCGTGGCCGCCGCGGTGCTGCGTCGAGCCTTGCCGGCCGAGGCTCTCGGAGCCGGAGCTTGCCCTGACTGAGCCGCCTCAGGCCGCTGACGCCTCGTCCTCCTCGGCGGCCACCAACACGGTCTCGGCCCTCGGTTGCCGCCTCGCCCAGCGGACGGGCAGCATGGCCGTGACCGCCGAGCCGAAGGATGCGAGCAGGAGCAGCGGCAGCACGAGGCACCAGCCGAGCACCGGGAACCAGGCGGCGAGCACGGCCACCAGGGTCCCGAGGGCCACCCGTGCGAGCCCGGACATGGGCCGCCCGTGAAGCCTCTCCAGACGGTCGCCCACGGCCACGAAGGTCCCCGGGGCGCCGGCCAGGGTGACGATGAGCAGCACCGCCGCCACCGCGATCCCGCCGCCGAGCATGGACGGCACGATCTCGGTCTCCAGGAGGCGCCGGATGAAGGCGAAGGAGAAGAAATACCAGGCGAGCGCACCGAGGATCGCATAGCCGGCCGCGCCCACGATCAGGGCACGGTAGGGGGTCTCGGCGAGGATCGCCCGGCAGCGCCCGGTCTGGCCGCGCAGCACCGCCGCGGCCAGCGTCATGAGGGCGACGAAGAAGACCAGGCCAAAGGTGATCGCCACCACGGCGAAGAGGATCTTACCCACGGGGTCCTCCCGCGGCACCAGAACTGGCGAGGCGCCGGTCATCATGGCTGCATCCCTCGAGCATCAGCATACCCCGGCCTCGAGCCGGGGGTCGGGGGCGGGACGGCCGGCCTCGTCACGAGGTCTCCGGCGGCGCCGCCGCCAAGGGTGGGAACCCGGATGTCGCGTGCAGCGACAGGTCGGGGGCGATGATCAGGGCCTCGACCCCGGGCAGCCGCTCGGCGAGCGCGATGCCGGCGTCGGGACCCATGACGAACAGGCCGGTGGCGAGGGCGTCGGCGTCCACCGCCCGCTCGGCGAGGACCGTCGCCGACACCGCCCGGGAGGCCGGCCGCCCGGTGGCCGGGTCGAGGATGTGGTGGTAGCGCACGCCGTCGAGCTCGAAGTACCACTGGTAGTCGCCCGAGGTGGCAACGGCTGTGGTGGTCAGCTCGAGGGTCCCGAGGGCCTCGCCGTCGCGCCGCGGGTGGGCGAGACCGATCTCCCAGGGCCGTTCCGGCGAGCTGGTGGCGAGGCGCATGTCGCCGCCGCCGTCGATCGCGTAATCGCCGATTCCGGCGCGCTCGAGCACCGCCGCGGCCCGGTCGATCCGGTAGCCCTTGGCGAGGCCGGCGATCCCGACCCGGGTCCCCGGGTCGCCGATGTAGACCGCGGAGCGCTGGTGGTCGAGCGCCACCCGCCGGTAGTCCACGTGCTCGAGGCAGGCCTCGAGCTCGCTCGGGGAGGGGATCTTCCGGTCGCGGATCGACCACGCTCCGTCGCAGCTGGCGAAGGTGACGTCGAAGGCGCCGGCGGTGAGCGCCGACACCTGGAGGGCGCGCTCGAGGACCTCCATGAGCTGGTCGCCCACCACCACCGGTTGGGCTCCGGCGGCCGCGTTGACGCGGCTGATCTGGCTCGATTCGCTCCAGTTGCTGAGCAGCTCCTCCGAGGCCGCGATCTCGGCGAAGGCGGCCTCCACGGCGACCCGCCCGGCAGCGGAGTCCGCGACCAGGACGTCGATCCTGAAGCGGGTCTTCATGAGCTCCCGCTCCACGGTGACCAGGCTTCGTCCGTCCGCCTGGACCTCGACCTCGGCGGGCTCCGCCGAGCAACCGACGGCGAGCGCCACGGCCGAGATCGCCACCACCGACACGATCCACCCCGCGCCCGAGCGAGACCCGTTCCGGCATCGGCGGAACGGTCGGAACGACGGTGGGTGGACGGCGCGAGAAACCACGGACCCTCCTTGTTGTACCTTTATCATAACCTTAGTACAATTGCGAGCGCAGATGGTCCACCGCCCCACTCCGGTTCATCAGGACGGCCGCCGTGATCGGCGCCGGGCGTCCTCGTGCCTGCAGAAAGGAGCCGTTCAATGCCCGACGCTTCGACCCCACGTTCCGAGACCCGCAAGCGAGGCCGAGGCCAGACGCCCCTCGACCGCCGGTCCTTCGTCAAGCTGACCGGGAGCGCCGCCCTGGCACTGCCGTGGCTCGGCTGCCGAGCGGCCTCCACCGACCTGTCCGGAAAGGTCGTGGTGGTGGGCGCCGGGCTGTCGGGCCTCGCCGCGGCGATGCTACTCGAGGAGCGCGGTCTCGACGTCACGGTGCTCGAGGCGCGCGATCGGCTCGGCGGCCGGGTCTACACCCTGGACGACGTCCCGGGAGCCCCGGAGGGCGGCGGACCGGTGATCATCAAGAGCTACGAGCGGCTCATCAAGCTCGCCGAGGCGGTGGGCGCGCCCATGGGCCCGGGGCCGGGTTTCGAGCCGACCATGCTGATCCACGTCAATGGCGCCAGCGTCCCCGCCGACCAGTGGGCGGCGTCCGGCGCCAACGAGCTCGCCGGCCCCGAGAGGCCCATGCTGCCTCCCTTCCTGCTCGGCTACTACGCCGGCAAGGAGCTGCCTTTGAAGGACGGCGACGACTGGATCTCGCCCGAGTTCGCCTCCCTCGACATCCCCCTCGACGAGTACCTGCGGCGCCAGGGCGCCTCGGAGGAAGCGCTGCGCCTGATCAACGTCGCCTCCAACTGCAACGACATCTCCACAACCTCCGCACTGTGGGCGCTGCGCGACGCCCAACGCCGGCGCGACGGCGAGGGCGGCCCGATCCTCACCACGGTCGCGGGCAACTCGCGGATGGCCGAGAAGATGGCGGCCTTCCTGCGTAAGCCCGTCGTCACCGGGGCGCCGGTGGTCGCCATTCGCTCCATGGACGATCGGGTCGACGTCGAGTGTGCCGACGGCACCGTCCACGGGGCCGAGTTCTGCCTGGTCACCGTGCCCTTCTCGACCCTGCGCAACATCCTGGTCGACCCGCCCTTCGAGGGCGCCCAGCGGGAGGCCGTCGAGCAGCTCCCCTACACCGCCATCAGCAAGTACTTCCTGGTGCCGTCGGAGCCGTTCTGGGAGAGCGACGGCCTGCCGCCCACCATGTGGACCGACACCGTCATCGAGCGACTGTTCCCGAACCGCGACGCCGCCGGCCAGATCGCCTCCATCACCTGCTGGGTGGACGGCAGCAACGCCCAGAAGCTCGACGCCATGCCCGAGGAGGAGCAGATCGAGACCGTGCTCGCGGAGCTCGCGCGGATCCGGCCCGCCACCGCCGAAAAGGTGGCGGTGGTCAAGACCCTGTCGTGGGGCGCCCACCCGTTCTCGCTGGGCGCCTACGCCAACTACCACCCCGGCCAGGTGTCGCGGCTCAAGCCGGTGATGAGCCAGCCCTGGCAGCGCCTCCACTTCGCCGGCGAGCACACGGCGGTCGTCAACCCCGGCATGGAGAGCACCGTGGAGACGGCGCAGCGCGCCGCCAACGAGATCATCGACCGGCTGTCGTGAGGTGTGACATGCTGCCCAGCCCCCGAGACATCGTGGTCGGCGCCTCGGACCTCGAGCGCGCCGCGGACTTCCTCGCCCTGTTCGGTTTCGCGGAGCACGCCGGGGGAACCCTTCCGGCCGCCGCCGCCAAGACGCTCTACGGCCTCGACGGACCGGCCGAGGAGCTCGTCCTGGCGGTCCCGGGCGCGGACCGGGGCCGGGTCCGGTGCGTCGCCACCCCGACCCCGCCGCGCCGCTTCGCGCCCTTCGATGCCAGACCCTTCGCCCTCGACCTCTTCGCCACCGACATCGAGGCCAGCATCGCCCTCGCAACCGGGGCCGGATGGCACTCGAGCCCCATCACCGACCACCGCTTCGGTCCGGTCCTGATCCGCGAGGTCGAGATCACGGGGCCCGACGGGGTCATCGTCACCCTGCTCCAGCCGAGCGCCGGCCGCCGGTCCTCGATCCTCGA
>DATHSO010000003.1:0-10806 GCA_035464095.1 Candidatus Methylomirabilota bacterium | reverse complement strand
CACCTGCTCCGGATGGACGGCAACGTCGCCACCGTGTGCATGTGCTCCGGCGACTGCACCTGCAAGCTCGACCCGGCCGACCCGACCAAGTGCACCTGCGGCCAGCCGGTCAAGCAGGTCAGCCTCGAGGGCAAGGGCCTGCACTACTGCAATTGCGGCGGCTCCTGCACCTGCAACCACGTGGCGGGCGAGCCCGGCGAGTGCCACTGCGGGATGGCGCTTGTCACCAGCTGAGCGGTCCGGACGGGCCGTGCGCCGGGTGGCGGCCGCGCTGTGACCGCCGTCCACCCGATCCGGAGCATCCGGGTGCCCGCCAACGGCCTCGACTTCGAGGTCGCGGCCTGCGGCGACGGCCCCCGTTTCGCCCTGCTCCTGCACGGCTTCCCGGAGTGCAGCTTCTCCTGGCGACACCAGCTGCCGCTGCTGGCGAGCCTCGGCTACACCGCCTGGGCGCCGGACCTGCGGGGCTACGGCGGGACCACGCGGCCGAGCCGGGTCCGCGACTACCGCATCCGCCACTTGGTGGACGACGTCGCCGGCCTGATCGACGCCGCCGGTGCACGAGAGACCCTGCTCGTCGGCCACGATTGGGGCGGCGCGGTTGCCTGGATGGCCGCCCTCGCCGCGGTCCGCCCCTTCGAGCGCTTCATTGTCGTCAACCTGCCCCACCCGAGGCTCTTCCGGCGCGGCCTGCGCACCTGGCGCCAGCTCCGGCGCTCCTGGTACATCTTCTTCTTCCAGCTGCCCTGGCTGCCCGAGCTCGTCCTGGGCGCCAACGGGGCGCGGCGGGTGTCGGGCGCCATCCGCGGCAGCGCCCGGCGCAAGGACCGTTTCCCCGGCGAAGTCCTCGAGGTCTACCGCCGCAACGCGGACCGGCCGGGCGCGATCTGGGCCATGCTCGCCTACTACCGCGCCTTCATCCGACACCCCATCGACCGCGATCTGGCGCGGGCCGCCACCCGGATCCTCGACACCCCGACGCTCATGCTCTGGGGCGAGGAGGACACGGCGCTCGGGCTCGAGCTCACCGACGGCACCGACGAGCTGGTCCGCGATTTCACCCTGCGCACCCTGCCCGGCATCTCCCACTGGGCGCAGCAGGAGGCGCCAGAGACCGTCAACGCCATGATCGAGGCGTGGCTCGCCGGCCGCGAGGTGCCCGAGGCGCCGGCGGGGTAGGCGAGGGGCTCAGCCGGCCGGCTCGGTGTCGGCGGGCGCGGTGCCCTCGAACAGTCCCCTCACGTTCTCCGGTGGCTGTACTGCAGGAACTCGACGGGCGCCCCGTCACACAGGACGAAGGCGACGCGAACCCCGTCCGACGGGCTGTTGGGCTCGATGAGGATCTCGTGCCCGGCCAAGGCCTGCTCCAGATCGTCCACCTCGAACGCGAGGTGAGGAACCGTCTTCACGATCTCGGGGAACGGGCATCCGGGCTCGAATCGCATCCACTGGATCCCGAACGGGTTCCGCTCGTGATCCGTGCAGTAGGTGTCGAACTGCTCCAGGTACTTCTCGCCCTGTTGCGGCTCTCGAGTGGGGATCCCCAGATGGTGGAACTTCATCTTCATCCTCGCGAGAGCTCCGCGAGTGCACGGATCGCGTTCTTCTCTACGCTGACCTCGGCCGCGAGGGGTTCGATGTCAGTCACTGAAGAAGCCACGCCATGCCTCCATCAACTCGCCTTCGTGTCGGATCGAGAGTTTCCGAATGCACGAAACTGGCACTGATGTGCTCAATCGGACGGACTCAGAAGCCTGCTCACGACGGGCTCGTCGGCAACCGGTTCGAGCAGGATACGCTCGAGATTGTGCAGGGAGCTGTAGGAGTTCCACCCGCTCGCACAAGCAGCCTGGAGCCGTCGCACCGCCTCTCGGCGATCCCCGCCCCACGCGGCGATGCCGACTCGGTAGAACAGGGCGACGTGCCGCAGGGTGGGGCCGTCCACCCCGCTGAGCGCTTCATCCAGCTCGGAGGCGCGGCCGAGGTCGCCCTGCCGTGCAGCGACCGCGCCAAGCCAGCCCCAGGCCGCGATCGTCTCGTGACCGATCTCCGGGGGCAGCCGGTCGACACCCGCCTCGAAGACCCGCCGTGACTGCTCCAGCTCCCCGGCGTGAAACAACGCCTCGCCGAGGCCGAACTCGACGCCGCCGAACCGCTCATCGGCTTCCCTGAACCATCGGACCGCCTTCCGTGCCAGATCCGTCGCGAGCTCCTGATGCCCATGAGCCCTGGCAGATGCCGCGCCGTGGATCATCACCCAGCCGGCGCTGCCGGTGACGGCCGGCGTCGCCAACGCCGCGTCCACCGCGCGCTCGACGCCCTCGGCATCGCCCATGGCCGCCAGCGCCCTCGCCTCGGCGGACCGGAGCTCCAGCACGTTTGGAAAGCGCTCCAGCCCCGCCCGGGCCGCGTCGAGCTCGCCGGCGAAATCGCCGATGATGTGGTGCGCGAGCGCTCGCAACCAGTAGGTCTGTGACCACATCACGTTGCGAGTCAGGAACGACGGCGCGTCCTCGTCGAGACGATCCATCCAGCCCAGCGCCTCGCGGGGACGATTCAACCTGATCGCCAACATGCCCGCGAGATATCCGATCATCGGGTCATCGGGCACCATCCGGTCGATCTCCTGGGCAGCGCTGTAGGCGCGCTGAGGATCTGTCGGATTGTATGCGACGAGATCGACCGCCAGCTGCTCGAACGGGTTCAGCTCCTGGCGCCGCGACTCGAGCTGTTCGAAGATGGCTTTGGCCTCCGGATGACGCCCGGTGTTGCGGTAGGCGGTGGCGAGCCGCAACCAGGCCGACGTGTAGCGTGGCTCTATCTCCACCGCCCTGCGGAGGTGCTCGATCGACCGGCCGAAGTCGGTCCCGAAATACTGGTTGCCCGCCATGAACTCGCGGTACGCAGCGAATGGCGGCGGGTGCGTGAGGAGCCGGGCATGAGCGTGCGAGTGGAGGTGGGTCGCCACGGCGCCGAGTGTTCGCTGGGTGAGCTCGTCGAGGGCAGCAGCCTCGGTCGAGGAGACCACGATGGGGGGCACCGCGAACAGCAGCTCGCGTGCTTCGGGCTCCACGAGCCGGATCTGGATCTCGGGAAGCCCGTCGCTCTGGTGGATCGAGCCGGTCAGGACGAGCCCCGCCCCGTCCTTTCGCGCCAGCCGTGCCGCGTCGCTGTCGGTCAGCACCCGATTCTCTCCGGACGTGAAACGACCGACACCCGCCGCGATCGCCTCCTGGACGATCCGGTCGCGCGCGAGGAGGGTGAGCCGCTCCATCTCCGGGTCGCCCGTGCGGTTCACCAGGGGCAGGACCAGAACACGCTCCGGATCGGGAGCCGGTGCCTTGTTCGAGAGAACGGCCACCGCCGCGGCCGCCACCGCCGCGGCGGTCGCGGCGAGGACCGCCACCCGTCGCCATCTTCGTGACGGTCGTGCGCTGACCGCTGCTGGGCGGGAGGCGCTGACCGGTTCCACAGGGACCACGAGCCGGTACCCGCGCTTGGGAACCGTCACGATGAACCGCGGGGCGCGGGCATCGTCGTCGAGAGCACGCCGGAGATCGGCCACCGCCGTGGTCAGGGACCCGTCGGAGATGATGCGTTGCTCCCAGACCGCGTCCACGAGCTCGTTCTTGGTCACGACTCGGCCGGAGTGCTCGGCCAGCACCACCAGGAGATTCATGGCCCGACCCTCGAGACGGCGGACGTCGCCGTCGCGGACGAGCTCGTTCCGGTCCGGATACACCGTCCAGACGCCGAGCCGGAAGGGTCCGTCGAGACGTTCCCCCGCTGCCGTTGCGTGGAGCATGGTGTTCCGATTGTACCCGTTTCGAAGCCGGGTGCGAACCGGGAACATGATCACGTCGGCGGTTCGACGACGGGTGCTCGAGCGGATCGGCATCGACCGGGGATGCAGGGGAGTCGGCCCGCAGCCGACCCCCCCTCCCCGCTTCCTAGCGCGCCGGGATGAAGATCCCGTCGTTCGTACGGTTGTCGACGACCGAGGCGTAGGCGCACACAGCCGCACCGGCGGTCGGGCTCGTGATCACCGCGTAGGCGTCCGAGACGGTGTCCAGCAGGCTCTTCGCCACGTACACCTCATCGAGGCTGTGGAAGACATCGTTGACCTGCTCGAAGCCGAACGGCTGCAGCGCCACGTTCTCGGCCCCAACCGGGGTGCCGTCCGCCAGGTAAAGGTCGATTCGGACCGCGGTCGGAACGTCGGCGGCGCTGATGAGCCCGATGTTCGTCCGATGGGTCTCGGTGTTCTCCAGCTGGATGAGGCGGAGCTCCCGGTCCGGTCCGGCGAGGTCCTCTACCGTCGCTGCCGGGGTGAACTGACTGCAGCCTCCCGATCCGCAGGGTGTCGAGGTGCGAGCAGAGATCATGACATCTCCGCCGAGGGAGGTGACGCGGAGCGCGGCCGTACCTCGGAGGTCGAACAGTGTTTCGAGTGCGTTCGGATAGCGTGCCGACAGCGCTGGCGCCAGGTCGAGACGGACCGCTTCGGGCGAGCTGTTGTCCTCCCCTTCGCGGAGCACCTCAACGGTGAGGCCGGCGAGGGTGGTGCCGCGATTGTGAAGCTCCAGATCCGTCGACCAGCGACTCGAGACGTGACCGCGCGCGTTGGCCGCCGGAAGCACGACGGTGCGGGGCGTCATGCGGTACACCGCATTGGCGGCGTCGGCCGCCACGTAGATGGTTCCTGACGGGCTCACTGCGATTGAGCTCAGATGGCCATAGGGAGGCATCATGGCGGCGCCGCCGCCGTCCGCACTCACGGCGAGCCCGGACACGAGCTGAGTCACAGCGCCGGTGGTCGGGTCGACACGCGACAGGCGAGCGGCGCCGCTCTCCACCACCAGCAGCCGGCCGTCACCGTCCAGGGCCATGCCCTCGGGCCCCTGCAGCCCTTGAGCCACCGGAACCAGGGCCGGCAACGGCTCGCCTTGCTCCATCGCCTTGAAGATCACCCCCGTGGCCCAGTCCGCGACCCACAGGTCGGCACCGTCGGTGGCCAGCCCTGTCGGCACCACCAGGCCATCCGATGCATCGGCCAGCAGCTCGGCGCTCCCGTCATGGACTCTGAGCAGACGCGCCTGCCCGGCGCCGGCGCCCAGGTCCACGATCACCAGGTCACCGCCCACCTCGACCGCCTGCTGCGGCCCAATGACGTCCGTGTACTCCGCCACGACCGTCCGCGTCGCGGGATCCCAGAGCTGCACTGCCGGGATGCCGAAGTGCATGGACAGCACCAGCTTGTCACTCGCGCCTGCGATCGGTCCGCTGCCCGCGTAGCCCTGGGGCGGGAGGCGGAACCGCTCCACGCTCCGCTCGGCTCCGGTAGCCGCATCGTACTCGCGGAGGCTGAAGACGCTGCCCACGAACACCGACTCGCCCCCGTCTGTCCGGGGGAGGACCGCCACCCCGACGGCCATGATCATGCTCCCCGGGATCGACGGAACGACCGCGCCGTCGGGCATCACCTCCGCCAGCGCGCCGTCCGTGTAGCTCGACACGAACAGTCGGCCCTGGTCGTTGAAGGCCAGGTTGTCCGGCCCCCACGGCAGCTGAGCATAGGTCGTGTGACTGCCGCCGGCCGGGTCCAGCCGCTGGATCGTGAAGCCCAACCGGTCGACGACGTAGAGCATCCCGTCGGGCCCGAACTTGGCTGTGCAGGCGCCCGGAATCGTCGCGATCGTCTCCGCGGTCACCGGGTCGGCATCCACGTCGATCCGCACCACCTCGCCGGCCCACATCAGCGCCGCGTAGAGCATCCCGTCGGCCCCGAACTCCGTTCCTTCCACGCCACCGAGCCCCTGGGCCACCATCCGCGGCGGATCCTCCAGATCGGGATCCAGCTCCCACAGCGTGTCGGTCATCCACGGCTCGGAGACGAACATCCGCCCCTCGCCGTCGAAGGCGATGGGGCTGACCCCTGGGCCGACCATCTGGGAGGTGACCGAACCGTCCGGAGCGATCCGCCAGACGTCCCCGTGGAACATCCCGGCGCCGTACAGAGAGCCTTCGGGCCCGAACTTGACGTCTTCGGGCGGATGAACGACGTCAGTGGAGATCATCCCGACGATGCCGGCGCCGTTGACGTCCACGATGAAGACCCCGCCCAGGGAGGCCACGTAGAGCCGGCCGTCGGGGCCGAAGGTCAGACCGAAGGTGCCGGGAAGGCCACCCTGGACCAGGATGTCGTTGCTCGTCACCTGGGCCGGAATCGGCGTCGAACCGATCAGCCCCACCACGATCATGATCGTCAGTCCTCTGGCCACTTGCATCGCTACCTCCTTTGCACAAGGCGAAGGTGCGTCCGGCGGGCGGGTAAGTCGTCAGGAAGTTCCAGGGAAGTTCCAGACTTCTCGCAGGCCGCTCGCCCGTCGCATTGCGACCAGGCCCGGAGCAGAGGTGCATAGGTGCAAGGTACGGAGTTACGCAGTTATGCGGAGCATCGCGACAGCCCACCACGGGGGATTGCCGATCATCGCCTGATCGAGAGCTTCGTAGCGTCTCGCGAAACCTCCATCTTCGAGACGCTGCCTGATGCCTTCGCGGGCAAGACAGCTGATCGTGTCCGCCTTCTTGCCGAGGGCTGCACCCAGCTCGTTGGCCCTCCGTCCCCGACGTTCCCGTCCCAGAGCGAGGCTACCGCCACCCGTCGCGGAGCACCCGCTCCCAGTTCCGGCCGAGGACCTTCTCGATCTCGCCGGAGCTCAGGCCCGCCAGGTCGAGGGCCTCGGTGACGCGGGGCAGGCGCGAGATGTCGGGCAGGTCGTCGGGCGGGTCGGTGAAGCCGTCGAGGTCGGAGCCGATGGCGACGGTGTCGATGCCGCCGACTGCGGCGATCTCGCGCACGGTGGCGACCACGTGGTCGAGGCCGTTGCCGTGGGGGCGGGCGCCGAGCCACTCGTTCATGAGGATGACGCCGATGACCCCGCCGCCGTCGGCGACGGTGCGGATCTCGGCGGTGGTCGGGCTCATGGGGTCGTCGGCCAGGGGCTGGACCCCGACGTGGGAGAAGACCAGGGGCCGGCGGCGGCCGACGATGTCGTAGACCTGGGCGCGCGCCGTCGGGGTGCAGTGGGTGAGGTCGACGAGCATGCGCCGGCGGACCATCTCCTCGACCACCTGCGGCCCGATGGGACCGAGGCCGGCCGACAGGTCCTTGGGCGTCTTGAAGCAGCCGAAGCGGCGCATCGACGGCGGGATGCCGTGCACCGGCGAGGCCACCTCGTTGGGATAGAAGTGGGCCAGGGTGAGCATGGCGACCCCGCGCTCGGCGAGCACCGCGATCCCATCGGGCTGCCCGCCCAGGCTGTGGCCGCCCTCGACGGCGTGGACCACGGCGATGACGCCGTCGTCGACGGCGCGCAGCAGGGCGTCGGTGGAGCGCACCGGACGGGCGAGCTCGCGGCCCTCGGCGTTGGCCCAGGCGAGCGCGCTCTCGAAGTCGGCGAGCAGGCCCAGGGTGTGCTGCAGGGCGTCGCCGGTGAACAGGCGGCGGATCCGGCGCGGCGCGAAGCGGGCGAGCAGGCGCAGGACGGCGCAGTCCTCGAGCAGCCCGGGCTCGGGCAGGTAGGTGACGGCGACGAGGGCGTCGACGCAGCCGGCGACGGCCTTGGGCAGGTCGACCCGGGTGGTGAAGGGGTTGAAGGAGCCGCCGCTGCGGTGGGCCTTCGCCAGGTTGCTGTGGAAGAGCAGGGTCTTCAGCGGCGGGTGGACGTGGCCGTCGATGACCAGCGCCTCGGCGTGGAGGCGGCGGATGCGGTCGGGGATGGTCACGGCGTTCCTCCCGGGGTGCCGAGGGCGGCGAAGACCCCGGCGAGGTCGCGCGCCTCGAGGACCCGGTCGCCGGGGCCGGCGGCGCCGGCCGACCAGCGCACCAGCCGGATCTCGCCGTCGGCGAGCTCGATGCCGGTGACGTCGCCGTTGGAGAAGCAGGCGCAGCCGGCGTTGAAGTAGCAGCCCGGCCGGCCGCCGCCGCCGTCGCCCGCCAGGGCACCGTCGCGGGCCTGCTCGACGGCGCGCCGGGCGTGCCGGGCGTCGTCGGAGCCGGGCTCGGAGTCGGCGAGGTCGTCGCGAACCTGCTTCAGGGCGCCGACGTGGGCCGTCGAGGTGAAGACCGGGTTGTGGGTGTGGCCGGCGACGAGCACCAGGTCGCCGCGGGCCGCGGCCCACTCGAACATGGCGCGGTCGTGGCGGTCGCGGATTCCGAAGTCGGTGGCGGGGGTGTTGAGCGTCACCTTGAGCAGGCGCTGGACGGGCCGCCAGACCCAGCGCACGACGACCCGGCTGATGCCGCCCCAGCGGTCGCTGGGCCCGGTGCCCTGGTGGCCGTGGACCAGGAAGAGCCGGCCGAGGGGGGCGCCGTCGGCGGTGACCTCGACGTCGAGGGCCTCGGGCACCGGGAGCTCGCCGAGGGTTGGCCCGAGGTGCTTCGCCACCTGGTCGGGGTACTGCCAGAGGTCGTCGTGGTTGCCCCAGAGCTTGTCGAGGCCGCCGGCGCCGGGCTCGGAGAAGCGGGCCTCGAGCTCGAGCAGCTCGCGGTAGGTCGCGACCACGCGGCCCGGCCAGCTCTCCCACAGTTCCTCGGCGTCGCCGAGCTGCACCAGCCGGTAGCCGGCGTCGAGGTAGAACTCCAGGGCGCGCCGGTAGGTCGGCGCCGCCCGCCGGAAGTCGTCGGCGTGGTCGCCGGCGCCGCGGTGCAGGTCCGAGATCACGGCCACACGGTCGCGGTCGGCGTCCCAGCGGGCGGGCTCGGCCCGGCCGAGGGCGGCGTCGAGGCCACGGGAGATGGCGGCGGCGTAGCGGTCGGCGGTCACGTCGGCCTCCTCAGCCGCCAGATGGCGGCGGTGACGTCGGGGGGCAGCCGGGTGTCGGCAGGGTCGAGGCCGAGGCCGGCCAGGTAGGCGTCGAGGTTCGGCTGGGCGGCGAGAAGCTCGAGGACGTTCGGGGGCCGGTAGCGCTCGAGACGGGCGTGGTCGGCGGGGTCCGAGCGCAGGCGGTGGATCACCGACCGGTCGAGGACGTGGCCGGCCGGCTCCGGGTGGCCGAGCAGCGACCGCCGGCCGCCGCCGGGGCGCAGGCGCAGCAGCTCGGCGGCCCGGTAGGCGAGGCTCACCGAGGGGTAGAGCCGGTCCTGGGGGTAGGGGTTGTAGGGGCGGATGAAGTCGCGGTCCACGGCGAGGCCCAGGGCCTCGGCCTCGCCCAGGAGCCAGCGCAGGGAGACGTTGGCGAGGCCGTCGTGGACCGAGCCGCCGCCGACGTTGGCGTGGCTGCCGGCGAACCAGCGCTGCTCGAGGGTCCGGCCCGGGGCGTGGTCCCGCCACAGCTCCGGCTTGAAGTCGAAGCGGCGCTCGTCGACGGCGAGGGCGTGGCGGGCGTGGCGGACACAGGCCGCGGGGGTGTCGCGCACCAGGTAGGACCAGTGCCGGCTCGAGCCGCCGGCAGCGGCGCGCAGCCGCGAGCCCAGGGCCGCCACCGTGTCCCAGACGCCGAGCAGCTCCACCGCCACCGGCTCGACGGGGAGGTCGGGACGGCGGCCGTCGGAGGTGGCGACCTCGTCCGGACGGCCGCGGCCGCGGGTCCGCACCCAGTGCAGGAAGAGCAGGGGGCCGAAGTAGGCGTCGGCCTTGGCGGGCACCCCCCCGAGCCAGTCCAGGAAGTGGGTCAGGGCCCGGGCCTGGGCGGCGCCCCGGCTGTAGCCGACAACGAAGACCCGGTCGCCGGGGCGGTGGTTGTGGACCAGGAAGCGGAAGGCGTCCTCGACCCCGGCCTCGAAGCCGGCGCCCCAGAGGCCGCCGAGCAGGCGGTCGAGGAGGCAGCGGGTGCGGTTGGCGGGGCCGGGGTAGCGCACCAGCGCGCCGAGGCCGGCGTCGTAGAAGGTGAGCTGGGGCCGGCCGTCGCCGGGGTCGGCGGGCACGACCGCCCGGCACAGCTTGAGGACGTTGGTCGGCTTGAGCACCCGGCTGCCGTCGTCGCGCTGGCGCAACCGGTACGGGCTCTGCCAGGTGCCGTCGAGGCCGATCACGATGCGCTTGGCGTCGGTCATCCCATGAGGTGGCTCCACTGTGCCCGAGCCGCGGGCCGGACGCAAGCCGGTCTTGACATCCGGTCGCGGAGTGCCCATGGTCGGGTCACTGCACCCGCGACCGCGAAAGGGGACCGCCATGGCCGGAAACGACCACTCGCTGTGCCTGACCCGTTGGGTCCGAGCCGACCCGGAGACCGCCTTCAAGGCCTGGACCGACCCCGAGATCGCGCGCTCCTGGTCGGCCCCCGAGGGCATGGATGTGCCGAGCTACGAGGCGGATGTCAGCGTCGGGGGGCGCCTCCGGCTGACCATGCGCAACGAGGACGGCGAGACCTTCACGGCCGAGGGGGAGTACCGGGAGGTCGAGCCGCCGAGGCGGGTCAGCTACACCTGGGACTGGCGGGAGGAGGCGCACGCGGTGGGGGAGACGCTCATCACCGTCGAGTTCACCGACGACGACGGCGGCACCGAGGTCGTCATGCGCCACGAAGGCCTGCCAAGCGAGGAGGCGGCCGCCGACCACGAGCGGGGCTGGTCGAGCTGCCTCGACCGCTTCGAGGGGCTGTTCACCGCCGCCTGACCTCCGCGACCCGCACCCGCACCCGGACCCGGACCTGAGGCGGCGGCAGGGGCAGCGTCAGGATGGATTTGTGGCGCCGGCGGCTCGCCGGCGATGGGATGGCGCGGCGGGATCCCTAAGCTCAATCGGACCTCGAGAGCGAGCCGCGCGCACCACAACCCGCGCCCGGGCCGGCGGCGTCAGCCGC
>DATHSO010000002.1:0-12030 GCA_035464095.1 Candidatus Methylomirabilota bacterium | reverse complement strand
TGTGCGGCGCTGCCAGGAAGCAGCCCACGTAACCTGAGAGCCGGCGCAGGGGGGCGAGCTGGACGGTGATGCCGGGGTCGCTGCGCCGGACCCCCAGGTAGAGGCGCTCGAGCTCGTAGCGGTTGCGGAACAGCCAGGTCTCCACCGGCTCGTCGTCGGCGAGGGTCGGGATCTGCATGGGCATCTGGATCGCCTGGAGGAGCACGTCGTCGCTGGCGCGGTGGCGGCCGAAGACCCACTGGCGGGTGCCGTCCGGCTCCAGGTAGGACAGCACCACCAGATCCTCGTCGATGGTGGCGCCACCGCCCTCGCGATCGTCGAGGCCCCCTCCCGCTTGGCCCATCCGGCGCAGCATCTCGATCAGGGAGGTGTCGCCGGCGAGACTGCGGGCCTCGGCCGGGATCTCGGTCCAGACCGCGGCCTCGGCCAGCTCCATGGGCGCCAGGCCCTTGAGGCGGGCGACGCCGAGGTAGCGCAGGCCGACCTGGAAGGGCCCCGGCCGCTCGGGGTCGAGGGGGAAGAGCAGCCAGCGGACGCCGTGCTCGGCGACCTCGGTGAAGGACGGGATCTCGAGCTCCGCCTCGAGGTGCTCGAGGAAGGTCAGGGTGAGGACGATGCCCTCGTTGACGAGCTCGCCGTGGGCGTCGATGGCGGCACCATAGCGTCGGGTCCCGGTTGCCGACGCGGCGGCGCTCCGGGCCGCCGCCACCGGGGCCAGGAAGCGCTCCACCTCGGCGTTGTCGTAGCCCGAGTGGACCAGGAGCTCGGCGATCTCGGCGACCTCGCGGGTGCTCTTGCCGGTGGTCAGCCGGGCGAGCTCGACGATGCCGTGGCCGAAGAACTCGAAGCGCCGGATCTCGCGGTCGCTGTCGAGCATCGGCAGCAGCCGGTAGACGGCGTGGTTGAGGGCCATCCGGATGCCCTGGTCGAAGGGGAAGCCGCTGCGCCGGAGGCCGTCGTAGGCGCGTTGGATCTCGCAGGCCGCGGCGAGCAGGCGCAGCGCCCGCCGGGACGAGTAGAAGGCGCCGTCGCCGAGGAACTTCTCGAAGATGAGCCGGTGGTCGCGGCGGACCTCCTCGAGCCGGTTCTGGAAGACGTACATGAACTGGAGGGCCTTCTCCTCGGCCAGCCGGCCGGCCTTGCGGACGTCCTCGAGCAGGGCGGTGAAGTTGGTGAGGTCGTAGACCAGCCCGAAGCGACGCACCGACGTGTCCACCACTCCGGGCGTGGTGAAGTCGAAGGGGCGGGTGGTGGGAGCGAGGACCCCGCGCGAGCCGGGCTCGGATATCGTGACCTGGTTGCCGCGCCGGGTGGTGGGCACGATCCGGCGGCGCAGAGCGGCGAGCAGCTCGAAGCGCTTGAGGGTCAGGCCGAGGTCGCGGCAGACCGCGGCCTGGGTCTTCGACAGCCCGATGGCGGCGAGCAGGTCGGCCCGGCCGAGGGCCTTGAGCAGGCGCGGCTCGAGCAGGGTCCGCGAGGTCGTCAGGTCGATGCCGGTGCCGGCGGCGAGGGCGAGCAGCTCGCCCAGCTCCGAGCGCCGGACCATGAGCTGGCTGAGGCGGCCGACCGCGTGCTCGAGGGTGGCGGCGAGGGTCTCGGCGTCGGTGCGGAAGCGGGTCCGGAGGTAGCCGTCCAACGAGCTCATCTCCAGGGTCGGGCGGCTCTCGGTGAGGAGGAGCTGGTCGGCGCAGATGACCCCGAGCAGGGGCGTGATCCTCGGCGCGAGCCGCACCTGCGCGAGGCTGCGCAGGCGGTCCGAGGCCGCGTGGGCAGCGCGCTGGATCAGGCCCCCCAGGACCTCGGCGACCGCTTGACGGAGCCGGCAGGCTGCCTCGTCGCCGACGCTGCGGTCCGCCATCCGGACCAGTCGCGGTACCTGGGAGACCGCGCGCACGACCTCGGACGACAGGAAGAGGAGGAAGACCTCCGCCAGCCCGCGTCCGTAGTCGTTCATGAAGACGTTCTCGAGGATCAGGGACAGGGACCGGTGGAGGCGATCGCGCTCCGCCACGACCGGCCGCTTGTCGGCGGCGCCCTCCCTCTCGGCGACGAGCCGGTACTCGACCTCGGCGTTGACCAGGCTGTCGAGGGCGCGCTCGAGCTGGCGGATCCCGTCCGACCGCAGCACCGGGTAGCCGTAGGTGACCACCCGCTCCTCGTCGTGACCGTAGATCGGGTACGGGACCGGCAGGCAGGCCGCCAGGTTGGGAAACAGGCCGCGCCAGCCCCCCGTCACCTCGTCGGGGGTGAGGAACTCGGGTCGTCGCAGCTCCTCGGTGAGAACGAGCTGGAACACCCTCTCTTCCGGGGTCGACTCCACGGCTCAATTCTAGCCCGATACGGACCGGGCCGCCGCGGCGACGAGGTTGGGGTTGACCTCGAGCGGTGGGATAATGACCCAGATGCGACACGAGGACCTGAACCGGGCCATCGCCGACAGCCCGTTCTTCAAGAGCATGTCGCCGGACGTCCGAGCCTCCCTGGCGGGGCACGGCCGGGTGGTGCTGCACGGCGCCGGCGAGGTGCTGTTCCGGCCCAAGCAGCCGGCGGGCGCCCTCTACCTGATCCTCGACGGGGTGGTGGAGATCAGCCGCGAGATCGAGGAGGGGGAGGGCCTCAAGCCGGTCGCCTACGTGGGCCCCGGCGCGGTGCTGGGCGAGAGCAAGGTCATCACCGGCACCGCCTTCAGGAGCCAGGCGGCCTTCCCCGAGGGCGGCTCCACCATCGGCTGGGCCCGGCCGCTGGTGCTGCGTCTGGTCTACGAGTCCCGCGACTTCAGCCTCAACTACCTCCAGAACATCGCCCGCCGCCTCGAGGGCACCTTCGCGAGCCTCGACTCCCGGGGATCGAGCAACCTCGGCGGCATGCTCGACCACTTCGACCTGCCCACCATCCTGCAGACGGTGGTCGAGTCCGGGTCCAACGGGGTGGTGGAGATCCGGGACGCCAACGGCGACACCTTCGGGGCCATCTACACCCGAAACCGTCGGGTCGGGCCGATCCTGTGCGGGACCCTGTCGGGCGAGGAGGCGTTCATCGAGATCATGGTCTCCCCCCCCGAGGCCGGGACCTTCCGCTTCTCGAGCATCGGAACCCAGCGGGAGACCGAGGCCTCCCACCACCTGCAGCCGCTGCTGTTCGAAGCGGTCAGGATCCAGGACGAGTTCAAGCGCTTCGCCGACGAGGTCCCCCCGGGAGCGGTGCTCCGCCACACCGGCCGGATGCCGGACGAGACGACCCGGATCGTCGAGCTCATCCTGGCCCAGGTCGCGAGCCGGCCCCTGGGCTGGGGCGCCATCGCCGAGCGCCTGCCCTACAGCCGCGGCCGGATCGCCCTCGAGGTGCGCGACCTGATGCTCGCGGACATCCTCGAAACCGACGTCGACTACAAGGTCAGCGGCCTCGGCTAGAGCCCGCGCGGCCGGGCTCTGAAAAACCGGTCCCTTGCCTATACTGGATGGGTGGTCACCCGTCGCCTGCTGCTGTCCCTGATCGCCGCGGCCACCGTCGTGGTCGCGGGCTGGTCGTTGATCCGCACCGTCCACAGCTTCTACCGCCTCGACTTCCCCGTCAGCTGGGTTCGCGGTGAGATCGTCGTCGACTCGGTCCCCCCGGGGTCGTCGGCCGCCGCGGCCGGCCTGCGGCCCGGCGACGCCATCATCTCGGTGGACACCCTCGAAGTCGAGCGGCTCGAGGACCCCGCCTTTCTCCTGGCCGGCGGCGACCTCCACCGGCTCGAAATCCGCGGCCGGGACGGCAACCGCACCGAGATCGACTACAGGCCGCCCCCGCCGGCCATCGAGCCGGTCTACCTGGCCCGGACCTCGGTGGGCCTGTTCGGGCTGGTGTGCGCCCTGTTCGCGGTCTGGAAGACCGAGCGCCGCGAGTCGGCGGTGCTGCTCCTGATCGCGGTGTCGTCGCTGATCCTGGGTGCGGTGCCGAGCCGGATCGCGGCCTCGGAGGTCGGCCTTCAGGCCCTGCACCGCATGGCCGGTGCGGCCCTGCCCTTCCTGATCGCCCGCTTCTTCATCATCTTCCCCGGGCGCCGGACCTCGATGCGGGCCCTGGACGTGGCCGCCGTCCTGGTCGTCCTGGGAGCCGGCACCACCGCCGCGGTCGCCAACGCCGAAGGCTGGTGGCCGGTGGTGGCGTCGGTGCTCCGGGTGCTCTTCTCCCTGACGCTGGCGGCCGGCATCGTCCTGCACGTGGTGCGCTGGTGGCAGGCGTCGCGTGACGCCCGGGTTCGCCGGCAGATCGAGTGGGCGGCCCTGGGCCTTTTCGTGGGGCTGGTGCCGTGGATGGCCCTGGTGCGGATTCCGCGCCAACTCGGCATCGAGTTCGACCCCTTCTCGTGGATGATGGTGCTGCCCATGGCCACCCTGCCCCTGGCGCTGGTGGCCGCCCTCCTCGAGTACCAGCTGTGGGATCTCGAGCCGATCGCCCGGGACGCCCTGTCGGCGACCCTGGTCCTGGTCATCGGCGGCTTCGGCTTCGCCCTCACCAACCACCTGCTGGTCAACTATGCCAGCGGTTTCGGCTCACTGCGCAACCTGATCGCCTTCGCCACCGGCGTCCTGCTGGTGGTCCTGCTGCAGCCCATGCGGGCGCGGGTGGGGACCTTCCTCGAGCACTGGCTCTACCACGGCCGGCGTCCGCCCCAGTGGCTGCTGACCCACGCCGCGCGCGAGCTGGCCCAGGTCACCGACCCGCGCGAGCTCCTCGGCCGCCTGGCGGAGACCCTGCGCGACGGCCTCGACTTCGACCTGGTTGCGACCTACCTCCGGGTGGGCGACGGCGGCTTCAGTCGGGTCAGCTCGGGCGGCAGCCACGTCCCCGAGCGCCTGCCCGAGGCCATCGTCCGCGAGCCCTTCCCGGCTCCCCAGGAGTCCGCCCTGGCCGCCGGCGGCTACAAGGTGCGCCTGGTGCTGCAACGGGTCGACACTGCTCACGGACTGCTGTACCTCGGGCTGCGCCGTGGCCTCTTCCCGCTCGGTAGCGAGGCCCAGGAGGTGGTGGAGGCCTTCACCGCCCAGGCGGCGGTGGCGCTGGAGAGCGCCCGCTACCTGGACGACCTGCGGCGCCAGGCCGAGGAGTACCGGATCCTGCACGCCAACACCCAGCGGATCATCGAGTCCTCGGCGGCGGCGATCCTGGTGTGCGACGCAGCAGGCCGCATCCTGTCGGCCAACAGCCAGGCGGCGGGCATCTTCGGGGTCGAGGCCCGGGAGCTGGTGTCGGTGGCCCTGGACACCCTGGTGGAGCTGCCCGAGAGCTGGCGGGACTCGCTGCCGCTGCAGGCGGCCAACGCCGAGGCCAGGACCCGGGGCCGGCCGGAGCGGCGGGTGATCCTGGCGGTGTCCATGCTCGAGCTCGACAGCGGCACCTTCAACGGCCGGGTGGTGGTGCTGCAGGACGTCACCGAGCTGCGCCAGCTCCAGGACCGGATCCGGGAGCAGGAGCGGCTGGCGGCCCTGGGCCGGCTCGCCTCGGGCCTCGCCCACGAGATCAACACCCCCCTCACCGGGATCTCGTCCTTCGCCCAGATGCTCGGCGAGCTCACCCCCGACAGCGACCCGCGGGCGGCCCTGGTCTCCAAGCTCGTCGACCAGAGCTTCCGGGTGTCGCGGATCGTCTCGAACCTGAGGGAGGCGATCCGGGGCGGCCGCGAGGATGCCGCGGTGATCGACCTCGCCCAGGTGGCGCGCAGCGCGGCCCTTGAAGCGTCGCGCTCCCTGGGTGCTGCCAGGCGTCTCGAGATCGACGCCGACCGGTCGGTGATGGCGTGGGGCGCCCCCGGTCCGGTGGAGCTGGCGGTGAGCAACCTGGTGCGCAACGCCATCGAGGCCTCGGACCCCGACGGCAGCGTGCGGATGAGCGTCGGCGTCGACGGCGACTGGGCCGAGGTCCGGGTGGACGACCGCGGGCCGGGGATCGACGACGGCGATCTCGAGCGGGTCTTCGAGCCCTTCTTCACCACCAAGAACGACCGCGGCGGCACCGGCCTGGGCCTCGCCATCACGCGTGATATGATCGCCAATCTCGGAGGGGAGGTCAGCCTCGAGAACCTCGCCGGTGGCGGCGCCCGAGCCACCGTGCGACTGCGACGATGGAAGCAGTCGGCAGCGTCCTCGTGATCGACGACGAGCCCGTCCTGCAGGACGTGCTCGGAACCCTCCTGCGCGGCGCCGGCTTCGACGTCCACGGCGCCACCTCCGCCGCCGCCGGCTTGGAGCTGCTCCACGACGAGGAGTTCGACGTCGTCCTGCTCGACCTGATGCTCCCCGACCGCCCCGGCCTCGAGCTGCTGCCCGAGATCAAGACCCACGACCCGCAGCTGCCGGTGGTGGTGATCACCGCCTACTCGTCGGTGGAGTCGGCCATCGAGGCCATGCGGCTGGGCGCCTTCCACTACGTGCCCAAGCCGTTCAAGAACGAGGAGGTGCTGCACCTGGTGCGGCGGGCGGCCGAGCGGCGCCGGCTCCAGGTGGAGAACCTGCTCCTGCGCAGCCGCCTCGAGGGGATGGGCGAGATCGTCGGCACCAGCCGCCGGATGCAGGAGGTGTTCGAGCTGGTTCGCCGGGCGGCGCCGGCGCGCTCCAACATCCTCATCACCGGCGAGTCGGGCACCGGCAAGGAGCTGGTGGCGCGCGCCGTGCACCGGCTGAGCCCGCGCAGCGGCAGGCCCTTCGTGCCGGTCCACACCAGCGCGATCCCCTCCGAGCTTCTCGAGTCGACCCTGTTCGGCTACGTCAAGGGCGCCTTCACCGGCGCGGTGTCGAGCCGCAAGGGCCTGTTCGAGGCCGCCCACGAGGGAACCCTCTTCCTCGACGAGGTCGGCACCATCAGCCTCGACACCCAGACCAAGCTGCTGCGGGTGATCCAGGAGCGGGAGATCCGGCGGGTCGGCGGGGTCGAAGCCCGCCCGGTGGACGTGCGCCTGGTGGCCGCGACCAACGTCGACCTGTGGGCCGAGGTCCAGGAGGGCCGGCTGCGCGAGGACCTGTACTACCGCCTCAACGTCATCACCATCGAGCTGCCGCCGCTGCGGGAGCGGCGCGAGGACATCCCGCTGCTGATCTTCCACTTCCTGCGCAAGTACGCCGAGGAGAACAACCGCGATGTGGTCGCCTTCTCCCCCGACGCGGTGGACGCCCTCACCGACTACGCCTGGCCGGGCAACGTCCGCGAGCTCGAGAACGCCGTCGAGCGGGCGGTGGTGCTGAGCCGCGGCAACACCATCGAGCTCGACGAGCTGCCCCAGGCCCTGCGCACCGGGCCCTCCGACGAGGCGGTGATCACCGAGATTCCCCCCGGGGGCCTCGACTTCCGGCTCGCCGTGCAGGCCTTCCAGACCCGGCTCATCCGCCAGGCCCTGCACCAGGCGGGCGGGGTCCAGCGCCAGGCGGCGCGCCTGCTCCAGCTCAGCCCCACCACCCTCAACGAGATGGTCCACCGATTCGGGCTCCACGACGACTGAGCCGGCGGGCCGAGAAGCGGCGTGTAACCTCTTTCCAGCTGCGGCGTATTTCATGGTGCATCGCAACCTCCTCCTGTCGGCGGCCCCGCCTCCCCCTTGCGGGGCCGTCGGCGTGTCGGGGGGGTGGGTCGTGAGTCGTCGTGAGTGGTGAGTAGTGCGTCGTGCCGGGCCGGAGCGCTGCCGCTGCCGCTGCCGCTGGTGGCTGCCGCTGGTCGCTGCCGCTGCCGCTGACCCTGCCACTGCCACTGCCACTGAAGGCTTACCGTTCATCGGGCACGGGCACGGGCACGGGCACGGGCACGGGCACGGGCACGGACACTGACGCGGACGCTGATGCGGGACCGGGTCAGTCCGTGATTGCGCCGCCGCCCAGGCACTCCTCGCCGTCGTAGAGGACGGCGAACTGGCCCGGGGCGATGCCGGCGTCGGGCTCGTCCATGACCACCTCGAGACCGCCGTCGTCGAGGCTCGATACCCGGCAGCCGACGGGGGTCTGGCCGTGCCGGATCCGAAGCTCGAGGCGGTCGCGGTGGGGTGGGTCGGCGATCCAGTTGGGTGCAGCGATGCGGAGGCTGTCACGACGGAACCGGCTGACCGCGTCGGCGTGGGCGACCAGAAGCTCGTCCTTCGCCAGGTCCTTGGCGACCACGTACCAGGGCCCTCCGCCCAGCCCGAGGCCGCGGCGCTGGCCGATCGTGTGGAACCACAGACCGCGGTGGCGTCCCAGCTCGGCGCCGGAGACGGCGTCGCGGATGACCCCGGGCCGGCGGCCCAGGTGGTGCTCGACGAAGGCGTCGTAGGGGACCCGGCCCAGGAAGCAGATGCCCTGGCTGTCGGGTCGGTCGCGGTTGGCCAGGCCGAGGCGGTGGGCCTCGGCGCGGACCTCGGCCTTGGTGAGGTGGCCGATGGGGAACAGGCAGCGCGCGAGCTGGTGCTGCTCGAGCTGGCTGAGGAAGTAGCTCTGGTCCTTGACCGCGTCGACGCCCCGCAGCAGGCGCGAGCGCTCGCCCGAGTGGTCGACCCGCGCGTGGTGGCCGGTGGCGATCCGGTCCACCGACGGGCCGGCCCGGTCGGCGAAGGCGCCGAGCTTGACCAGCCGGTTGCAGAGCACGTCCGGGCTCGGGGTCCGGCCGGACTCGAGCTCGGCGACGGTGGAGGCCACCACCAGCTGCCAGTACTCCCGCTGCAGGGAGACCACCTCGAGGGGGACGCCGAGCTGCTCGCAGACCTCCCGCAGGTACCGGAGGTCCTCCTCCCACGGACAGCTGCCGAGGAAGGCGAGCTCGTCCTCGAGCCAGATCTTCAGGTAGTACGCGGTGAGCTCTCCCTCGCTGGCCTCGACGAGCTTGGCCAGAGCCACCGACGAGTCGACGCCACCGGACACGAGAACCGCAATCGTGGTCATTCAGTTGCTACCATTTTCTTTTTTCGAGCCCGGTTTCGCCGCGAAACCGGGCTCGAGAAAAGAACACCCTCCCTGCACCCGGCTCCTACCGCATGTACTTCAAGTGCACGAGGTGCTCGAGGTACCGATCGGTGTGGATGCCGTGGTCGGTGAGCATGCCCTCGGCGCTGACCACGAAGGTCGCCTGCTCGCCGGCGACGCGCGAGAAGTGGACCCGGTGGCGCTCGTCGCCGCAGCTCATGTCGAGGGCACACAGGTCGTCGTTGAGCTCCGAGGTCAGGCTGTGGTCGCAGACCGGACAGCTGAGGTCCCAGCGGCTGCCCGATTCCATGGTCTCGCCGGGGGGGAGGTCGACGTCGTAGTTGCCCGGCTGGGGGTGGAGGCCGATCAGGATCCGGCGGCTCCCGTGCTCGGCGCGCACAATGATCGAGGCCTCGGGGTTGAGGTTGGCCAGGCAGTGGGGGCAGGTGTAGACCCAGTTCACGGACACCTCCGCGCCCGTCAGGATACCGGAAGTGCGGTCGAGCCGGCGGGACGGGGTCTCGGTCTCAGGGCAGCTCCACCCCGAGCTCGGCGAGCTGCTTCGAGACGGTTTCGGCCCAGCCGCGGTTGGCGGCGGGGGAGGCCGGGCTCGGGTGGAGGACGGCTCCGATCGGGGGCCCGTTCTCGCCGAGGGCCGCCCGCGCCCGGGCCTCGGCGAACTTGCCGATCCCCACCACCAGCCGCGGCTCGAGGACCCGCACGGCAGCGTCGAGCGCCCGGTCGCAGGCCTCGAAGAGGGGCTCGCGGTCGTCGGCTGCGAGCCGGTCCGGGGTCAGGTTGCGGCCGCCGGCCTCGAGGAACTGGAGCGGGCAGTAGTTGGCCACGAAGAAGGTCTCGAAGAAGCGCTCCGGGGTTGCGAAGCGATCGCGCGCCCAGGCCCACAGCCGCTGCCCCGAGACCTCGCTGCGGTCGCACGCCAGGCCGCGGACGGGCCGCTTGGGGTGCTCGTCGGGCGGACGGCCGACCTCGGGGCAGATCCCGAGCCAGTCCCGCACCGCCCCGACCTCGCCGAAGGGGACCCCGGTCTGGGCCATGCCCCAAGGGCCGGGGTTCATCCCCAGCAGGAGCACCCGGCCCCGGGCCTCGCTGGCCAGCTGGAGGTACCGGATGTGACCGTCGCGGGCGTAGCACAGAGGGTTGTAGACGTACGACACCGGGCCGCCGAAGTCGAGATCGTCGACCTCCGAGCTGAGCCGGTCCGCGATCGCGACGAGGGCTGTCGCGGCCATGGGCCATGGTAGCAGGGGGCCTGCGTCCTCCCGATCGCCGTCAGCTGGCGGCGGCGTCCTCGGCCGCGAGGTCGCGCTGCCGCCGCGGCGCGCCGGTGATGTAGTTGGTGCGCCGGCCGTAGGCGAGCAGGCTCTTCTCGATCTTCTTCCGGCCGCGGTACAGGCGCGACATGATGGTGCCGATGGGCACGGCCAGGGCGTCGGCCACCTCCTGGTAGCTCAGCCCCTGGAGGTCGACCATGAGCACGGCCATCCGGTAGTGGTGGGGCAGGGCCATGAGCGCCTCACGGACCTCGTGGTCGAGCTCGTCGCTCAGCAGGTCGTGCTCCGGGTCCGGCGTCACCGCCACCGCCTCCTCGAAGCCCTCGCCCGAGTCCCTGAGCTCGTCGAAGTCCAGCATCTGGGGGCGGTTCCTGCGCTTGCGGTAGGAGTTGATGAACGAGTTCTTGAGGATCCGGAACAGCCACGCCTTGAGGTTGGTGCCCTCGGTGAACTGGTCGTAGTGCCGGTAGGCCTTGAGGTAGGTCTCCTGGAGGAGGTCCTCGCTCTCCTCGACGGAGCGGGTCAGGCGGAGCGCGGTCTTGTACAGCTGGTCGCGGTAGGGCAGCTGGCCGTTGTCGAAGTCCCAGGCGGTGGTGGCGGCGGTGTCGGTCATCTCGTCCTCCTGGACCTCAATCTAGGTCTTGTCTAAGTTTTTGTCAAGTATCTTGTGGAATTTTCTTGATATTTACCTCGCCAGAGGGCTCGCCCCGATGGTCCGACGGGACGGTGAAGCCCGACCCGCTCTCCCCTTGCGGCGTTCTTGCGGCAAAGCTCCCGGTCGGGTTAAAGTGGCGGGCGGCGCCGTCTCGCGCCGTCATTGAAGGAGGAACTCGTGGATCTGACGACCATCGACGACATTCTCGACTACGCCATCGCCAACGAGGAGAAGGCGGCCGCCCTGTACTACGACCTCGCCGACAAGGTGCAGCGCCCGGGGATGCGCGAGGCCTTCCTCCACTTCGCCAAGGAAGAGGAGGGCCACAAGGCCCGCCTGCTCAAGATCAAGGCCGGCGACGTCCCCGCAGTCAAGAGCGAGAAGGTGGCGAGCCTCGGCATCGCCGAGCAGCTCGCCGACACGGAGCCGTTCGCCAACATGAGCTACCAGGAGGCGCTGCAGTACGCCATGAAGGCCGAGAAGGCCGCCTTCCTGCTCTACACCAGGCTCGCCGACGCCACCGACGACCCCGGCTTCGAGCAGGTCTTCCGCAGCCTCGCCCAGGAGGAGGCCAAGCACAAGCTCCGCTTCGAGATCGAGTACGACGACCACGTCCTCGAGGGGGTCTGACGGCACCGGCCGCCGCCGGGCCTGACTGCGCCGGACCGGGCGGCAGCCGCTGGCAATGACGCGCTGAAGGGAGCTTCCCGGGACGCGATGGGAGCGGTGCCAGACACCTTTTCGTCGGACGTAAAGAGAGCCAGGCACCGAGCCCGCGCGGCCTCGAGGCCAAAGGCTGCCGGCACAATGCCGACCCTGGCACGTCCCGGGGGAGGCGCCCCACCCGCGCGTCCCTGGGGCGCTGATCGCTGCCGCTGTCACGGCTTCGGGTGGAGGAGGCGCCAGGTCATGGCTCGGACCTGGTCGAAGGGTTCCCCGGGCGTCATCGGCGTGGCGTCGGTCGATGGCCCCGGCGTCGGCGAGCAGCCTGAGGTGGGTGTCGACCTCCCCGGCGGAGCCGTAGGCGACGCGCCAGTGGTAGGCGCGGTCCTTCCCTGCGCGCCCATGTGCCGGCTCCGTGGATCGAACGCTCTCCGAGGGTGCCAGGTACGGCGACTTGACAAACTCGCCAAGAACCACGCCACCGCTGCATCGGGGACGAGTTTGTCAAGTCGCCGTA
>DATHSO010000001.1:0-9511 GCA_035464095.1 Candidatus Methylomirabilota bacterium | reverse complement strand
TCACTCCGTCGTCACCGCCTCGTCCTCGTCCTTCATGGCGGCGTGGAGGGTGTGCCAGGCGAGGGTGGCGCACTTGACGCGCACGGGGTACTCGCGGACGCCCTCGAAGACCTGGAGCTTGCCGAGCTCGACGCCCTCCTCCTCGGCGACGCCGGTGAGCATGTGGTGGAAGCCCTCGAAGGTCCTCTCGGCCTCCACTACGGTCTTGCCCTTGACCGCCTCGGTCATGAGGGAGGTCGAGGCGGTGCAGATGGCGCAGCCTTCGCCCTGGAAGCTGATCTCCCGGATGATGCCGTCCTCGATCCGCAGGTAGACCTTGACGGTGTCACCGCACAGGGGGTTGTGGCCGTCGGCGGTGCGGTTGGCGCAGGTCATGACGTAGCAGTTCCGGGGCTGCCGGTTGTGGTCCAGGATGACCTCCTGGTAGAGCTCTCGCATGTCCGACATCAGCCGAAGACCTCCTTGACCTTGGCGAGGGCCGTCGCCAGCCGCTCGATCTCGTGGTGGGTGTTGTAGACCCCGAACGACGCCCGCACCGTGGCCGAGACCCCGAAGCGCTTCATGACCGGTTGGGCGCAGTGGTGGCCGGCGCGCACCGCGACGCCCTCGGTGTCGAGGATGGTGCCGATGTCGTGGGGGTGGACCCCGTCCATGACGAAGGACAGGGCGCCGGCGCGCCGCTCGGCGGAGCCCACCAGTCGCACCCCGGGGACCGCGAGGACCGCGTCGGTGGCCGCTTCCAGCAGCTCGGCCTCGTGCGCCGCGACGGCATCGAGGTCGAGCGCGTTGAGGTAGTCGAGGGCGGCGGCGAGGCCGATGGCGCCCTCGATGTTGGGCGTTCCGGCCTCGAAGCGGTGGGGCGGCTCGGCGAAGCGGGTGCCCTCCCAGGTCACCGACAGGATCATGTCGCCGCCGCCCTGGTAGGGGACCATGCCGAGCAGGTGCTCGCGCTTGCCGTAGAGGGCGCCGATCCCAGAGGGGCCGTAGGTCTTGTGGCCCGAGAAGACGTAGAAGTCGCAGCCCAGGGCGCGCACGTTGACCCGGCCGTGGGGGACCGACTGGGCACCGTCCACCAGGACCGGCACGCCTCGGGCGTGGGCGGTCTCGATCATCTCGCGCACGGGGTTGACGGTGCCCAGGGCGTTGGAGACATGGACCACGCCCACGATCTTCGTCCGCTCGGACAGCAGCTCCTCGTACCGGTCGAGCTCGAGCTCGCCCGAGTCGGTGATCGGGACGACCTTCAGGGTCGCGCCGCGCTCCTCGCAGAGCAGCTGCCAGGGGACGATGTTGGAGTGGTGCTCCATGCCCGTGACCAGGACCTCGTCGCCGGGCCCGAGCCGCGGCCGCACGAAGGAGCTGGCGACCAGGTTGATGCCCTCGGTCGTACCTCGGGTGAAGACGATCTCGCGGCTGTCGTCGGCGCCGAGGTGGTTCTTGATCGAGGTGCGGGCGCGCTCGTAGGCCACCGTGGCGCGCTGGGAGAGCAGGTGGACGCCGCGGTGGACGTTGGCGCAGTCACGCTCGTAGAAGCGCGTCACCGCGTCGATCACCGCGCGCGGCTTCTGGGTGGTGGCCGCGTTGTCCAGGTACACCAGGGGCCTGCCGTGCACCTCCTGGTGGAGAGCCGGGAAGTCGGCCCGCACGCGCTCGACGTCGTAGGAGGTGCCAGGTACGGAGTTACGTAGTTGTGCCCCCCCGGACCCCTCGCGGGACACGGTCGTTTCCGCACAACTGCGGAACTCCGTACCTGGCACCTTCATCAAAACGCCTCCCTCGCCAGCTCGCCCTGGGGCAGCCAGGCCGCCAGGTGGTTCTCGACCCGCTCGCGCACGGCGTCCACCGGGATCGTCTGCACGACCTCGGCGGCGAAGGCGTAGGTCAGCAGGCTCTCGGCGGCGGCCCGGTCGAGGCCGCGCGAGCGCAGGTAGAAGACGGCGTCCTCGTCGAGGCGGCCGACGGTGGAGCCGTGGGTGCAGCGCACGTCGTCGGCGAAGATCTCGAGCTGGGGGTTGGAGTTGACCAGGGCGCCGGCGGACAGCAGCAGGTTGCGGTTGGACTGGATGGCGTCGGTCTTCTGGGCGCCGGGGTCGACGATGATGCGGCCGTTGAAGACGGCTCGGGACGAGCCGTCCAGGATGCCCTTGTAGAGCTCGTGGCTCGTGCAGTGGGGCGCCGCGTGCCGGACCTGGAGCTGGGTGTCGGTGTGCTGCGAGCCCTCCACCAGGTACAGGCCGTTCAGCGTGGCGTGCCCGCCCGGGCCGTCGAGCACGGCATCGATGTCGACCCGGGAGAGGGCGGCGCCGAGGGTGACCGCCACCGACTCGAGGCGGGCGTCCCGGTCGAGCCGGCTGGATTGCAGCGCGATGTGGCGGGCGTCCAGGCTCTCCTCCTGAAGGCGGACGTGGCGGATCACGGCCGCCGGCTCCAGGTGGAGCTCGGTCACGGGCACGGTCAGGGTCTCGCCGCCGGCCGAGGCGTAGTGCTCGACCACGGTCGCCTGGGAGGTGGGCTCGGCGACGACGACGGTGCGCGGCGCCGACCAGGTCGGCTCGTCGCCAGCCGCCGCCACGAAGAGGAGCACGATGGGTCGCTCCACGACCGCCCCGCGCGCCAGATGGATGAAGGCGCCGTCCACGAAACCCGCCGTGTTGAGGGCCGCGAAGGAATGGCGCTCCAGGTCGATCCCGCGGCCCAGGAACCGGGTCACGTGCTCGGTCTCGGTGCGCAGCGCCTCGGCCAGGGGCCGCACGGTGACGCCCTCGGGCAGCTCGCCGAGCTCGGACAGCTCCGGGGCGAAGCGGCCGTTGACGAAGACCAGGCGGTGCCCGACGTCGAGGTTCCAGCGCGCCACCTCGACCGTCGCCGGGCCGGCGTGGCGGTGCGGGGTCGCGGCCAGCGTCTTGAGGTTGGTGAAGCGCCACGCCTCCTGCCTAGGTGTCGGCACGCCGGCGGCGGCGAAGGCGCGGCTCGCTTCGAGGCGCAGGGCGAGGACCTCGCCGGGCTCGCCGGGCTCGCCGGCGATGCCGGCGATGCCGGCGATGCCGGCGTCGAGACAGGAGGCGAAGGTCGGGGCGGCAGTGGTCACGGGCTCGGGCATGGCCACGTCCTCACGCCCCGACGGCGGCCGAGGGCTCGGCCTCGAGCCACTCGTAGCCCTGGTCCTCGAGGGCCAGCGCGAGCTCTCGGTCGCCGGAGCGAACGATCCGGCCGTCCATCAGAACGTGAACGAAGTCGGGAACGATGTAGTTGAGCAGCCGCTGGTAGTGGGTGATCACGACGAACGAGCGCTGGCCGTCGCGCAGGGCGTTGACGCCGTCGGCGACGATCTTCAGCGCGTCGATGTCGAGGCCGGAGTCGGTCTCGTCGAGGATCGCCAGGCGCGGCTCGAGGACCGCCATGTGGAAGATCTCGTTGCGCTTCTTCTCGCCGCCCGAGAAGCCCTCGTTGACCGGCCGCTTGAGCAGCTTCTCGTCGAGTCTGACCAGCTTCGCCCTGTCCTTGACCAGGGCGAGGAAGTCCATGGCGTCCAGCGGGGCCTCGCCTCGGTGGCTGCGGATGGCGTTGAGCGCCGAGCGCAGGAAGTAGGTGTTGGACACGCCGGGGATCTCCACCGGATACTGGAAAGCGAGGAAGATGCCCTCCCGGGCCCGGGTCTCGGTGTCGAGCTCGGTCAGGTCGGCGCCGTCGAAGCGGATCTCGCCGGCCGTGATCTCGTACTCCTCGCGACCCGCCAGGACGCTCGCCAGGGTGCTCTTGCCGGAGCCGTTGGGCCCCATGATGGCGTGCACCTCGCCAGGCTTCACCTCGAGGTCGATGCCCTTGAGGATCTCGTTACCGTCGATCGACACGTGGAGGTTCTTGAGTTCAAGCATCGCACTTTCCTTTGATTCATGACTACTTCTTTTTCTTGCCCGTGGTTTTTCAGAAAAACCACGGGCAAGAAAAAGACGAGTGGGTCATCCAACACTTCCCTCGAGGGAAACCCCGAGTAGTTTTTGAGCTTCAACCGCGAACTCCATGGGCAGCTCCTTGAACACTTCCTTGCAGAAGCCGTTGACGATCATCGACACGGCGTCCTCGGTGGCGATGCCGCGCTGGTTGCAGTAGAAGATCTGGTCCTCGCCGATCTTCGAGGTCGTGGCCTCGTGCTCCATCTGGGCGGTGGGGTTGGAGATCTCGATGTACGGGAAGGTGTGGGCGCCGCAGTTCTCGCCGATGAGCATGGAGTCGCACTGGGAGTAGTTCCGGGCGTTCTCGGCCCGTTTGGCCACCTTGACCAGGCCCCGGTAGGTGTTCTGGCCGCGACCCGCCGAGATCCCCTTGGAGATGATGGTGGAGCGGGTGTCGTTGCCGAGGTGGATCATCTTGGTGCCGGTGTCGGCCTGCTGGCGGCCGGCGGTCAGGGCGACCGAGTAGAACTCGCCCACCGAGTGGTCGCCCTTGAGGATCACGCTCGGGTACTTCCAGGTGATCGCCGAGCCGGTCTCCACCTGGGTCCACGAGATCTTGGCCCGCCGCTCGGCGACGCCACGCTTGGTGACGAAGTTGTAGATGCCGCCGGCGCCGGTCTCCCGGTCGCCCGGGTACCAGTTCTGGACCGTGGAGTACTTGATCTGGGCGCCCTCCAGGGCGATGAGCTCGACCACCGCGGCGTGGAGCTGATTCTCGTCCCGCTGGGGGGCGGTGCAGCCCTCCAGGTAGCTGACGTAGGAGCCCTCGTCGGCGACGATCAGGGTGCGCTCGAACTGGCCGGTGTTCTGGGCGTTGATCCGGAAGTAGGTGCTCAGCTCCATGGGGCAGCGCACGCCCTTGGGCACGTAGACGAAGGAGCCGTCGGAGAACACCGCCGAGTTCAGGGTGGCGAAGAAGTTGTCGGTGTACGGGACCACCGAGCCGAGGTGCTTCCTGACCAGCTCGGGGTGCTCCCGCAGCGCCTCGGAGAACGAACAGAAGACGATGCCGAGCTCGGCGAGCTTGTCCTTGAAGGTGGTGGCCACCGACACACTGTCGAACACGGCGTCCACCGCCACCCCGGCGAGGACCTTCTGCTCCTCGAGCGGGATGCCGAGCTTGGCGTAGGTGGCGAGGATCGCGGGGTCGACCTCGTCGAGGCTGTCGAGCTGCTGCTTCCTGGGCGCCGAGAAGTACGAGATCGCCTGGTAGTCGACGGGCGGGTAGTGGACGTTGGGCCACCTCGGCTCGGTCATGGTCAGCCAGTGGCGGTAGGCCTTGAGGCGCCACTCGGTCATCCACTCGGGCTCCGACTTCTTGGCCGAGATCGCCCGTACAACGTCCTCGTCGAGACCGGGGGGCAGGGTGTCCTGCTCGACCTCGGTGACGAAGCCGTGCTCGTACTCGCGGTTCGCGAACTCCTCGATGATCCTGGTCTGGTCGGCCATCGTTCACACTCTCCTGACACCCCGAAGGGTGGGTTCGTCGTCGTTCATCCTCGCCTCGCCGCGACCACGGGCAGCAGCTCGCCGTCGCAGTCGGGGGAGGTGGTGGCGTCGGCGACCAGGTCGGCAACCGTGATGCCGGCGAGAAAATTGCCGATCACGGCGGTCAGGCCGTGCCACACCGGCTTGAGCCCACAGCTCGCACTGTGCGCGCAGCGCCCCTCGCCGGGGTGCATGCGGTCGCAGAAGTCGCGGCCGAAGACCTGGTCCTCGAAGGCCGCCACCACGCTCGCCAGGGACACCTCCTCGGCTGGGCGGGTCAGGGTGTAACCCCCGTTGCGGCCGCGCTCGGCACCAACGAGGCCGGCCCGGCGAAGCCGGCCGATGACCTTGGCGACCGTGGTGTCGGGCAGGTCCTCGAGCTCCGCGAGCTCGCGGATGGTCAGCTGCCCACCGCGTGTCGCCAGGCTCATCACCAGCCTCAGACCGTACTCCTCGGACTTCGAAACTCTCAAGGCCGCTCCTCCCAATGGGAACAACCGCTAATCTTGAAAATTATTTCCATATTCAATTCTCGGTGGGAGTTTCGCGCGCGAAACTCCCACCGAGAATTGAAAGGAAGAGCGAGCGGCGCGTATCCTGAATCGACATGCCGGTGCATCTCTCCCGGTGGGTGTGTCTGGACGTGGCGTCGAACCTCGAACGCTTCGAGGCCGAGGCGGTTCGGGCTGTCGAGGGCGGGGCGGAAGTGCTGGTGTTTCCGGAGCTGTTCATGACCGGCTACACCCGGACGGTCGATCCCGCCGAGGTGCGGGCGCGGTTCGCGCGGATTTCGGCGGCTGCGCCGGAGGCGCTGTTCGTCTTCGGCTCGATCTCCGAGGATCGGCGCAACCGTGTGACGGTGTGGTTGGGCGGTGAGCAGGTGGTCTTCTACGACAAGGTGCACCTGTTCCGGCCCAACGGCGAGCACGAGCTCTGGGAGCCCGGTGAACGCTACGTCGCGCTGCGCTGGCGGGGGCTGACCATCGGCCTGATGAACTGCAACGACCTGCGCTTTCCGGAACAGGCTCGGGCCCTGGCTCTGGAGGCGCGCTGCGACCTCCTGGTGGTGCCGGCGTGGTGGCCGTGGCGGCGGGACTGGGTGTGGCGCACGCTGCTCCAGGCTCGAGCGATCGAGAACGGCGTCTGGGTGCTCGGCTGCTGCATTGCCAACTCGGTCTTCCCCGGCGAGGACTTCGCCGGCGCCGGCAACCACGTCTTCGATCCCCTCGGCGAGCCGGTCCGCACCGCGGACGACGTCACCTACGACCTCGCGCTCCAGAGCCCTCCGAAGCTCATTGTCGATCCCCGTGAGGAGACGCGGATCATCGACGAGGTCGTGGTGCTGTAACAAACTCCCAAGAATGAACGCGGCGGGCCAAGCCCGCCGCGTTCATTCTTGGGAGTCGCTTGGCGCTCAAGCGCAGCCTAATGCTGTAGGGGCTGCGGGCCGCCGCCGCCCGACTCGGGCGCGGCGAACTGGAGCCGGCCCTCCCGGAACTCGCCGCCCCGCAGGGTGTGGGCGAGGGCCTCGCCGAGTCGGTCCACCAGGTGGATGGTGAGCCGCTGCCGGATCTCCTCCGGCAGGTCCTCGAGGTCGGCATCGTTGTCCTTGGGCAGGACGATGGTCGTGATGCCGGCCCGGACCGCGCCCAGGACCTTCTCCTTGACGCCGCCGATGGGCAGCACCCGGCCGGAGAGAGTGATCTCGCCGGTCATGGCCACGTCGTTGCGGGCCGGCCGCTTGGACAGGGCCGAGACCAGGGCGGTCGCCATCGTGATGCCGGCCGACGGGCCGTCCTTGGGGATGGCGCCGGCGGGGACGTGGATGTGGACGTCCTGCTCGAAGTCGCGGGGGTCGATGAAGAGGGTGTCCGAGTGGGCTTTGGCGTAGCTCCAGGCGGCCTGGGCGGACTCCTTCATGACCTCGCCGAGCTGTCCGGTGAGCACCAGGTTGCCCTTGCCGGGCATGGGTGACGCCTCGACGAACATGATGTCGCCGCCCACCGGGGTGTAGTACATGCCGGTGGCGACGCCGATCTGATCCGACTCGGCGGCGTGCTCGGGGTGGACCTTGGGCCGGCCCAGCAGCTCGGCCACCTGCTCCGGGCCCACGGTGTAGCGCTCGATCTCCTCGGCGGCGATCTTGCGCGCCACCTTGCGGGCGAGGCGCCCGATCTCGCGCTCGAGCTGGCGCACGCCCGACTCCCGGGTGTAGCGGGTGATCACCTCCTGGATCGCCTCCTCGTCGAAGGCGATCTGCTCGTCGGTGAGCCCGGTCTGCTTGACCTGGCGCGGGACCAGGTAGCGCTTGGCGATCTCGAGCTTCTCGTTCTCGGTGTAGCCGGCGAACTCCACGACCTCCATCCGGTCCTGGAGCGGGCCGGGGATGTTCTGCAGGAAGTTCGCGGTGCAGATGAACTGGACCTCCGACAGGTCGAAGGGCACGCCCAGGTAGTGGTCGGTGAAGGTGTCGTTCTGGGCCGGGTCGAGGACCTCGAGCAGGGCCGAGCCCGGGTCGCCCTGGTAGGAGACGCCGAGCTTGTCGACCTCGTCGAGGAGGAAGACCGGGTTGCGGCTGCCGGCCTGCTTCATGCCGTGGATGATCCGGCCGGGCATCGCCCCGACGTAGGTCCGCCGGTGGCCGCGGATGTCGGCCTCGTCGCGGACGCCGCCGAGGGAGATGCGGACGTACTCGCGGCCCATGGCCCGGGCGATGGACTGGGCCACCGAGGTCTTGCCGACCCCCGGAGGGCCGGCGAAGAGCAGGATCGGGTTGCGGCTTTTGGCGTCGCGCGCCAGGGTCGGCGACGGGGTGATCTCCTCGTCCCGCTCATCCGATGTCTCGGTCGCCTCCGCGTCGGCCTCTTCCTCGACCGGTTGGTTCTTCAGCTGCATGAGCCGCACCGCCAGGAACTCGAGGATCCGGTCCTTGACCTCGCCGAGGCCGTAGTGGTCCTCCTCGAGGATCTCGGCGGCCCGGTTGATGTCCAGGCGCTCCTCGGTGCGCTCCGCCCAGGGCAGCTCGCAGATCGTCTCGAGGTAGGTCCGGATGACCTGGGCCTCCATGCCCTCGGGGCCCATCCGCTCGAGACGCGACATCTCGCGGTCGACCTCCTTGCGGGCGGCGTCGGGCAGGGGCAGCCCCTCGAGCTTGGCCTTGAGCTCCTCCAGGTCCTCGCGGCCGGTGTCGTCGCCAAGCTCCTTCTGGATCGCCTTGAGCTGCTGGCGCAGGAAGGCCTCGCGGTGGCGGTCGCCGAGCTCCTCCTGGACCTGGCTCTTGATGCTCTCCTGGGCGTCGATGACGTCGATCTGCTTCTGGATGTGGAGCAGCACCGAGCGCAGCCGCTCCTCCACCGACAGGCCCTCGAGGAGGCGCTGGGCCTCCGTCGGCTTGAGGTCGAGGTGACCGGCCACCAGGTCGGCGAAACGCCCCGGCTCCTTGGTCTCGGCGAGGAACTGCTGCACCGCCTCCTTGGGCATGCCGGCTCGGCGGCCGAGCTCGGACGCCCGCTCGCGGGCCTCGGCGTACAGGGCGGTGAAGGCCGGTGCCTCGGGGTCGAGGGGCGGCATCTCCTCGGCCTCGCGGACGGTGGCCACGAGGTACTCCTCGTCCTCCTCGTAACGCATCGCGACGCCGCGGTGGAGGCCGTTGAGCAGCAGCCGCATCCCCGACGGGCCGCGCTGCACCGGGCCGATGGTGGCCACCGTACCCATGGTGTAGAGGATCTCGGCGGTGATGTCCTCGAGATTCTCCCGCTGAGCGACCACGAAGATCTTCTTGGCGTCGGCCTTCAGCGCGGCCTCGATGGCGCGAAGGGTGCCGGGCCGCCCGGCCGCGATGGGCGAGGTCACGCCCGGGAACAGAACCGCCTCTCGAAGCGGGATGACGGGAAGGGTGGTCACGTCGGTCATGCTGAGTTGCCTCCTGGGCGGGTGGCGCCCTTGCTTCAATCTAGGTCCCGAGAGGAGGTTTTCAATCCCTCCGCCCGGGGTAACATCGGAAACCTGAGTGGGACCCGCTCAAATTCCCGCTTCGGCGAGATCGGTGGGCCGAATCGATTCGGAGCGCG